>JBIKII010000107.1:0-11036 GCA_044361705.1 Caulobacter sp.
GCCCAGGGCGCAAGTCACGCACGCTCTCCGCCAACGCCCCTGGGCGGCCGCGGCCTGCTCGCTCGAACTGCCCTCGCGACACGGCTCGGCGAGCCTGACCCGATCCCCCAAGGCCGAACTGAAGGCTGCTCCGCCGTACCGCGCCTGAAGGCTGTTGCACGTCGCTGGTGCATCCCAGGGACCAGATGCAGCCGGGGCATTGTGGATGCTGACCGACGCCCGGCTCTTGCGACCGGGCCCCGGCCCTGGCCGGGATGGGCGCGCACGGGGGCGCTCAGACCGCTTCGCTGTTGAAGCGGATGTTGTCCTTCTCCAGGCCCTTGAGCACCACCTCGACGCCGCCCGAGCGGATCATCCACTCCAGCCGGTGGTCACGGTACTGGCGCTTGAAGAGGCCGGCGTCGACGATTCCGGCGACGGCCGACATGGCCTGGATCGCGTCGGCCGCGGCCTTGAACGAGGCGGCGACCGACGGTCTCGCCCGGGCGCGGCCCAGCCAGCGGCCGAGCACGCTGTCCGGCGCAGGCCCCACGCCGTGGCCGACGGCCCCCTGGACGAAGGGGGCGGTGCAGAGGTCGGCCCAGCCGAAGGTGTCGCCGTTCAGCCATTCGGCGTCGCCCAGCTGCTTCTCCAGCCAGGCGTGCAGCCGGCCGGTCTGCTGCGCGGCGGCGGTCTTCAGGGTGACCGCGAGGTCGCCCTCCGCACGGCGGAACCAGGCGATCTCCGACAGGCCCCAGGTGATGGCCTCGTAGTGGGTGTCCATAACCTCCTCGATCATCCGCGCCCGGGCCCGGGCCAGCGGATCGGCCGGCAGCAGGGCCGGCGTCGGGAAGCGGTCCTCGATGAACTCCAGGATGATCGAGGAGTCGAAGATCGGCGCCCCGTCGACGAACAGGACGGGCACCTCGCCGCGCGGGTTGGCGGCGCGGAAGGCCTCCGGCGTATTGCCCGACCCCATAGCGTTGGGCGTGCTGACCGTGAAGTCGATCCCCTTCTCGACGAGAGCGATCTTCACCTTCTGGGCATAGGGCGACAGCGGGTGTTCGAGCAGATCGAGCATGGGTGTTTCCTCGGGCGTTTCGGAGATTGAGCGCTGGCGCTGACGGGGGCGTCAACGGCGCCGTGGCGTCAGCTGACCAACCGTCATCGTCGGACTTGTTCCGACGACCCATGAACGCCGGCGATGGCCGAAGAGACGCTGGAAGCACCGGGACCCGCTCGGCGCGCTCACCACGCATGGGTCGTCGGAACAAGTCCGACGATGACGAGCGGTGGACGCTACAGCTTGCTCACATCCAGTGGCGTCAGCCCCTGCTCCAGGCTGGCCCGCTGCTGCGCGGTCTTGGCGCGCTGGAAGCCGTCGCGCGCCTGCATACGGGCCCAGTAGGCCGCGACGGCCGGCGGGAAGTCGCCGTCGAGGCCCAGGCTCCGGGCCAGCAGGAGCGCATAGGCCACCGAGATGTCGGCGCCGGTGAAGCGGCCGGCGGCGTAGAAATCTGAGGTCTGCAGGATCGTATCAAGTCCCCGGAGGCGGGCGAGGAACCACTTGGCGTAGTCGTCGGCCACCTGCGGCTGGCGGCGTTCCTTCGGCTCGAGCCGGCGGTAGCGCAGCACCAGCGTCTGCGGGAAGGTCAGGGTCGCCTCGCCGAAGTGCAGGCCGTTCAGGAAGGCGCCGTAGCCGGCCTCGCCCGGCTTCACCGACAGCGCGCCGCCGCCGTGCGCCTCGGACAGGTACTGCACGATGGCCGCCGACTCGGTCATCCGCGCCTCGCCGTCGACCAGCAGCGGAATGGTGCCGAGCGGATTCTCGGCCAGAAACTCCCGCGCCAGAAACCGCGGCGGAAACGGCAGCATCTTCAGTTCGTAGGGGAGCTGGAGCTCCTCGAGAGCCCAGAGGGGGCGAAACGAGCGGGCGTCCGCGCAGTGCCAGAGCGTGATCATCGGGGCATCTTGCGCGATGGACGCAGCGGAACGGAACCCCTTCCTGATCGTCATGGCCCGACTTGTTCGGGCCACCCATGCGTGGTGATCCGGAATGCGTCCTGCGTGCTTCGACACGCGCCTGGGGCGCTGCTCAGCATGACTGGAGTGGGTAGCCTTCTGACCTAGTCATCCTGAGCAGCCGCGAAGCGGCGTGTCGAAGGACGCACAGCACGGGCCGTGCTCATGGGTGGCCCGAACAAGTCGGGCCATGACGGGAGCTTGGGGTTCGGAGCAAAGCCCCCGAAAGTGAAAACCCCGGCCCTTGCAGGCCGGGGTTCCGCGGGCCCCGCAGCCCGCACTTCACAGGAGACCGGTTCTCGCCTCCGACAGTCCGAACCGGTCGAGACGCAGACTGGCTGCGTCGGGGCGGGGCCATAGTCTGGAATCCGACGGTTGAACAGGTTATCCTCGCTGTTGCACAAAACAGTTGCTGCATCGCCACAGTCCTGCCCGCGCCATAGCCAGCAACGTCGTCACCGGACTCGCGGAGGCCGGCGATCTCTGGCAGGACGCCCGGCGTGACGACCGGCCCGGATTTGAGGTTGCAGACGCCCGCCGTGATGCAGGATGCCCCGACAGAGACCGCGCCAGCGCCGCAAGCGGCGCCAGGGGCGGCGGCGTTCGCCCGCCGCGCCGACCTGGACTGGATCCGGGTGGCGGCGTTCGGCCTGCTGATCCTGTTCCATGTCGCGCTCGTCTACGCGCCCTGGGACTGGCACATGCACAGCCGCCATACCTTCGGCTGGCTGGCCGAGGCGATCCTGGCGACCGGGCCCTGGCGGCTGACCTTGCTGTTCCTGGTGTCCGGCGCGGCGCTGCGGTTCATGAGCCGCCGCCTGACGGCGGGCGAGACGGCCCGGCAGCGGCTGGCGCGGCTGGTCCCGCCCTTCCTGTTCGGGGTGGTCTTCCTTGTGCCGCCGCAGTCCTGGCTGGAGGCGCTGGACAAGGGCTGGTGGACCGGCGACCTGCTCGGCTGGTGGCTGCACACCTTCAGCCCCTCGCAGCTGCTGCGCATCCCGCTGAACCACCTGTGGTTCGTGCTCTACATCGGCGTCTACACCTTCGCCGCCATTGCCCTGCTGACCCGTCCGGCCTGGCTGGCGCGGCTGGAGACGCTGCTGGAGCGGCATCTGGCCGGCTGGCGCGTGCTGGTCGTGCCGTTCGTCTACCTGGCGCTGATGCGGCTGACGCTGTTTCCGCTCTTCGGCATCACCAACCAGCTGCCGGTCGACTGGTACAATCACGCTGTTTCGCTGGCCGTGTTCCTGTTCGGCTTCGCCATGGCCATGCGCGAGCCGGTCTGGGCCGACCTGGAGCGCTGGCGCAAGCCCGCCCTGGCCGGGGCCCTGGTCATGCTGGTGGCGCTGATGGCGCTCACGGCCCATCCCGACGGCCGGTTCTGGTTCGGGATCCCCAAGGGCCTCGTCTATGCGGCCAACCAGTGGCTGACGATCGCCGCCATTCTCGGCTACGGCAGCGTCTGGCTGCGGCGCGCCGACGGTCCGGCGCTGCGCTATCTGACCGACGCCGTCTTCCCCTGCTACCTCGTCCACCAGACCCTGCTGGTCGTGGCGGTCTATGTGGTCAAACCGTGGAGCCTGGCGGCCCTGCCGGAGGCGGCGCTGCTGCTGACCGTCACCATCGGCGGCAGCCTGGCGGTCTATGAGATCGTCCGCCGCACGGGGCCGATGCGGCCGCTCTGGGGCCTCAAGCGTCACCCGCGCCCGCCGTTCGTCGCCGCCCCGCCCCCTTCGGCGCCTGAGGCGCCGGTCGACCCGGCGCGCGCCGCATGAACCGCTTTCGTCGCCGCCGGCGGCTGCTCCAGGCCGGGATCGGCGCCCCGCTGCTGGCGGCGGCGACGTTCATCGCCGCGACCCTGACCTATCCCGACCTCGACCACGCGACACAGTACATCAGCGTGCTGGGCAGCATGGCGGCGCCCTACCCGGGCCTCTTCAACACCGGCATCCTGTTGTCCGGGATTGCGGCCGGCCTCGCGGGCGCGGGCTTCGGCCTGGCCCTGACGGCTCTGGGCGGGAACAGGATCGCGGCGTGGGTGACCTTCCTCGCCTTCGCCCTGGGCGCCGCGGGCCTGATCCTGTCGACCGTCTGGCTCTACCCCGACCCGATGCACGCTATCATCAACCTGGGGCTGGGCATCCAGCTGGCGCCGGTATTCATCCTGTGGGGCCTGGCGAGGATTGACGGGTTCCGGCGGCTTAAGATCTTCCTCGCCATCGTGTTCGTGGCGATGCTGATCCTGACCGCGATCACCAACTACAACTTCATCCCGCTGTTCCCCGGCGTGGTGAACGCCGAGAACGTCGGACTATGGGAAAGGGTCTATGCCTTCGTGCTGGTCGGCTGGGTCGGGGTGACCGCTTTCCTGCTCGAGCGCCGGCTGATATCGGTCGCCCTCGCGGAGGCCGAGTCGACGCCGATCTGACCGTCGAGGCGCGGATAATCCTCGAATCGATCACGACCTGCTAGCGACACCTCTCGAATGCGTGATGAAGCGTGATTGCGCTCGAAATTCACGCAACCTGCACATGGCGGGCATTTTTTCCGGGCTGCCGGTGTTTTTCCGGGCCTGACCTCCTCTTTTTTGACGCCAGGGTCTTGCATTTATTGCGCCGCAACAACACAAGTCCGTGAAGTTCGGTCAGGGTCTCATGGGAGGGGCCCGGCCGGTCACCAGGAAGCGTGCGGCGACGTCCATGGACATGAGCAATCTGGCAGTCCGGTACGAGAGCGACAGCTACGTCGAACCGTCGACGCCCAACCGTGAGCATCTGCCCTCGCCGGCCCCCCTGGTCATGCCGATCCAGTCGCTGGGCGCGGACGCCGCCGTCGCCGCATCGCTGCCGACCAGCGGCCCGGCCGATATCGCCAAGCGCCGCGCCATCCTCGCCACCGGCACCCTGGTGCTGACCGCGCTGGCCTGCTGGACCCCGATCCGCCTGTACGCCGCCGAGGGCTTCATGCTGCTCGAGGTGATCGGCCTGACGCTGTTCATGACGCTGATCGCGGCCATCTCCTGCTGGTTTACCAACGCGGCGATCGGCCTGGCCGTCCTGCTGCGCGGCGCCAACGACGAGCTGTCGTTCGCCGAGCGGGCGCCCCTGCCCCGCACCCGCACCGCCCTGCTGATGCCGGTCTACAACGAGGACCCGCGCGCCACGATGGGCCGCCTGGCCCGCATGGACGCCGACCTGGCCCGCCTGGGCGCCGCCCGTTCGTTCGACATCTTCGTGCTCAGCGACACCACCAGCGATCTGATCGCCGCCGCCGAGTGGACCGAGTTCAACCTGCTGCGCAACCGCAGCCGCTGCCGCGCCTACTACCGCCGGCGCGACCAGAACACCGAGCGCAAGTCCGGCAACATCGCCGACTGGGTCCGTCGCTTCGGCGGCGCCTACGAGAGCATGATCATCCTGGACGCCGACAGCGTGATGGCAGGCGAGACCCTGCTGCACCTGGTCGACGCCATGGAGCGCCAGCCCGACATCGGCCTGATCCAGACCACGCCGACGGTGATCAACGCCGAGAGCCTGTTCGCCCGCGCCCAGCAGTTCGGCGTCCGCCTGTACGGTCGCGTGGCCTCGGCGGGCCTGGCCTGGTGGTCGGGCTCGGAGGCCAGCTACTGGGGCCACAACGCCATCGTCCGCGTCCGCGCCTTCGCCCAGTGCGCCGGCCTGCCGCACCTGCCGGGCCGCAAGCCCTTCGGCGGCCATGTGATGAGCCACGACGTCGTCGAGGCCGGCCTGCTGCGCCGCGGCGGCTGGGGCGTCCACGTCACCGCCGCGCTCGGCGGCAGCTACGAAGAGACCCCGCCCAGCCTGCTCGAGTTCATGAAGCGTGAGCGCCGCTGGTGCCAGGGCAATATGCAGCACTTCGGCGTCATCGGCGCCCGCGGCCTGCACCCGATGAGCCGCTTCCAGATGGGCGTCGGCCTGATGGCCTACATCGCCTCGCCGCTGTGGCTGGCCTCGCTGGTTGTCGGTATGGTCATCCAGGTGGGCAACCAGCCGACCTGGTATGGCTGGCGGGACCTGTTCCGCCTCGACTACAGCCCCTTCATGTGGGCCACCCTGCTGACCACGCTGATGCTGCTCGGCCCCAAGCTGATGGGCTGGGGCCTGGCCTTCTTCAACAAGGCCGAACGCGAAGCCTTCGGCGGCCGCAAGATGCTGGCCAAGGGCCTGGTCTCGGAGATGGCGCTGTCGGCGATCACCGCCCCGATCTACATGATCGGCAACACCCGCGCGGTGTACGAGATCCTGACCGGCCGCGATGCCGGCTGGACCGCCCAGGTCCGTGACGGCGAGGCCCTGAGCCGCGCCGACGCGGTCCGCAGCTACCGCAATGAAACCTTCGCCGGCCTGTTCTGCACGCTCGCGCTGATCCTTCGCCCCGACCTGCTGCTGTGGGTCTGGCCGATCGTCATCCCGATGCTGCTGTCGGCCCCGATCGCCGCCTGGACCTCGCGCATCGACCTTGGCCGCAAGGCCCGCGCGCGCGGCTTCATGGTCACGCCGGAAGAGCTGGCCGAAGATCGCGACGCCCCCTCCGGCGCCGACGTGGTCAAGCTGCCGGTCCGCGACATGAACCCGGCGCTGATGGCGGCCGAGTAGGTCCGGGCCGCCCCAGAGATCCCGACAAGACGGCGGCGGCTGACGTCGCCGCGAGGCCTAACCCCGCTCGAGCGGCAAAGTCAGGCAGTGGGGCCCGCCGTTCCAGGGCCAGATCTCCCGCGCATTGAACGTCGAGACCTCGACCCCTGCCGCCCGAAGCGCCGCGTGCGTCCTGTCTGCGCCCTTGTAGGCAATGACCTTGTCCGGCGCGGTGGCGACCACGTTGGCGGCCTGAAACCGGTGCTCCTTGAGGACCACCTCGACCAGATACTCGAAGTCCGGCTTCTCCGGCGGCTCCCCACCGACGAAGGTCATGTCGTAGCCCTGCTTGCGGACGTAATCGACCAGCTTCATCCCCTCGGGCAGCTTGTCGACCTTGCCGGTTCCGGCCTCGTAGCGGGTCACCTTGCCGAAGTCCGCCAGGTACGAGACAGCCTTCTCGACATCCCCGTCCTCGAACTGGGGGTTCGCCCCGAAGCCCTTTACGAAGGCGGTCAGCGGGTCCTTGCCCGAGGCTTCCTTCTCGAGGAACCAGGGCAGCGCCAGCCCCTTCTTGCGACCGACATGGGTAAAGACCGTGTCCAGATGCAGCAGCATCGAACGCAGACTGTCGGCCCCGGTCCAGCCGCGCAGCGCATCGGCCTTGCGGGTATGGACCGCCAGCACGTCCATGTTCAGCCGTGCGGCCAGCAGGGGCGCGACGCGCGGATCCGAGCGATTGCCGACACCGATGAACAGCGTCTTCTCGTCGACCACCTGGATGTCCCCTCCCTCGACGAACAGCCCCTCCTGCATGCCGTCGAAGACCACGGGATAGTTCGCGAAGGCGGGCGCGAAATCGGCCAGGAAGCGGGAGATGAACGGCTCAAGCACCCGGCTGGGGTTCGAAAGCCGCGAAATGATCAGCCCGCCCGGCGTCTGGATGGTGGCGTCCCGCGAGAAGATCATCCCGGCCGTTCCATCGGCGACATGGCGATAGCTGCCGTCCGGCCAGCGCTGGAACTGCACCTTGGGGTCGCGCCCAAGAAGCGTGGCGGCGGTCACCGCATCGGGGTCGCCGCCCAGGCGGGGGTAGAGCGCCCGCAGCCAGGTGGCGAACACGCCCTTGCTCTTGGCCGCGTCGACCGCCGTCTGCAGCAGGTCCTCGAGCTTCAGCACCTCAGCGCCGGAGGCGGTCAGCAGGGCCTGGAACTCACGGTGCTGGGCGATGGCGTCCGGCGGCAACGCCCATGGCTCGGGGGTCAGGTTCCTGTCGTCCAGCGCCACGACATAGTCGTGCTCGGAGGGTTCATGGACCATGACGCGCCGCAGCGGCGCATAGTCGGTGGTGATCAGCGGCGCCTTGGCCGGCGCGGCTCCCCGCGCTGTCGCTCCGCCCGCGAGGCTCAGGGCCAACGCCCCCGACAACAGCATCCTGCGATCCATGACCAGCCCCCTGCATGACAGGAGGACTGTGGACGTCGGGGCGGATTGAGCAAGCCCTCGCGCAGGAATTCGCTCAGCGGAAGGACATCTGCCCTGGCGCGGACCTCAGGCCGCGACCACGGCCTCTTTCTTCACACCGGCCGCCAGACGCGTCGTCAGCGCTTCATGCTCGGCCCACAGCTTGGCCGGCAGGCGGTCGCCGAACTTCTCGAAGAAGGCCGGGATCAGCGAGGCTTCCTCGGTCCAGACCTCGGCGTCGACGGTGGTCAGCATGGTCAGCTGCGCGTCGCTGAGGCCAAGGCCCAGGGTGTCCAGCGCGCCCTGCGCCGGCAGGCGGCCGATGGCGGTGTCCACCGCGCCGGTCTCGCCTTCCAGGCGCTCGAAGATCCACTTCAGGACGCGGCTGTTCTCGCCGTAGCCCGGCCATACGAAGCGGCCGTTCTCGTCCTTGCGGAACCAGTTGACCATGAAGATGCGCGGCAGCTTGTCCGCGTCCGCCTTGGCGCCGACATCCAGCCAGTGGCCGAAGTAGTCGCCCATGTTGTAGCCGCAGAACGGCAGCATCGCGAACGGGTCGCGGCGCAGCTCGCCGACCTTGTTCTCGGCCGCGGCGGTGCCTTCGGAGGCGACGGTCGAGCCCAGGAACACGCCGTGGGCCCAGTCGAAGGCTTCGGTGACCAGCGGCACGGCGCTGGCGCGGCGGCCGCCGAACAGGATGGCGCTGATCGGCACGCCTTTGGGGTCGTCCCACTCGGTGGCGATCACGGGGCACTGGGCGGCGCTGACGGCGAAGCGGGCGTTGGGGTGGGCGGCGGGATCCGGGCTCTCGGGCGTCCAGGGACGGCCGCGCCAGTCGGTCAGCTTCGCGGGCTTCTCATCGGTCAGGCCTTCCCACCAGACGTCGCCGTCCGGGGTCAGGGCCACGTTGGTGAAGACCACGTTCTCATTCAGGGCCTCGACCGCGTTACGGTTCGTGCCGATGCCGGTGCCGGGCGCGACGCCGAAGAAGCCCGCTTCCGGGTTGATGGCGTAGAGGCGGCCGTCGTCGCCGAAGCGCATCCAGCAGATGTCGTCGCCTACCGTCTCGGCCTTCCAGCCGTCGATGGTCGGCTGCAGCATGGCCAGATTGGTCTTGCCGCAGGCGCTGGGGAAGGCCGCCGCCACGAAGCGCACCGCGCCCTTGGGCGAGGTCAGCTTTAGGATCAGCATGTGCTCGGCCAGCCAGCCCTCGTCGCGGGCCATGACGCTGGCGATGCGCAGGGCGTAGCACTTCTTCCCGAGCAAGGCGTTGCCGCCGTAGCCGGAGCCGTAGGACCAGATCTCGCGGGTTTCGGGGTAGTGGACGATCCACTTGTCGTCGTTGCAGGGCCAGGGCACGTCGGCCTGGCCGGGCGTGAGCGGGGCGCCGAGCGTGTGGACGGCCGGGACGAAGAAGCCGTCCTCGCCCATCATGTCCAGCGCGCCCTTGCCCATGCGGGTCATCACCCGCATCGAGATGGCGACGTAGGCGCTGTCGGTGATCTCCACGCCAAGCGCGCTGATCGGCGAGCCGAGCGGGCCCATGCAGAAGGGCACCACGTACATCGTGCGGCCGCGCATGCAGCCGTCGAACAGCTTGCCCAGGCGGTCGCGCATCTCGACCGGGTCGGACCAGTTGTTCGTCGGGCCGGCGTCGACCTCCTGCTCGGAGCAGATGAAGGTGCGGCTCTCGACGCGGGCGACATCGCGCGGATCGGAGGCGGCGTAGAAGCTGTTGGGGCGCTTGTCCGGGTTCAGGCGCGTCAGGGTGCCGGACTCGCAGAGCTGCGTGGTCAGGGCCTCCCACTCGGCGTCGGACCCGTCACACCAGTAGACCCGGTCGGGCTTGGTGAGGGTGGCGATCTCCCGGACCCACGCGACGAGGCGCGCGTGTTTCGTGGGGGCCTCGTCGAGGCCCTCGATAGCTTCAGCACCCATCACAGACGCTCCTACAGATGTCGGGGCGTCCCGATCCCCGACCATCTGACGTGGCTCTCTGGATCGACCCCTTGCGCGGGAGTCTGCCTAGCCCGCCGCACGGCCTCGCGGCAAGTCGAAAGGGGCTCCGCCGTCTGACGTTTCGTTACAGAGGATTGGCGGAAAGGCAGGCGCCGTAGGGGGAGCGGGGGCATTCAAGCGGCTGGGGACACGCACTGAAGTGCATGTACCCGAACGGCGCGCTACGCTGACCGCAAAACGTATCGGGGGAACGGCATGAAATGGATCATCAGGGGCGTCGGCGCCCTGCTCGCGCTTGTCGTGATGGCGGCCACCACCGTTTTGCTGCTGGATGTCCCTAACCGTCCGGCGAAGGCCGATCTGGAGCCGCTGATCGCGAGGGCGGCGCAGTACGACGTCCGTATCCGCCGCGACCAATGGGGCGTGCCGCATGTGCTCGGCCGGCGCGACGCCGACGCCGCCTTCGGCCTGGCCTTCGCCCACAGCGAGGACGACTTCCCGACCATCCAGCAGGTGGCGCTGGCCACGCGCGGGGCTCTGGCCGCCGAGGAAGGCCTGGGCGCCGCGCCGGGCGACTACATCGTCAGCCTGCTCGAGGTCTGGAAGACCGTTGAGGCCGGATACCCCACCCTGCCCGCCGACGTCCGCGCCGTGCTGGAGGCCTACGCCGACGGCGTGAACTACTACGCCGCCACCCACCCGGACGAAGTCGCGCCCGGCCTGCTGCCGCTCACCGGCAAGGACATCGCGGCGGGCTTCGTGTTCAAGACGCCGTTCTTCTACGGCCTGGACGGCGAACTGCGGAAGCTGAACGACCGGGAATCGGACCCGCTGCCCAAGGGCAGCAACGGCGTCGCCGTGGCCCCTGCCCGCGCGACCGATGGCGCGACGCGGCTGCTGGTCAATTCGCACCAGCCCTATACCGGCCCGGTCGCCTGGTACGAGGCGGTGGTGCAGAGCGGCGAGGGCTGGCACGTGGCCGGCGGCTTCTTCCCCGGCGCGCCCTTCATGCTGCAC
>JBIKII010000254.1:0-3137 GCA_044361705.1 Caulobacter sp.
ATTTCGTCCAGGCCATCGGCCTCGAGACTTCCGGTCTGCGGCTGCTGGGAGCCGTGGCCCGACAGCAGGATAACGACCTGGTCGCCGGCCGAGACGCGCGCGGCGAGACCGCCCAGCGCCGCAGCGATCCTGGTCCGGGTCGGAGCGCCAGCCACCTTCACGCCGGACGGCAACGGATAGTCGGCCAGTTCGGGATGCTCGATCAGCAGCGTGACGTTGCCGGCGCTGGCGCCCCGTGAGATCAGCGCCTGGGCCATCAGGATCGCGTCGTTGCGGGCCCCTTTCAGGTTCACGCGGTCGGCCTGGGTGTCGCCCGCATCGCGAAGCGCCTTCTCCAGTCGACCGTAGTCGGAAGCCCCGACCAGGACCGAGTAGACCTCGGACGCGGCGGCGGGACGGGCGAGCAGGACGCAGGCCGCGAGCGCGACGAGCGCGACGAGCATTCTGGACATGGCGGACCTCCGGGTCATGCGGGCGGCAGGGGCAGACGCAGGCTGGCGCGAAAGCCGCCGGCTGCGAGGTTGGCGAGAACCAGATCCCCGCCATGACGTCGAGCGACGCTGGCGGCGATAGCGAGACCCAGGCCATGGCCCGGCTGGTCATGACCGCCACGCACGCCCGGCTGGGTGGCGCGCCCCAGAAGGTCGGCGGGCATGCCGGGGCCGGTGTCCTCGACGATCACCAGCGCATGGCCGGTGTCGCGGCCGGTGCTGACGCGGATCGCGCCGCCAGCCGGCGTGAACTTCACGGCGTTGGCGACGATGTTATCGATCGCCCTGACCAGCAGGGACCGGACTCCCATGATCTCGACGGGCTCTCCTTGCACCGTCAGGCTGACGCCGCGGGTGTCTTCGGCGATCAGGCCATGGTCCTCCGACACCTCGTCGGCCAGCGCCCGCAGGTCGAAGAAGGTGGTCTGACCGCCGTGGCCGGCCTCGACCTCGCGCAGCCAGAGGAAATCGTCGATCGTCCGCGACAGGTTGCGAAGATCTTCGGCGGCCAGATCCAGTTCAGCGGCCGCGCCGGGTGTCAGGTCCTCGCGCAGCGCGCCCAGGCGCGCCTGGATGCGGTTCAGGGGCGTGCGGAGATCATGCGCAATCTCGTCGGACACATCGCGCATGCCTTCGACGTAACGGCCGACCCGGTCGAGCATATGGTTTACACGTCGGGCCAGCAGACCAAACTCGTCGACGCGGTCAGCGGCCGGCGCCCTCGCGTCCATTTCACCGGCCTCGACGCGCTCGCAGGCATCGGTGATCGCACGCAGGCGCCGATTGTAGCGGACGGCGAACAGCCACGCGACGGCGCCGCCCGCCAGCGCAAGGCCGAGGATCGTGAGACCGCTGACTCGCAGGATGCGGCCGGAGACGAGGTTGACCGGCTCGACGTGGCGTCCGACGAGCAACTGGTCGCCGTTGGGAAAACGGTGCACGGCTGCGATGACCTCATCGCCTCCCGGGCGGGCCTGATAGCGGACGAGACCGCGCCGGAACGGCTGGAGCGCCGTCGGCCAGGCGACCGCGCCGCTGACGGCCTTGCCGCGCCGGTAGACGAAAACCCGACCGGACGCTCCGCCGGCATCAGGTTCGGAACGGAACCGGGCGACGTCGGCGGCAAGGTCCGCGCCCTCGCGATGATCGCCCGCCTGCCCGGTGAAGCCCTTCATGATCGACAGCGCTTCGGATCCCTGGGCCTGCTCGGCCAGCTTGCTCTCGAGGAAGGCGGCAAGCTCACCCTCTGCTCCGGCGGCCGCTCGCTCGCGCCGCAGGTCGCGATCGAGCAGCAGCGCGCCCCCCAGGGCCGCCCCTGAGGCGATGACCGCGAAGGTCACCAGCCACACCGCGAGGAAGGCCGGCGCACGCATCAGTCGCCGGCCCGCAGGTTGCGCAGCATCAGACCCTGGCCACGGATCGAGATCACCAGCGGACGGGCCGCGTCGGGCACGACAGCGGCGCCCGCCGCGTCGGCCGCGGCTTCCATCCGCTTGCGCAGCCGGGAGGCGTGGACATCGATGCGGTTCTCGAACTCGTCAGGCTGGAAATTGTACTCGGGCCAGCAGCGATCCCAGATCATCGACCGGGTTACGGGCAGGCCGAGGTTGCGCGCGAGCAGGATCAGGATCGCGTACTCGCGGCCGGTAAACTTTATCGTCTGGTCTCCCAGCGAGGCCTCGAGGGCGGCGGGTCGCAGGACCAGCGGGCCGTTCGCGATCACCTCCGGCGCATCGTCGCGACCGGCTGCCGGCGCCCATGCCGAGCGGCGCAGCAGGGCTACGGACCGTGCAAGCAGCTCGAGGTCGGCCACGGGCTTGACCAGGTAGTCGTCGGCGCCGGCGACCAGGCCTTCCAGGCGCTGCCGATCAACGCCCAGGGCGGTAAGGAACATGGCCGCCACCGGCGCACGGCCCGTTGCGATCTCCGTCGCCCGGATTCGCTCCAGCGCCTCGCGCCCGTCTATGCCGGGCGTGTTCCGGTCCAGGATCAGCAGGTCGAAGCCGCCCTGTTCCGCAGCGTCGACCGCTTCCAGACCGTTCTGGACCCAGACCACGCGGCCACAGCCAGCGCCGGTCAGGACATCGCGAATCCGCTCACCGACGGCGGGTTCGTCTTCCAGCAGGAGGACCGAGCGACCGGCGCAATGGACCGTGAACGCCCTGAGGACATCGTCGCCGATGTCCGCGCCCGCTGCTTGCCCCGTTACCGGATTGACCTCGTCCATGAGTACTCGCGTAACACCGATCAGGTTCGCCATTAGAACGGCCCGACGACCGCGTCGACCACCCCGCCGACCGGCCGCTCGGCGGCGGCGCCCCGCGTAAGGGGCAGAACGATGTGTCGCGGGGGCTCGCCGGGACGCTCGATCCGCAGCAGTGCGACCCGCGCGCGGCCCAGTCCCAGAAGGGCGAGCGCGTCTTCCACGGAGGCCGGCGTCCGACCGTTCACCGCTCGCAGGCGATCACCGGCGCGAAGGCCATAGAGCGCTGCCGGGCCATCAGCGCGAACCGAGCCGATCGCCACGCCGCCGTCCCAGTCGGACCGTCCGAGCGTGAAGGCAGGGTCCAGCGTCGCATCCCGCGACGCCGTGACGGCGGGAGCCGCGCCGGCCGGGCTCTCGCCCTCCAGCACCACGCTGGCTGA
>JBIKII010000108.1:0-10930 GCA_044361705.1 Caulobacter sp.
GGCGCGCGGGCGAGGACGACACGCGGATGCCCGCCGCCTCCATCGCCGCGATCTTGTCCTCGGCGCCGCCCTTGCCGCCCGACACGATGGCGCCGGCGTGGCCCATGTGGCGGCCCGGAGGGGCGGTGCGGCCGGCGATGAAGCCGACCATCGGCTTCTTGCGGCCGCGCTTGGCCTCGTCGATCAGGAACTGGGCGGCATCTTCTTCGGCCGCGCCGCCGATCTCGCCGATCATCACGATCGACTTGGTGGCTTCGTCGGCGAGGAAGAGTTCGAGGACATCGATGAACTCGGTGCCCTTGACCGGGTCGCCGCCGATGCCGACGGCCGTGGTCTGGCCAAGGCCCGCATTGGTGGTCTGGAACACCGCTTCATAGGTCAGGGTGCCCGAGCGCGAGACGACGCCCACCGAACCCTTGGAGAAGATCGAGCCCGGCATGATACCGATCTTGCACTCGCCCGGCGTCAGCACGCCCGGGCAGTTCGGGCCGATCAGGCGCGACTTCGAACCGGCCAGGGCCTTCTTGACCTTGACCATGTCCAGCACCGGGATGCCCTCGGTGATGCAGACGATCAGGCCGATCTCCGCATCGATGGCTTCCAGGATCGCATCGGCCGCGAAGGGGGGCGGGACATAGATCACCGAGGCGTCGGCGCCGGTGGCCGACTTGGCCTCGCCGACGGTGTCGAACATCGGCAGGCCGATGTGGGTCGTGCCGCCTTTGCCCGGCGTCACGCCGCCGACCATCTTCGTGCCGTAGGCGATGGCCTGTTCGGAGTGGAAGGTCCCCTGGGCGCCGGTGATGCCCTGACAGATGACCTTGGTGTGGGATCCGATGAGAATGGACATTACTTGGCGCCTCGCACGGCGGCGACGATCTTCTCCGCGCCGTCCGACAGATCGTTGGCGGCGATGACGTTCAGGCCGCTTTCGTTGATGATTTTCTTGCCCAGCTCGACGTTGGTGCCTTCGAGACGGACGACCAGCGGAACCTTCAGCCCGACTTCCTTCACAGCGGCCACCACGCCCTCGGCGATGATGTCGCAGCGCATGATGCCGCCGAAGATATTGACCAGGATGCCCTTCACCGCGGGGTCGGCGGTGATGATCTTGAAGGCCGCGATGACCTTCTCCTTGCTGGCGCCGCCGCCGACATCGAGGAAGTTGGCCGGCTCGGCGCCGTACAGCTTGATGATGTCCATGGTCGCCATGGCCAGGCCCGCGCCGTTGACCATGCAGCCGATTTCGCCGTCGAGGGCGATGTAGGCGAGGTCATGCTTGCTGGCTTCGATTTCCTTGGAGTCTTCCTCGGTCTCGTCGCGCAGCGCCTTGATGTCCGGGTGGCGGTACAGGCTGTTGCCGTCGAACGAGACCTTGGCGTCGAGGACGCGCAGGTGGTCGTCGGCGGTGACGATGAGGGGGTTCACCTCCAGCATCGCCATGTCCTTGGCCAAGAACGCCGTATAGAGCTGGGTCAGCAGCGAGGCCGCTTCCTTGGCCAGGCCGCCGGTCAGGCCGAGCGCCTTGGCCAGCGCCCGCTGGTGGGTCGGCCACACGCCGGTGGCGGGGTCGATGGAGAAGGTGTGGATCTTTTCCGGAGTGTCGTGGGCGACCTCCTCGATGTCCATCCCGCCTTCGGTCGAGGCGACCACCGAGACCATGCTCGTCTGCCGGTCGACCAGCAGGGACAGGTAGAATTCCTTGGCGATGGCCGCGCCTTCCTCGATGTAGAGGCGGTTGACCTGCTTGCCCTTGGGGCCCGTCTGGTGGGTCACCAGCACGCGGCCGAGCATCTCCTCGGCGTTGCTGCGGACCTCGGCGACGGACTTGACGACGCGGACGCCGCCCTTGGCGTCGGGGCCAAGGCCCTCGAAGCGGCCCTTGCCGCGGCCGCCGGCGTGGATCTGGCTCTTCACGACGAAGACCGGCGTGCCGAGCGTCTCGGCGGCCTTCTGGGCTTCTTCAGGGGTGAAGGCGGCAAAGCCGCGGGGAACGGGGACGCCGAATTCGGCCAGTACGGCCTTGGCCTGATGCTCGTGGATATTCATCGCGCTATTGGGTCTCGCGGATGTCGCTAGGGAAGGCCCGCGGTCGCGGACCGGGCCGGGTTATGGCGCGGTCGGGCGACAGGTGCAACCCGATGGAGGCGATAGGAAAAAAGAACCCCGCCGGTCGCCCGGCGGGGTCCATCATTGCGAATGCGAGGGCCGCGAGGGCCCGGCGTTCTAGTACTTCGCCGTCAGGCGAAGCGTCACGGTCTTCGGCGCGCCGTAGTAGGCCGTCCGGATGCCGCCGACCGACGAGAATTCCTGCGCGTCGGTCTTGTAGAGTTCGTCGGTGATGTTCTGGCCGTACAGGCCGGCGGTGAAGCGACGATCACTGCTCTCCCAGACGGCGCGGGCGTCCCAGAGCCAGACATTGTCGTCCCACATGCCGGGGACACGGGTCCCGCTGTTGGTCGGGGTGTTGTCGACAGCCAGCGCCATTTCAGAGCGGTACTTGGCCTGAGCGCCGACGATCAACGACCCGTTCTCACCGAGATCGAAGGTGTACTGCGCGCCGTAGCGGGCGGTCCATTTCGGCGCGAAGGCGGGGTCCTGGAAGGCGCGGCTGCCGCCGGTGGCGACGAAGCGAACGTCTTCGAAGTCCTCGTACTCGGCGTTGAGCAGGCCGAGCTGGGCGTCGAGCAGCAGTCCGGGGACCAGGCGCGCGACGGCTTCAAGCTCGGCGCCGGACGTCTTCATGCTGCCGGCGTTGATGACCGTCAGCTCCGGGCTCGGCAGGCCGGTGCCCGGATCAGTCACCGTGCCCGACACGCGGGCCTGGAAGTCCTGGTAGTCGTTGGTGAAGACCGTGAGGTTCAGCAGGTAGCGGCCGCCGTCCCAGGTGGTCTTGATCCCGCCTTCGTAGCTCTCGACGGTCTCGGGCTCGTACGGCGCCTGTTCGCCAGGATTGTTGGCCCGGCCGTTGAAGCCGCCGGACTTGAAGCCCTTCGAGCCGCGCAGATAGAGGGTGATGTTCTCGGCCGGCATCCAGCGGACGTCGACCATCGGCGAAACGTCCTCCCAGCTCTCGGTCAGGCCCTTGAAGGCGAAGGCCGGGTTGGCGGTGAACAGCGCGTTCGACGAGAAGGTCGAGGTGGACCGCGAGTAGGTCTTTTCCTCGTCGGTGTACCGCAGGCCGCCGGTGACCTGGACGGTCTCGGTCAGGTCGAAGCTGACGTTGACGTAGGCCGCCTTGCTGGTGGTCTCCAGATCGTCGTCGACCGTGCGCAGGAAGGTGGCGTTGCCGAACGCAGCGCCGAGGAAGTCGTCGGCATAGGCTTCCTGGTGCGAGTCGATCTGCTCGTTCATCCAGTAGACGCCGCCCACCACGGTCCAGGGACCTTCTTCGTAGGTCAGCTGGAATTCCTGGCTGGTCTGGTTCTGGTTCACGCCGACGAACACGTCGCCCAGCTCCAGCTGGGTCGCGTCGATATCGATGTAGTCGGCGGTCTCCAGGTTGCGGTAGGCGGTGATCGACTTCAGGGACAGGGCGTCACTGATGTTCCAGGTCACCGTGCCGGCGAAGCCGTAGTGGGTCAGCTCCGTCGAGTTGGGCAGGCCCGAGGTCGTACGGGTCTTGAAGTCATAGGACGGCGGCGGGTTGGTGACGACCTGCAGCGGCACGCCGAGAATGGTCGTCAGGGTGCTGGTCGCCTGGCCCACGGACATGGCTGCGTCGTCGCGGCTGTAGTCGGCCGAGAGGTCGACGCGGATATCGTCGGACGGCTTCCAGGTCGCCGCGGCGCGGACAGCCCAGGTGTTCTTGTCGTTGTACTCTTCGCCGCTGACCGGATTCTCGACGAAGCCGTCACGCTTGGACACCAGCCCGGCGATGCCGAGCGAAAGGGTCTCGCTGACCGGACCGGAGATCGAACCCTTGAGCTCCATCTGGTTGTAGCTGCCATAGGCGGCCGAAGCGCCGGCGCGGAAGTCGTCGCCCGGCTTGCGGGTGACCACCTTCAGCGCACCGCCGATGGTGTTCTTGCCGTACAGGGTGCCTTGCGGGCCGCGCAGGACCTCGACGCGCTCCAGATCGAACAGGTCGAACTGGGTGCCGCGGATTCGGCTGTAATAGACGTCATCGACATAGACGCCGATGGCCGGGTCGAAGGTCTGCAGCGCGTCGGGCTGACCGATTCCGCGAATGAAGATGTTGGTCGCGTTCGAAGAGCCGCGGCCCTGCGAGATGTTCACGTTCGGAACCGCGCCCTGCAGGCCGGTCACGTCAGTGACCTGGAGCCGTTCCAGAGCGGCCTGGCTGAAGGCCGAGACGGCGCCCGGCACCGCCTGAAGGTTTTCCTCTGTACGCCGCGCGGTGACCACGACCGCTTCGACTTCGGTATCGGCGGCGGGAACATCCTGTGCAACGGCGAAGGTCGCGCACGCACTCCAGGCGGCGCCGGCCAGCAAAGCGGCCTTGAACATCGTCCTCATTGTCGTCCTCCCATGCGCGATCCCTTTTCCGGGATCGTCAAAGTTTCAAATTCACCAGAACGCGAATTGCAGGGAACCATCATCCAAGCCGCGGGTCACGGGAAGAGGTCCGGCGACCGAACGCCGCTATTTTTCACCATGTGATGAATTGGCGCCACACGGGCGCCATGATCGCCTCAGGCGCGCGCCTTGCGGATCACCGCTTCGAAGCCCGCAGCGCAGTAGGTGTAGAGACGCTGACGCACAGCCTCCAGGTCGCTCGACTGACACAGGCCGTTGGAAAGCTGGTCGATGCGGCCGGTCTCGGCGACGGACAGGGTCATGGAGCCGGTCAGGAACTGGTAGCTCCAGTAGAGATCGGTCAGCTCGGCCTCGGGCATGGCGCGCTTGAGCGTGTCGATCAGCTGCTGGACGACAGGATCGAAGAACCGGTGCATGACCTCTCCGCCCCAGGCCGGCGTGGTGTTGATCTGGGCGACGAGGCCGAACCAGTTCTTCCACCCCGTTCCGCCGGTCAGCGCCCGTTCGACCAGCGGGTCGATGAAGGCGGCGATCACGCCTTCGGCGGTCATGGACCCCGGGTGAGCCGCCTCGTAGGCGGTCATGGCCTGGGCCCGCTCCTGGTTGAGGATCTCCGCGCGGCGCAGCAGGACCGCGTCGAACAGCTCTCGCTTGGCGCCGAAGTAGTAGTGGATCAACGCGGTGTCGACGCCGGCCTCGGACGCCACCTGACGGGTGGTCACGCCATAGAAGCCGTGCCGCGAGAACAGCCCTTCGGCCGAGTCGAGAATCGCCGCTTTCAGATCAAGGCCTGTCCCCTTGGAGGGGCGGCCTCTGCCGCTGGAGCGGGCGCGGGGCTTGGCTGCGGTCATCGCGCGTCCTGACGCCCGCCGATCCGCCGGGCCCGTCCGGGATAGCCCCCGGGCGCCGTGGGTGGCAAGGCCGCGTCAGCCGAAGATCAGTCGCCACATCAGCCGGCCGGGCAGGAAGGTGAAGGCGCCGGCCACCAGCGATCCGCCCACGAAGATGCCGGTCATGGTCTTGCGATGGACGTCCACCCGATGCTTGCGCGCCGCCAGGACGCCGAGCGGCAGAACGATCAGGACCCAGCCGCTGAGCAGGTGAATGAACGACCAGAAGTCCCCGTTGATCCCGACGATAAACAGTGACGAGATCGCCGTAGTCGCCATCAGGACCACCCAGATCCAGCCGGCGGTCCGGTGGAAGCCCTGCCCCTTGCGCATCGAGAAGATCAGGCCGCCGAGGGCCACCGTGCCCAGCGCGGCGAGGATATGCAGCTGCAGCACCATCGGCTGGGCGGCGAAGAGCGCCAGGTCCGGACCATGCATCCGGCCCTGGCCGGCGATGACGGCCATGCGCGGACCGAACATGACGACGATCGCCGCGGTCGCGGCGGCGACCAGAAACCAGCCGGCGTTACGACCGGAGGGCAGGATGCGGGAGGGTTGCGCGGTCATGGCTCAGGCTCCGACGAAGACGCCGTGGAAGGTGACGGGCAAGGCGACGTCCGCAGCCCAGCTGGCGATCGGCCCGGCCGCCACGCGGCGGGCGTCGAAGGCATGCAGCTCGGTGCGGCGAGCCGCCAGGTTGATGCTGGTGCCGACCAGCCAGCCGTCGAACTCGGCCTGGCCGCCCGGCCGTGGAACGAAGACCATCTCCTCGACGATGTGACCCGGTCCGAAGTCGTAGACGTCGGTCCTGCCAGACTGCCAGTCGCTGACGGCGACCGCCTGCATCAGGGGGTGGGCGTCAGCGCCCCGGGTCAGGTGGACCGTACGGCGGCGGGCCAGCCCGGCGAAACGCGGATCGGTCCTCGGGAATTCGCCCGACAGGCCGGTCCGGGTGATGTCGACCGCGCCGCCCGGTCGCAGCGTGACCAGCGCCATGGCCGGATCGGCCCCGCCGACATCGCGGCCGGTGATGATCGCCGCGCCGCCCTCGATGGCGAACGCGGGATCCTTGTCCAGGGCGGCGTCGAACCGGATCGTCCCGTCCGCCTCCTCCCAGGCGTCGCCGAGGTGGAAGAAGAAGAAGGGCGGCGCCTCGAAGATCCGGCGCTTGCCGAGGTCAGCCTTGTCGAGGACCAGGATCTGCGTGCCCAGCTCGGGCCGCCAGCTGAGGCTGTCCTTGTAGGGCATGGTGAAGCGATCCTGGATCCAGGGCTGCAGCACGATGACCAGATGCCGCGCGGTGGCGGTGAAGTCGTGGATGTAGCTGGCCCGCGGCAGGCTGATCGGCTCGGCCGCCTCCAGCGCGCCATCCGGCGCCAGCCGCCAGACAATGGCCTTCTGGCCGAACAGGCCCAGGTTCCAGACCCGGCCGTTCGGCTCGACCCTGGGATGGGCGAGGAACGGCATATGGGCGAGGTCCGGCCGCAACGTCTTGAAGCCCTTCGTCTCAAGCGTCGTCGGGTCAAAGGCCATGGGCGAGCCGGACTCCCAAAGCGCCCACATCTCGCCGCCGGCCGCCATAACCGAGATGTTTGCCGAATTGGCGTCGTCGTTGTTCGCCCCGCGCCCGCCCTTGCGGACCGGCGTGCCGAAGCCGGGGGTGACGACGCCGTTCGCCGCCGTGTCGGCGCGCCGCTTGGGCGTGTCGAGGAAGCGGGCGGTCAGACTGGCCTGCCCCTCGTCGATCCGGAAGGCGCGCATCATGCCGTCGCCGTCGAACCAGTGGAGGGCCGAACCGCCGGGACGGTGGAACTTCGCCGGGCCGTTGCGGAACAGCGTCCCCGACAGACCGGCCGGGGCGCGGCCGTGCAGGCGACGCAGCGCCTGGCGCGGAAGGTCGGCCTCGACATCGGCGACGCCCAGGGTCCAGTCGCCGGCGCTGGCGGCGGCGGCATGCAGGACGTCGGGTCCCAGCGCGGCGGCGGCCAGCCCGGCGGCGGCGGTCGTCAGGAAGGAACGGCGGTTCATGGCGGACACTCCGGCGATCAGGGGACGGGTCAGTCGATTGCGATGACGGTGGCGGCGTCGCCGGCCACCTCGAAGGCCGCGTCGCTCCAGGCGGCCGGGCCGAAAGCGCCACGGGCGTTGTTGGAGAACGCGAACGGCTCGGTCGGGATGCCGAAGGGGTTGGCGCCCATCTTTCCATCGCCGTTGACGTCGTGGAAAATCCGGATGGCGTAGCGTCCGGGCTGCAGTCCGGTGATGGTCGTCGACACGCTGTCGCCGGTGACCGGGAGGGCGAACGACGCCGCCGGTTGGCCGCCCTTGCCGCTATAGGCCGCCTCGCTGGCGAACAGCTGGCCGCGGAGCTCGCCGGTCTGCTGCGTGATTCCCTCGAAGGTGATCGTCAGGCTGGCGAGCGACGTGGCGGCCGGTACGTCCTGAGCCTGGGCGATGTCCAGCGGCAGGGCCGCGAGCGTCACGCCGTGCAGGGTCGCGATTGACAGGAAGAGGGCGGCGGTCTTCATCCGGGGAGAGGTCATGAGGGTCTGCCTGTGCTGGCGGGTTTTGGATGACGGAAGGCTTAGGGGAACCGACCTGGACACGCAGTCGCCGATACGTGGGAAGGCCGGCGAGGTTCGCGAAACGACGCCGGACGCCGTTCACGCATCGTGGATCGCCACGCTGGCCGGCTCGCGTCACGCCCGGGGCCTTCTGATCGCCGCTGTCGCCGGGGTCTTCCTCGCGGTCGTCGGCGCCTTCGGCAGCGGCGAGGCGCCCTTCTGGCCCCGCCTCGCCTTCTGGGTCATCGCCCTTATGACCGGCGGCCTGGGCGGAGTCGCGGTGTCGGCGCTGGTCGATCACGGCGGCTGGTTCGATGACCGACCCGTCCTGCAGGGCTCGGTGATCGCGGTCGCGCTGACCATTCCCCTGACGCTGGCGATCTGGCTGCTGTCGAGCGCCTTCTTTCACGGCGTACCGCACCTGGCGCACCTGCGGTACTATGTCGGGCCGGTGTTCGTGGTCACCTGCGTGATGACCGCGCTCAACTACTTCACACAGCGCGCGCCGGCTGAAACCCACGCTGCGCCGGCTGGAGCAGCGCCGCCGCGCTTCCTCGAACGCCTGCCCGCCAAGCTGCGCGGCGCCGAGATTCACGCCGTCGAGGCCCAGGACCATTACCTGCGCCTGCACACCAGCAAGGGTCAGGACCTGATCCTGATGCGGCTCTCGGACGCCGTCGCCGAGCTTGAAGGGGTGGAGGGCGCCCAGGTTCACCGCTCCTGGTGGGTCGCCCGCGACGCCGTCGCCGACGCCCGCCGCGGCGACGGCAAGGCCACCCTGACCCTCGCCGGCGGCGTCCAGGTCCCGGTCAGCCGCGCCTACGCCCGGGCCCTGCGCGAAGCCGGCTGGTTCTGAGGCTCTTTTGCGGCTTCGTGAGGCCAGAGGGATCCAAATGGCGCCGGCGCGCGTTTACAGGTGATGAGACATGTTTTCCTGAGCCTCATCCTTGCTGTTCTGACCGTCGGGACTCCCGCCATGGCCACCGAAGAGCCACCGTTCAAGGTCGCCGTTCGGGAGGGTGAATTCGAGATTCGGGACTATCCGACGCTACTGGCGGCCGAGGTCAGGGTCGGCGGTGATCGCGACGAGGCCTCCAGCGCGGGCTTCCGACTGCTTGCGGGCTATATCTTTGGCGGCAACACCCGTCAGCAGAGCATCGCTATGACGGCTCCGGTCGTGCAGGAACAGGCGAGGGGCGAGACCATCGCCATGACCGCGCCGGTGACGCAGTCCGGGAGCGACGGAGCCTGGCTCGTGCGCTTCGTCATGCCGGCGGAGTACACGCTCAAGGCCTTGCCCACGCCGAACGACCCGCGGGTTCGCCTCCTACAGATTCCACCGCAGCGTTTCGCTGTCGTGCGCTTCTCGGGCCTCGCATCGCCGGCGGAGGTCGAGCGTCAGACGACGGGCCTGCGCGCCTTCATGACCCGCCGCAAGCTGAACAGCGCCGGCCCCTCATCCCTGGCGCGGTACGATCCCCCGTGGACGCTGTGGTTCATGCGTCGCAACGAAGTCTGGATTCCGGTCTCGCCGGGCCCGGCGGCCGGCGCGCGTTAGCATTGGCCTGCGATGCGCCCCAGGTCTAAAGACATCATGCGGACGGCCCCGCAGAACTGTCTTGCCAACCGCCCGGGACCGGCGGCTGGCGCCTTGAGAATGGAGAGCCGGTGAGCAAGCCCCCGACCCCCGAAGAGCCCGTCTCGGAAAAGATCCGCGTGCGACTGAAGGCTTCCCGGAAGCGCTTCCATGCCAACGACAACATCTCCGCGTTCCTGGAGCCCGGGGATCTCGAAGCGCTCCTCGCCGAGGTGGAGGACAAGTTCAAGGGCGTGCTGGAAAGCCTGGTGATCGACACAGAGAGTGATCACAACACCCAGGAAACGGCGCGGCGCGTGGCCAAGATGTATCTGACCGAGGTTTTCCGCGGCCGATACGCCAGCCCGCCTCCGGTTACGGAGTTTCCCAACGCCGAAGCGTTGAACGAGCTGATGATCGTAGGGCCCATCACGATCCGAAGCGCCTGCAGCCACCACTTCTGTCCGATCATGGGAAAGCTCTGGGTCGGGCTGATGCCCAACGAGCATTCCAATCTCATCGGCCTGTCGAAATACTCCCGCCTCGCCGAATGGGTGATGTCACGCCCCCAGATCCAGGAGGAGGCCATCACCCAGATGGCCGACCTTCTTATGGAGAAGGTGCGGCCCGACGGTCTGGCCGTTGTCATGGAGGCCGATCACTTCTGCATGCACTGGCGGGGTGTGAAGGACAACGAGACCATGATGATCAACAGCGTCATGCGGGGCTCGTTCCTGAAGGACCACCACCTGCGCAGCGAGTTCCTCTCGCTGCTGAAACACCGGAGCTGATGATGCTGGTTCGCTGCCTTTACGCCAGCCGTCCCGTCGCCGCCCTGCAAGGGGTCGCGCTGGACACGATCCTCGACCAGTCGCGCAAGAACAACCCCGCGCTGGGCATCACCGGTCTGCTCTGCGTCTCCGATGACCTGTTCCTGCAGGTCATCGAGGGCGGCCGCGACGAAGTCTGCGACCTCTTCAACGCCATCGTCCGGGACGACCGTCACCAGCAGGTTCGACTGCTGGCCTACGAGGAGATTTCGGAGCGACGGTTCGGGAACTGGACGATGGGCCATGTGAGCATCAACAAGCTCAACCCCGGTCTGCTGCTGAAGTACTTCCGGCGGGTCGAGCTCAACCCTTTCGAATGCTCGGGCGCGGCGACCATGGCCCTGTTGGGCGAACTGGTGGCGACGGCCTCGATCCTCAACCGCGCGGAGTAGGGCGGGCTCAGGGCCGGCGGAGCCGGGAGAACCCGCAGCGCGGGCCGGAAGAGGCCCTCACTACGGGCCTGCCCCCAAGGCGAAGAAGCCGATGGCGCACCCGACACGATTCGAACGTGTGACCTTTGCCTTCGGAGGGCAACGCTCTATCCAGCTGAGCTACGGGTGCGGATCGCTG
>JBIKII010000348.1:0-10908 GCA_044361705.1 Caulobacter sp.
ATCAATCAGCCGATCATGAATCTTTGGCCCGTGCCGAACAGCATACAGCCGCAGCTTGAGATCTGGGTGAGCCGATACATTCAGGATGTTGGTCAGCTTAATGGTCAGCTAGAGATACCACAGCGGTGGTACATGGCGATCCAGAATGGCTTGGCGCATCAGATGTCGTTGGAGTTGCCCGGCGTCGACGCAGCGAGAATCGCATACCTTGAAAATCAATGGGAGAAGCACTTTGCTCTGGCGGAGTCTGAGGAGCGTGATAAGTCGCCGATTTATCTGGTCTCAAATATCTCTGCGTACACGAGATAATCGTGGCAAGGTTTCTTAACACCCTCGGAAATAGCACGCTGAGTGTCTTTATCTGCGACCGATGCAAGATGAAGAGACCGTACAGTAACATGCGACCCGATGGTAATATTCCTGCGATAAAGGTGTGTAGCGAGAGCTGCTCTGACCAGTTTGATCCGTATCGGTTGCCAGCAAGACAGCCAGAGAAAATTACTATTCGATTCCCACGCCCAGACATAGATATTGCGGAAAACCATGATGCGATCATCACTGAGACGCTTGGTAATAGCCCGATATCACCTGAGCAGGGCAATACGCCCAATGACGGCAACCTTAACAATTTGAGTCCATAATATGGCTGACATCCGCATCTCGCAATTGCCCGTAGCTCCCTCGCCTATCGACGGCACTGAGCTCGTACCCGTTGTACAGAACGGCTTGACGGTGCAGACGACCGTCTCTGCGATTACGCAAAGCCCATCGCTTACAGCGACGTTCCTGACAGTGAATCAGCAGCCATTGCTGCCAAATAGCCGTGCTTTGTCGGCAGGTACTGGGATTGGCATTACGGATGGCGGCGCACAGAGCACGTACAACCTATCTCTGAATGGAACAAGCGGATCACTGGAAGGGGCTTCCACTGGCGTTATTGTCAAGAGCGCAGCAAACACGATCGTGTCTCGCACGCTCACGGCGAGCGGCAACGGCATCAGCGTTACAAACGGCAGCGGAGTATCTGGCAACCCAACATTCCAACTGACTGGCTTAGCAGCGGCTATCGCCAACATGAGCGGCACGGGTCTTATCGGATTAAATAGCACGACCTTGACCCCTTTGACGATTGTCGGCACAGCAAACCAGATCAGCGTATTGGATGGTAATGGCGCATCGGGCAATCCTACGCTCAGTATTGCGAATAATGCGATATTCCCCGGCAACGCAGGCGTTACACTGCCAAACGGCACAACAGGTCAGCGTGGCGTTGTTCAGGGGCAGATCCGATACAACACAGACACGAGCCGTTTTGAGGGCTTGTACAGCACTGGCTGGCAGGCGTTTGGAGTCGGCGACGGTTCTGTGACCTCTGTCAGCGGCACGACAGATCAAATTAATGTGTCAAACGTCGGTGGGATTGCTACTGTCAGCTTGTCACCTGATCCAGTAATACCGGGCAGCGGTGCGGTTCAGATCCCTTCAGGCACGACCGCCGCACGCCCTGCCTCACCCGTTAATGGTGACTTGCGATACAACACCCAGACGGCTACCTTTGAAGGCTACGCAAACGGCGCATGGGGCGCAATCGTTACAGGTTCTGGTGTTACCTCAGTTGGGACTGGAACGGGTCTCACAGGTGGTCCTATCACCTCGACAGGCACAATCTCGATCGCCAATACGACAGTCACTGCGGCGGCATACGGCTCAGCGACTCAAGTACCGACCTACACAGTGAATGCACAGGGTCAACTGACTGCTGCGGCAAACGTCTCTATCGCAATCCCCTCCTCTGCTATCACAGATAAGGGTCTTGCTAATGGAATCGCTACGCTTGATTCTGGCGGAAAAGTACCAGTAAGCGAGCTCCCTGCGGCTGTTTTGGGGGCTCTGAGCTACCAAGGAACGTGGAACGCATCGACCAACACGCCGACTCTGACTTCTAGCGTTGGAGTAAAAGGCTATTACTACGTCGTGTCGGTAGCAGGATCTACAAACCTTGACGGTGTAACGGATTGGCAGATTGGTGACTGGGCTGTCTATAACGGCACGGCATGGCAGAAGGTCGATAACACTGATTCCGTAACAAGCGTCAACGGATACACTGGGGCGGTTGTTCTTGCTGCATCCGATGTCGGTGCTCCGACAACAAGCGGCACAGGAGCCACTGGCACTTGGGCGATTGCCATCTCAGGTAACGCAGCGACAGCGACGACTTCTACAAATATCGCAGGCGGAGCGGCAGGATCTCTTCCTTATCAGTCAGCGGCAAGCACTACGGCGATGCTTGCTGCGGGGACAGAAGGCTATATTCTTCAAATAAATTCTGGTCTACCTTCATGGCAGGCGGATGCGGCGAGAGTATCATCGATTAGCTTCGCTAGTACAGGTCTGACTCCAGCAACGGCTACAAGCGGCGCTGTGACTGTCGGTGGTACGTTGGTTGCGGCTAATGGCGGCACAGGTCAGTCTTCGTACACAACTGGCGACCTTCTGTATGCAAGCGGAACGGCAGCACTCTCCAAACTCGGTGTTGGAACAGACGGCTATCTATTGACGGTATCTGGCGGCGTTCCGACATGGCAAGCTGCACCTGCTACAGGTGTGACATCGTTCTCGGCAGGAACAACAGGATTGACTCCAAGCACTGGAACGACTGGCGCTGTCACGTTATCAGGCACTCTGGCGGTCGCTAATGGCGGAACAAACGGCACAGCCACACCGACCGCAGGCACAGTCGCCTACGGGACAGGCACGGCATACGCATTTACTTCCGCAGGAACATCTGGTCAGGTGTTGCAATCAAACGGCTCTAGTGCGCCGACTTGGGTAACACCTGCTGGTGGCGTGACGCTCTCGAACGACACATCGACAGCCACAAACCTGTACCCAACATTCGCATCGGCGACAACTGGCTCGGTATCGACAATCTTCACAGGCGACGCCAAACTGTTGTACAAGCCGAGCACTGGAGAGTTTCAGTCGACCGCTTTAGTGGCATCAAACGGTATCGTGGTTAACTCAGCTACGGTATCAGCGAATTACACAATACCTAGTGGATCAAACGCTGTCTCAGGCGGTCCAGTCTCAGTGGCAGGTGGCGTGACGGTAACGGTATCAGCAGGTTCCGTGTGGACTGTGGTTTAAAGGATAACTATGTCAGGTCAAATTAAACTCAAAGCTGCGTCATTAGGTGGGGACATTACGCTCACGCCTACAGATACAGCTTCAAACCTTGTTGTAACGATTCCTGCGGTCACCGCAACTCTGTTAAACAACCAAAGCAACATTGAAACGCAATCTAAAACTGCGTTAAACGCTTCTGGTTCAGCACCAATCTACGCTTGTCGTGCTTGGGTCAACTTTAACGGTACGGGTACAGTAGCAATAAGAGCTAGTGGGAACGTGTCTAGCATTACAGATAATGGGACAGGAAGATTTACCGTTAATTTAACAACAGCAATGTCAGACGCAAACTATGCAGCATTAATAAGTTCTATACGCAGAACATTCATAAACACAGCCGATGCTGGTATAAGTACGTCGTCTTTCACCGTTGCCTCAGATGATAGTTCAGGTAATGCTGTTGACGTTACACAGTACTATGCAGCCATTTTCCGCTAGGAGTAATAAATGAACCGAATCATATACAACCAAGACAACGGCGTAGTCGCTGTTATTGTGCCAACACCAGAAGCTCTTGAGCAGCATGGCATTCAAGCTATTGCAATTAAAGACGTTCCTGCTGGCAAACCATTTAAGCTAGTTGACGCTGCTGAAATCCCATCTGACCGCACAGACCGTGACGCTTGGACAGTAGACGATGCAGAACTAACAGACGGTATTGGTGGAGAAAGCAATGAGTTTAATTAAAACAGACGCAGCTAAGTTGTCTGTTGTCCAAGCCGAAAAACGTATTGCAGAACTCAAGAAGCTGCTTGCCGACACAGATTACGTTGCTCTGTCGGACTATGACCAAGACAAGCCAGAGGTTAAAATTCAGAGACAGGCGTGGCGTGATGAAATTCGCCAGTTACAAGGAGCAGCGTAATGGCTGTTACGATCAGTGGTACAAGTGGGTACGTAGATAACGCAGGTAATGTGCGTCAGATCCCCCAGTCTGGCTCTGCCAAGACGACAAGCTACACCCTGACAACAGACGATGTGGGGGAGTTTATTCAGGTTGGTTCTGGCGGATCAGTCACTATCCCTGATGCTACATTTGCGGCGGGTGATGCGGTGTCCATATTTAATAACACGACTGGCAACATCACAATCACCTGCACGATCACGACTGCCTATATCGGCGGTACGGACACAGACAAGGCTACAGTCACACTGGCTACTCGTGGCGTGGCAACCATCCTATTCATCAGCGGTACGGTCTGTGTGATTAGCGGAAACGTAACATGAGCTTAATGCAGATGCTGCTGGGCGCTGTACAGAGCGGGTATAACCTACAAAGGTCTGTTCGCCTACGGTCAAGTGCGAGTGCTTATTTGAATCGGACTCCTGCTAGTGCGGGGAATCGTAAAACATGGACTTGGAGCGGATGGGTTAAGCGTGGGACACTAGGAAGTGAAGCGGTGCTGTTTTCTGCTGGCGCAACAAGCAATGACTTGACGTTCATCCTTTTTAGTTCTGCGGATAAGATTGATGTTTTAAACAATATTTCGGGGACTACGGTTCTTCGCAAAGTAACAACTGCGGTATACAGGGACGCATCTGCTTGGTATCACCTTGTAGTTTCGGTTGACACAACTAACGCTACGGCTAGTAACCGAGTCAGTATCTATGTCAACGGCACACAAATCACAGCTTTTTCTACCTCTGTAGACCCATCGTTAAATCAAGATACTCAGGTTGATTCTACAAACATACATACGTTGGGGCGGCTATCATCATCTGCAACGTCATATTTTGACGGCTACATGACCGAAGTCAATTTCATTGACGGTCAAGCCCTTACCCCCGCATCCTTCGGCTCAACCAACGCACTCACAGGCGTATGGCAACCCGCACCCTACACAGGCACATACGGCACAAACGGGTTCTATCTCAAGTTCACCGATAACTCTACCGCTGCGGCTCTTGGTACAGACTTCTCAGGCAACAGCAACACATGGACGGTTAACAACATCAGCGTAACAGCGGGTGTAACGTATGACTCCATGACGGATGTGCCTACGCTTACGAGTGCTACGGCGGCTAACTTTGCTGTACTAAATCCGTTAGATAAAGATTCTGCCATTAGCGTCTTGAACGGTAATATGGATGTGTCAACTACATCAGCAAGTTTAGGACAAGTTCGCTCTAGTTTTGGCATGAGTTCTGGAAAATGGTATTGGGAATTTACTTGTGGCTCAAGCGGAAACCAAGACCTTGCGGGTATTGTGAAACCTAACGCAACTATTACAAATTACGTTGGCGCAGACGCAAACGGCTGGGGTTATTACGGAAACAATGGTCAAAAATACAACAACGGAAGCGGTGCAGCTTACGGGGCATCGTACACATTAAACGATGTTATAGGTGTTGCTTTTGACGCTGATGCAGGGACATTGGTCTTTTATAAAAACAATACAAGTCAAGGCACAGCATTTTCGGGTTTGACATCAGGCCCATATTTTGCGGCGCACTCTGACGGTTCGGCTGGAGCAACTACTTACGCATATTACAACTTCGGTCAACGCCCATTCACCTACACGCCCCCAACAGGCTTTGTTGCGCTCAATACGTTTAACCTTGCTGCAAGCACGATTGTGAAGGGCAATACGGTGATGGATGCTACGATTTGGTCAGGCGATGGGACAAGCCCTAAAGCTCAAACAAATGCCGCTGGATTTCAACCTGACTTGGTTTGGATTAAAAACAGAAGCGTTGCGTACTCGCATAACTTATTTGACTCTGTAAGAGGTTCAGGAACAGCCCGTAGCTTGCAATCGGATAATACTAATAGTGAAGCAACAAACGCATCAAATACGGCTTTGTATGGATACTTGTCTGCTTTTAACTCAAATGGATTTAGTACAACAAATGGTACAGACCCGACATCCTCATCTATCTGGGTAAATGCTTCTGGTCAAAATTATGTCGGCTGGCAATGGAAAGCAGGCGGCGCAGCAGTCACCAACACATCAGGATCAATTAGCGCACAGGTAAGCGCAAACCCTACTGCTGGGTTTAGTGTGGTGACGTATACGGGTACGGGTGCTAATGCCACGGTTGGGCATGGGTTGGGTGTTGCGCCTAAGATGATTATTGTTAAACAAAGAAACGGCACATTTACTTGGCGGGTTTATCACGCTTCTTTAGCAAACACTCAGGTCTTGTTTCTAAGTGCTACAGACGCTGCAACAACAGAAACAACCGCATGGAATAGCACAACTCCTGCATCTTCTGTGTTTAGTGTCGGAACAAGCAATGGAACAAACGGAAGCACCAACACTTACGTTGCCTACTGCTGGTCAGAAATTGATGGGTTTAGCAAGTTTGGGTCGTATACGGGTAATGGATCGACTGATGGTGTTTTTGTGTACCTTGGATTTAAGCCAAAGTTTGTGTTAATTAAATCTACATCTTTGGCTCAAAATTGGACAATTTACGACACTTCACGCAGCCTATACAATGCAGCCGATTTGTTGTTGTTCCCAATGTCTTCAACTGCCGAAATACTAGATACAGGTCAATCAATTGATTTGGTGTCTAACGGATTTAAAATTAGAAATTCAAATGCAAATGAAAACACAAACGGCGCAACATACATATACATGGCATTTGCCGAAAACCCTTTCAAAAACGCACTTGCGAGATAATTATGTTTGCAATTATTAAAGACAACGCTTTTGAACGGTTTTTGCCTGAAGGTATTGCTTTCAAAATCGGCAATACTGTGTACGCTCAAGACTGGCTCAATCTGTCTACTCCAGCAGAGAAGGCTGCACTCGGCATTGTGGATGTTGTGTACGCACAGCGTCCTGATGACAAGTATTACTGGGTGACAGAATTACCGCCAACATACAACGCTGAAACCAAACAGGTAGATGTTGCATACACATCTATCGCTAAAGACCTAGCAGGGTGCGTAAAACAGGCTGTAGACGCAATCAACGCACAAGCCTATAGCATTCTATTGCCAACCGATTGGATGGCTGTAAAGGCGTTTGAAACAGGCTCTGTCGTGGCAGAAGATTGGGCTGCATGGCGTCAAGAGATTCGTGTGCAGGCTGCACAGGCTATTGCAGCGATTGAGGCTTGTTTGGATGTTGAGGCGTTAGCTGCGCTTCCATCGGTAGAATGGGCGCACGATCCTAATTGGGTAGAGCCAATTACGGAGGCTGTGGAGTGAGCCATTTAAATTTGTGTATTTATTATTTGTTAGGATAAATCATGTCACTCGATGTTCAAGGCACTGATTACGTAAAGATCCCTGTTGGAACAACGGCGCAACGTCCTGTTACTCCTTCTGCGGGAATGATGCGCTTTAATACAACTACCGGACTACCTGAATGGTATTACCCCACAACAGGCGTGTGGGTTGCATTTAACGCCACACCAGCATAAGGTCAATCATGGCACTAGAGGTTCAAGGCACAGAATACTTTAAGATGCCCGTAGGCACTACGGCAGAGCGTCCTGCAAGTCCGACAGACGGGATGATTCGCTATAACACCACGATTAATAGACCTGAGTGGTACAGTGCAGCCAATTCTTCATGGCTTGTATTTAGTCATCAGTTCACATATAACGTAGATTATTTAGTCATCGCAGGCGGTGGTGGCGGCGGTCCGGTTTCAACAGGTCCCGGCGGTGGAGGAGGTGCGGGTGGGTATTTAACAGGAACATTAGCCTTAACCCCCGCCACAACCTACACGGTCACCATCGGGGGCGGTGGGGCGTCTAGCACCCAAGGATCAAATTCTACTGCACTTGGTCTAACGTCTATTGGCGGTGGTAGAGGTGGTTTCGGGTCAAACAGCGGGGGTATTGGCACAGGAGGTAATGGAGGGTCTGGAGGTGGTGCAGGATATAACAACTCATCTGCCGGAACAGCCACAGCAGGACAAGGAAATAACGGAAGCTCTAGCACACTGACAACCGGAGGCGGTGGAGGTGCGGGGGCGGTCGGTAGTCGACCAAACGGAGGTGCAGGCGCTGCGTCTTCAATTACAGGTACATCTGTTACAAGAGCTGGTGGTGGCGGCGGTGGTGGTGGTGACAACGGAGCAGCAGGGTCAGGTGGTGCAGGCGGCGGTGGTGGTGGAGGTTTTAGCACAGCGGGTTCTGCGGGTACTGCGAATACTGGCGGTGGTGGCGGTGGTGCTGGCTACGTATTTCCAAGCAGCAATCCCGGCGGAGGCGCAGGTGGTTCGGGTGTTGTAATTCTTTCAGTTCCTACCGCAAACTATTCTGGCATTACAACAGGTTCACCTGTAGTAACTACAAGCGGCAGTAATACAATTATGCAATTCAATTCTAGCGGGAGTTATACAGCATGAGCCATTTCGCAAAAGTCGTTGCAGGTAAAGTTACAGAGGTTATTGTTGCCGAGCAGGAGTTTGTCGATACTTTACCCGGTCAATGGATACAGACTTCGTACAATACCTACGGCAATCAGCACCCTGAAAACCGTCCTTTGCGTGGCAACTTTGCTGGCATTGGCTACACCTACGATGCGGTAAATGACGTGTTTATTCCGCCGCAACCATTTCCGTCATGGGTTTTAAATAGCTCTTGGCTATGGGAAGCCCCAGTACCTATGCCGCAAGACGGCAAAAGGTATGGCTGGGATGAAGCTACAACGTCATGGGTAGAGTTACCCATAATAGAAGAATGAACTAAAATACTCAAGACGCAAAGCGTTTAAATAAGGATAAGTTATGGCACAAGCAGGATTTACCCCAATTCGTTTATACAGCTCAACAACTCCTGCGAGTACGCCGAGCGCAGCTAATATTACAAACAGCGCCGAAGGATCTGAGCTTGCCATCAACGTGGCTGACGGCAAATTGTTCTATAAAGACGGATCTAGTGTTGTTCAGGTTATTGCCACTAAAGATGCGGCAGCAGGGACATTTACAAATGCAACCCTCACCACACCGACAATTACAAATGCATTAATCACTGGGATCAGAGAGACTATTACTGTTTCAGCAACGGCAGCGACTGGCACGATTAACTTTGATACGTTGACTCAGGCTGTGCTGTATTACACAACGAATGCATCAGGCAACTGGACGCTGAACGTGCGTGGAAATAGCGGTACAACATTAGATAGCGTCATGGCTACGGGTCAGTCATTGAGTATTACGTTCATGGTTACGCAGGGCGGCACGGCTTATTACAACAACGTCTTGACTATTGATGGCAGTGCGGTAACTCCTAAGTGGCAGGGCGGTACAGCCCCAACGTCTGGTAATACAAGCAGTATCGATGTTTACACATACGCCATTGTTAAGACAGCCAGTGCGACATTTACTGTGTTTGCCTCACAAACCAAGTTCGCATAAAGGACGATTATGCCTCGTCTATCAAGAATCGGATCGGCTGCGACTGGTGCTTTTGGTTTTACCTCCGTCGGCGTTCTGCCCCCTTATAGCATCGATTACCTCATCGTGGCAGGCGGAGGAGGCGGCGGAAACGGCGGCGGTGGCGCTGGTGGTTACCTTACGTCTAGCTCAACTGTTTCTTCTGGTACTGCTTATACGGTAACAGTCGGTGCTGGTGGTGCGGTCAACACGCAAGGTGCAAGCTCACTTATTTCTTCTATTGCTACAGCCACAGGCGGCGGTGCAGGTGCTGGTTTAAATGCTACTGGTGGTGTTGGCGGTTCTGGTGGTGGCGGCTCATACAACACTGGCTCAGGAAATCCATTATCTGGAGGCGCTGGTACTGCTGGGCAAGGTAACGCTGGTGGTTTTGGCTACGCTTTACCAAACGAAGGCGGTGGCGGCGGTGGTGCGGGTGCAGGGGGCGATAACGGAAACGCAGGCGGTAAAGGTGGCGATGGTTTGCAATCATCAATTAACGGTACATCCACCTACAGAGCTGGAGGCGGTGGCGGCGGTAATAACAACACCACACTTAGCGGTTCTGGCGGTGCGGGAGGCTTAGGCGGTGGCGGTAATGCAGGCCCTAACTACAACGACAACGGCACAGCAGGAACAGCAAATACAGGTGGTGGCGGTGGTGGTGCAAACACTAACTTTGCGTCTGCTGCGGCTGGTGGATCAGGTATTGTTATTCTTCGTTACCTTGGCGTACAACGAGGAACTGGCGGTACTGTAACGTCATCTGGTGGTTACACCATCCATACCTTCACTAGCTCATCAACCTACAACGCATGATAAACGTCAAGGACTACGGCGCTGTCGGCAATGGTTTATCCGACGATTCTGCGGCTTTACAGGCAGCGCTTAGCACTGGGCAGCACGTTTATATCCCTACGGGTGATTACCTCATCAATAGCCCACTGACGTTTACTCAGGCGGGTCAGATGATTTCTGGCGATGGACGCACACAGTCACGCCTATTGATCAACTCAACATTCAACATCGCAGCGCAAGGCGTGCTGATCTTTGCCTGTGGCGAAGAAGGTCCGCAACTCCAAGACTTCGGTATGGTGTTTGCGCAGCCCGACACAAGCGACTGGTCTCAGCTTACTCAGTACCCTGTCGCTATATACGCCGTAAACACCCCACGATTCACCATTGAAAGCCTAAAGATCACAAAAGGCATCAACGGCATCGACATGACAGGAAACTGTGGCGGTGCGTTCATCGAGCTGTTGGAGATGTCAGTCTTTGGTACAGGCATCACGATAGATGGCTCGCTCGATACCGTCAGGGTCAATGAGTTCCACTTCTGGTGCTTTGACATGACGCAGGGGCAGACTGGGATATTCTTTGG
>JBIKII010000013.1:0-36847 GCA_044361705.1 Caulobacter sp.
CGCCCCTCGCTTCTGTCTTGCTACATGACTTTCGCAACGTCAGGCGAGTGCTGGCGGTCGGCCGCGGACGGCGCCATGAAGGGGCATGAGCCTGCTCCCCATCGCCCTCGGCCCCGTCGCCCGCGCCCGCAACGGCGTCATCGGCCGTGACAACGACCTGCCCTGGCGGCTGAAGACCGACCTGGCGAATTTCAAGCGGGTGACGCTGGGCAAGCCGGTGATCATGGGTCGCAAGACCTGGGACAGCCTGCCGTTCAAGCCCCTGCCCGGCCGTCTGAACATCGTGCTGTCACGTGACGGCTCCTTCCAGCCCGACAGGGCCGTGGTTTGCGAACGCTTCAACGAGGCCATCGAGCTCGCCCGCGAGCAGGCGGAGGATGATGGCGCATCGGAGGTCTGCGTCATCGGCGGCCTGGCGCTGTTCGAGCTGGCCCTGCCCAAGGCGAAACGCATCTACCTCACCGAGGTCGACGCCGAACCGGAGGGCGACGTGATCCTGCCGGCCTTCGACGAGGCCGACTGGAAGGAAGTGAGCCGCGAGGAACATCCCGCCGGTCCCGATGACGACCACGCCTTCGTCCTCCGGGTCCTCGAGCGCCGCTGAATCGCTTGCGCTGACCCCGCGTCATTGGGTTCACTCCCGCCAAACAGAAAAGGGAGAGCGCCGTATGGAAATCGAACTCGTCGCCGAGGGACTGAAGTTCCCCGAGGGCCCCATCGCCATGGCTGACGGCTCGGTGATCCTCACCGAGATCGCCGGCCAGCGGCTGACCCGGGTGAACCCGGACGGCAAGGTCGAGGTCTATGCGGAGACCGGCGGCGGTCCGAACGGCGCGGCGGTCGGCCCCGACGGCGCCATCTGGGTGACCAACAACGGCGGCAGCTTCGACTTCCAGGAGATGGGCGGCTTGCTGATCCCGGGCCCGACCCCGCCCAGCCATACAGGCGGCTATATCCAGCGCATCGATCCGGTCACCCGCAAGGTCGAGACCGTCTATGACAGCTGCGACGGCAAGAAATTCAACGGCCCCAACGACCTGGTCTTCGACAAACAGGGCGGCTTCTGGTTCACCGACCACGGTTGCAGCACGCCCGAGGGCCGCAAGCACGGCGCCCTGCACTATGCGAAGACCGACGGCTCGATGGTCACGCGGGCCCGGGAGCACATGATCTCGCCCAATGGCGTGGGCCTCTCGCCGGACGAGACGGTCGTCTATATGGCCGACACCAACCTCGGCCGGCTCTGGGCGTTCGACGTCGCCGAGCCGGGCGTCCTGGCCGAGGGACCGCCCTTCCAGCCCGGGCGTGTCATCTGCAACCTGCCCGGCTACCAGCTCCTCGACAGCCTGGCCGTCGAGGCCGGCGGCAAGGTCTGTGTGGCCACCATCATCAACGGCGGCATCACCGCCTTCGATCCGGACGGCACGACCGAGCACTATCCGTTCCCGGACCTGCTCGTGACCAACATCTGCTTTGGCGGGCCGGACATGACCACCGCCTGGGTCACTGCCTCCGGAACCGGCAAGCTCTACAAGGCCAAATGGCCGAGGCCCGGACTGAAGCTGAACTACAACGCCTGACCGATCACGGTTATGCTGCGCGCCGACCCGGCAAGTTGGCCGGCCCGGAGGCGTCTGCTCAGCCGTGCTTAATCGCGTCGAGGTCTCGGTTGCAGAGGAACTTCGGGCGCGGCTCACCGAGGGACGTCCCTCGCAGGCCGTGCTCGACAGCTTCCATGCCATCGAGGCCTCCGCCATCCGTGAGCCGGAGGCCCTGGCCGCGGCGCTCGAGGACGCGGCGCGGCTGGACCTGTCACAGGCGCTGTCGACCCTGATTCCGGCCCGCGCGCTCGGCGTGGCGGTGTCCAGCGGCGAGGGGCGGGTGCTATGGCGCAACCCCGCCTTCAGCACCTGGTTCGGCGGCGACGGAGACACAGCCGCCTTTCAGCGCCTGCTCAGGCTCGCGATGAAGGGCGGCCCGGTGTCGGGCCTTGTGGAGGCAATGGACGGCGCCGTGCTGGCCACCTGTGTCGGCGGCGCCGAGTCCGCCGCCCGCTGGCCGCTGCCGCCCGAGGCGCTGGCGCTGCTCGGCGCCGGGTCGAACCGGTTCGCGCTGGTCGCCTTCGCGCCCTCGCGGGTCAGCGACCTTGCCGCCCGGGCGACGCAGGCCTTCGGCCTGACGCCGCTGGAGTCACGCCTGGCCGAGGCGCTACTCGACGCCCCGTCGATCGAGGTAGCCGCCGACCGCGCCGGCGTCGGCCGTGAGACGGCGCGGGATGCGATCCGCTCTGCCCAGCGCAAGGCCGGCGTACGGCGTTCCTCGGACCTGGTTCGCGAGATGCTCGACATGATGTGCGGCGACCAGCCGGAGGTCACAGACCTCACCGGCGTGTTCGTCAACGCCTTCGGCGCGTCGCCCGGCGAGGCCCGCACCGGCGCGGCTCTCGCGCGGGGACTGACCGCGAAGGAGGTCGCCGCGGAGCTGGGCGTGACCGAGCACACGATCCGCGGTCAGTTGAAGGCCCTCTATGCCAAGTCAGGGGTCGGCAAGGCCCGGGACCTGATGCGGCTGGCCGCCGAGGCGTCGACTCTGGACGCCATGACCCGGGTCGGTGAGACGGCGGCCCAGCTTGAAGGCGTCGCCGGCCGGCTGCGGATTACGGCCCGCCCGGACGGCCGGCGCGTGGCGGCCTGGGACTATGGCCCCATGAGCGGGACGCCGGTCCTGGTCGGGCACGGCACCATCACCGGCAGGACCCTGCCGCCGGCCTTCGTGGCGGCGCTGCACAAGCGCGGCTTCCGACCGATCGTGCCGCAGCGACCTGGCTTTGGCCTCACCGACCCGTCCAGGGACGACTACCTCGGGACGGCGGCCGGCGACCTCGACGCCCTGCTCGACGCGCTTCGCATCAAGTCGGCGCACATTCTGATGCGGGACGACGGCGCCGCCTCTGCCCTGGCGTTCGCCGCCACCTTTCCGGACAGGGTCATCAGCGGCATGCTGGCCAATCCCCGTTGGCCGGGCGACGGTGTGCGCAGCCCGGACTCGCTGATGGGCTCAATCACAAAGGCCTTTCTGATCCGCCCGGAAATCGTGTCGGTCTTCGGGGAGATGCTGCGTCGGCAGACCCGGTCGGACCTGCTGGCCGACATGATCCGCAGGTCGGCGGCGCATGTGGAGGCGGATCGGCAGGTTCTGTCCCGACCCGGCGTGCTGGCCAGCATGGTCCGCGATGTCCAGGCCATGGCGGCCCGCAGCAGCCAGGGCTTCGCCGCCGAGCAAAGCTTCTATGCCAAAGGCTGGACGCCGCCTGCGGTGACGGGGGACGGCCCATGGTTGGTTATGGAATGCGCGCCGCTGACGCTTCCCGGTGTCGAGGCGGCCTTCGGCGCCCTGCCGCGCGTGCGCTTCGCGGACCTCGCCGGTGCGGGCCTGCTGTTCTACCATTCCCATCCCGATCAGGTGGCGGACATCTTCGCCAACCACGCCCGACAGGAGGCGAGCCGATGAACCCCGTCAGGACCACCCTTGCGCTGGCCGTGCTGTTGCTGGCCTCCGCCTGCGCGACTCCACAGCAGCGTCCGCCTTGCGGATGCCTTCCGCCGGCGGAGGATCCGGGACCGGCGACGCCGCCGCTGACCCCGTTGCCGACCCGCTTCGGCTAGTAGAGGACGCTCATCGCCGAGCGCTCGAAGCTCTTGAGCTCGTCGTTGCGGCCGTCGCGGACCTTCACGGCCCACTCCGGATCCTGAAGCAGGGCCCTGCCGACGGCGACCATGTCGAACTCGCCGCGGTCGAGCCGGTCGAGCAGGCCGTCCAGGCTGGCCGGCTGGCTGGCCTCGCCGCCATAGGCCGCGATGAACTCACCGCTGAGGCCGACCGAGCCGACCGTGATGGTCGGCTTGCCGGTGAGCTTCTTGGCCCAGCCCGCGAAGTTGAGGTCGCTGTCCTCGAACTCGGGCTCCCAGAACCGGCGCTGCGAACAGTGGAAGACGTCGGCGCCGGCGTCGGCCAGCGGTTGCAGCCAGGCCTCCATCTCGGCGGGTGTCGCCGCGAGGCGGGCGGTGAAGTCCTGCTGCTTCCACTGGGACAGGCGGATGATGACCGGGTAGTCCTCGCCGACCGCCTTGCGCACGGCCTTGAGGATCTCGGCCGCGAACCGCGCGCGCTCTGGCAAGGTGACACCGCCCCAGCGGTCGGTGCGCAGGTTGACGCCGTCCCAGAAGAACTGGTCGATCAGATAGCCGTGGGCGCCATGCAGTTCCACGGAGTCGAAGCCGAGAGCCTTGGCGTCAGCGGCGGCGCGCGCGAAGGCGTCGATGGCGTCCTGGACGTCGGCGTCGCTCATCGGTTCGCCGAACGTCTTGCCGGGGCTGGAGAGGCCGGAAGGGCTGTCGTAGGCGCCGGGCGGGGTCCACTCGGGATCGCGGGTGCGGACGGCCCCGACGTGCCAGAGCTGGGGCGCCATGACCCCGCCGGCCGCGTGAACCCCGTCGATCACCGTCTTCCAGGCGGCCAGTTCGGCCTCGCCATGAAAGCGCGGGACGTTCTTGTCATTCAGGGAGGCTGGCCGGGCGACCCCCGTACCCTCCGACACGATCAGGCCCACGGCGTTGGCCGCCCGGCGCTCGTAGTAGGCGGCGACATCCGAGGTCGGCACGCCGCCAGGCGAAAACGAGCGGGTCATGGGGGCCATGACGATGCGGTTGGGTACCGTCATCGACTTGATCTTCAGGGGGGCGAACAGGGCATCCTGCGACACGGGCGGCGGCTCCGACATGGGTTGGTGATCTCGACGCGATCTAAACAACTGTTCGAGGCATTGCCCGCACCAGAAATTCTCCAAACCGATCAAAAGACTACCCAGTTCGGTGAATCTCGTTCTCGCGCTTGCGAAAGGCAGGGTAGACTTCGTGGCCTGGGTTGAGGGACCCGGATGGAGATGGTGAACGACGTGCTCAAGCCGGTGACTGCAACCTTCCCGGAGGTCCTTCGGGAGCGTCTGGCCGAAGGTCGTCCGGCGCAGGCGATCCTGGACGCCTGGCCAATGATCGAGCGGGCGCTTCTGCGCGAACCCGAAGCGATGCGGGCGGCGCTTGAGGAATCGGCGCGCTTCTCGGCCAGCGAGGGCACCGCCACCGTCGCGCCGCGCTCAGCGCTGGGCTTTGCGGTCCTGGACGGCGACGGCGAATTGATTCACGCGGACAAGGCCTTCCGCACCTGGTTCAGCGACGGCGTCGAGTCCCTGATGATTCGCCGCCTCGTTCGCCTCGCCCAGAAGGACGGCCAGGCGTCGGGCCTGATCGGCGGCGCTGACGGCGCGTCCATCGCCGCCTGCGCCGGCATGCGCGAGGTCGCGGCGGGCTGGCCAATGCCGGAAGACTGCCGCACGGCGCTTGATGGACCTGGCCGCCGCATCATCCTGCTCTGTTTCGCGCCGTCGCGGGCCGGCGACCTTTCCGCCCGGGCGACAGCCGCGTTCGGCTTTACGCCGCTGGAGGCGCGACTGGCGGAGGCGCTCCTCGATGCGGCGAATCTGGACGCGGCCGCGGCCCGGATCGGCGTCGGTCGCGAGACAGCGCGCGAGGCGCTGAAGAAGGCCATGAAGAAGGCCGGCGCCCGGCGCTCGCCTGACCTCATCCGTCGCATGATGGACCTGATGTGCGGCGACCACCCGGAGCCGCCGGACATCGAAGAGGTTCTGGCCTCCAACTTCGGCGCCACTGCCGCCGAGGCCAAGGCAGCCGCCCGCTTCGCCCAAGGGCTTACCGCGCGGGAAGTCGCCGACGGCCTCGGCGTCAAGGAAGCGACAGTGCGCGGCCAGCTGAAGGCGGTCTTCGCCAAGACCGGCGTCAACAAGGCCAAGGATCTGGTGCGTCTCGCCGCCGAGACCAGCACCCTTGCGGCGCTGACCGGCACGGCCGAGACCGTGCTTGAGCCGCTCGATCCCAATGGACGTCTGCGTGTGATCGCCTCGGGCGATCGCCGCATCGCCCTCACCGACTACGGCCCCCGCAGCGGCAAGCCGGTGATCGTGATGCATGGGGCCGCCACCGGCCGGCGCCTGGCCCCCGAGCTTGTCCGGGCGCTTCACAAGCACGGCTACCGGCCGATCGTCCCGCAGCGCCCCGGCTTTGGACTGACCGACGTCGCCCGCGGGGAGTATCTGCGTCAGGGTTCGGACGATATGGCCCGGGTGCTGGACGCCCTGAAGATCGACAAGACCAAGCTGCTGGTTCGCGACGCCAGCACGCCGACCGGCCTGAAGTTCGCGGTCGAGCACCCCGACCGGATCACGGCCGGGATCGCGGTCAACCCGAAGTGGCCCACGGACTCGCTGGAGTATCGGGTCCGGTTGCCGCAGAGCATGATGGGGGTCATCGCGCGCTCCTTCAAATCGAACCCGCAGCTCGTCGGCCTGATGGCCGAGATGCTGCGTCGCCAGACCCGGACCGACCTGCTTGAGACGACCATGCGGCAGTCACTCGCCGCGCTGCCGATGGACGCCGCCACACTCGAGAAGCCGGGCGTGCTTGACGCCCTGGTGCGCGACACCCAGGGCATGTTCGCGCGCACCAGCGCAGGGTTCACCGCCGAGCACCGCGCCCAGATCGACGGCTGGCGCGTCCCGGACGGGGTCGGCGGCGAACGCTGGACCCTGGCCGAATGCGCGCCACTGGCCCTGACCGGCGTGGAGAAGGCATGGGGCGGACTGCCCAACGTCCGGTTCCGGATCATTCCTGATGCCGGGATGCTCGTCTATTTCTCGCACCCGCAGGTGATTGCCGACCTGGTCGCCGACGCCTGAACCATCCCCCCTAAGTGGGGATGCCGCTCCGCCCATCTGATCGCACGCTTCAGGCGAAGGATGGGGAGCCGATGAGCATCGTCCGCAAAGCCGTCTACCTGCTGTTCTGCATCGCCTCGCTGGCGGTCGCCGTAACCTTGATGGCGACGACGGCAAGAGCGCAGAGCGATCCGTTCGGCTCCCTGTACGCGCCTCCGCCCGGCTCGGCGCCCGCCTCCTCCACCCGCACCGGCGTCACGGGGGTCACTGGGGCTGTCGGCCGCAGCTATGCCGGATCACAGGAAGGCGGCTTCGCCAGCCTGGGCCAGATCGGGATGCTGCCCAAGGTCGTGCCCTCCCTGCCGTTGCGGCTGAAGCCCTGGAACCCGAAGGTAAGCGCCAAGCGCCCGCGCATCCTGGTGCCGACCTACGCCCTGGCGCTGGTCCGCACCGGCAAGACCAGCGCCTTCGCCGGCGGGGCCGGATCGGAGATGGCGCCGCGGCGAACGAGTCTGTCGACGGCCCTGGTCGGAGTGACCGACGACCTCGCCGAGCAACTGGCGCAGGAGGCCTACGACGACCTGATCTCGCGCCTCACCGCGGCCGGCTTCGAAGTCGTGACGCCCGAAGAGGTGGCCGCCACGCCGGAGGCCGGCCGCCTGGAGCTCGTCGGCACGCGCACCCGCGGGGTCAACGGCATGAGCGTCTACGGTCCACGCAGCGCGCCGCTGCGTTCCGGCCATCCCTACACCTCGGCCGTACTCTCGGGTTCGAAAGCGGCCATCGCCCTTGCCGATATGAGCGTCGAGACCGACTCGCTGGTGCTCACTCCGCAGTTGGCGCTCGACTACCAGCAACTCGAAACAACCGGCCGCCGCACCTACGTCGGCTCCGCCCAGGTCGGGGCCAAGGTCTGGTTCGATGTCCTCAGCGGCTCCGGGGCGAACTTCATGGTCGGCGGATCCCGCAAGGGGCTGGGCTCCGGCCCCTACGGCGGCTTTCTGATGGAAGGAAATCACGGATCCACCGAGCCGTTCGGCATCATGTACGAGGTCGACGACCGCTCCGACAGTGTCGCGCTGAGCAACGCCTTCGCCACGGCCGGCCTCGGCTCGCTGTACCGCCAGAGCCAGGTCTACGCGGTCGAGGTTTCGCCGGACCGCTATGCAGCGCTCGTGCGCGCCGCCTTCCAGGGCCTGAACATGTCCATTGTCGCCGAGCTCAGGAAGGCTCGCGGCCTGTAGTCGAACGAAGGGAACCTACCATGAAGCGCATCACCGCCCTTGTGACCGCGGCAGCTCTGATCGCCACGCCGACCCTGGCCCGCCAGCCGGTGTCCAGCGAGGCTCCGCCGGAGGATGCGGCGCCGCCGCCCGCGGCCAGTCTGGCGCAACCCGCGGCCCCGGCGACGGCCGAGGCCGCGCCGGCCAGCGCGCCCGCGCCGACGATCGATCCGTCCATCTACCAGGTACTGCGCACCGGCGACCGGCAGATGTCCTGCGAGGCGCTGGCCGGCGAAGCCAACACCCTCAACGCCGAGCTGATGGCTGAACAGCAGGAGGCGGCCAAGAAGTCCAGGAAGGCCAAGGCCGGCAAGGGCATCATGGGCGGCGCGGCGGGCGGCCTGATGGCTGGCGCCGCGCGCTATGGTCTCGCGCGCGGCATGATGGGCGGAGCGCTCAGCCCGCTCGTCGCTCAGGCCGCCGTCGCCGCAACGGACTCGACCGCGATGGCCGCCGGCGCCGCGATCGCCAACAGTGGCGACGACGGCGCGCCCGCGACCGTGTCGCCCAAGCAGCAGCGGATGAACCACCTGCTCAGCCTCTATCGCGAGAAGCAGTGCTGAGGATCAGGGGGACATGCGCTGACGTGCATGTCCCCCGTCTGATCAGAGGCCGAGCACCAGCTTGGCCATGATGTTGCGCTGGATCTCGTTGGACCCGGCGTAGATCGACGCCTTGCGGTAGTTGAAGTAGCTCGGCGCGGCGGGCGCAGCGTAGTCAGGGCCGGGCCGCGGTTCGTTGGTGATCGCCCAGGTGTCCTGGACGAACGGCGCGGCGTAGCCGCCGACCGCCTCCAGCGCCAGTTCGGTGATCGCCTGCTGGGCCTCCGAGCCTGCGCACTTGAGCATCGACGACGCCGGCCCCACGGGCTCGCCGGACCCCATGGCCGAGAAGATGCGCAGCTCGGTCGCGTTGAGGGCCTCGATGCGGATCTCCATCTCCGCCAGCTTGCGCTGGAAATCGCGGTCCCGGATCAGCGGCTCGCCCTGGTCGGACAGTTCGGCGGCGGCGATAGTCCGCACCTTCTTGAGCTGGTTCATCAGCCCCGGCGCATAGGCATTGCCGCGCTCGAACTCGAGCAGGTACTTGGCGTAGGTCCAGCCCTTGCCCTCCTCGCCGATCCGGTTGGCGACCGGCACGCGGACGTTGTCGAAGAAGACCTGGTTGATCTCCTGTTCGTCGGTCGCCGGCCCGTCCAGCGTCGGCAGCGGCTTGATCTGGATGCCCGGGGTATCCATCCGCAGCAGCAGGAAGGAAATGCCGTTCTGCGGCTTGCCGCTGTTGTCGGTGCGGACCAGGCAGAACATCCAGTCGGCCCACTGGGCGTGGGTCGTCCAGATCTTCGAGCCGTTCAGGACATAGTGGTCGCCGTCCCGCTCGGCCTTCATCTGAAGACTGGCGAGGTCGGAGCCGGAGCCGGGCTCGCTGTAGCCCTGGCACCACCAGATGTCGGAGTTGATGATCGGCGGAAGGTGCTGCGCCTTCTGCTCCTCCGAGCCGAAAGCCATGATCACCGGAGCGACCATCTTCAGACCCATCGGCGACGAGGTCGGCACGCCGGCCAGGCTCATCTCCATGTTGAAGATGTAGGCCTGGCTGGGCGTGAAGCCCGTGCCGCCATACTCGACCGGCCAGTTGGTGGCGGCCCAGCCGCGCGCGGCCAGCTTCTTCTGCCACTTCACCTGGCCGGCCTTGTCGAGATAGCCGTTTTTGGACTGGGACATCTGCCTGCGCAGGTCCTCGTCGTAGTGTTCGGCGATCCAGTCGCGGACCTCGCGCTGGAAGGCCTTGTCCTCTTCCGAGAAAGCGAGGTCCACGGCCGCTACTCCACGCCGTCGAGGTATTCGATCTCGGGACGGCCGGCCATGGTTGGCCCCATCGCCGCGCCGGCGGCCTTGAAGTAGTCGGTGCCGCCGTGGGCTTTCAGCGCCTCGTCGGAGGCGTAGACTTCCAGCACCTTGTAGACGCCGGCCTCGGTGCGGCTCTTGGTCAGCTGGTACATCAGGCAGCCGGGCTCATTGGCCTTCACCTTGGCCGCCAGATCGAGGAACACCTTCTCGAACTCGCTCGCCTTCTCGGGCTGCACTTTCAAAGTCGCCACCACGCCGATCATGTCGCTCTCCCTCAGGCCGCTTTGGCCGAACGCTTGTTTGAACGGCACCATGCGGTGAGGCGCCGGCCCGTGCAAGCATGACGTTGAGGGAAGCGAGGCGTGAGTTGTCTACCCAGACCCGAAGGCTGGCCGATGACCCTTAAGGCCTACCGCCGCTCGTTCCAGCCGTAGGCGACCCAGGAATGGCCGCCGACATTGCGGGCTTCGATGATGTCGGAGTCGGTCGAGGCCTTGGCCCGAACCGAACGGCGGGCGCGGTTGGCGAGAACCGCGAGGCCCAGCAGCGCGCTGGACATCAGGGCGATGACCACGACGGTCAGCGTGGCGAAAACCGCCAACACCGCGCCGATCGCCAGCGCGGCGCATGTCGCCAGCGCGCCGGCCACCCAGGCGAGGCCCTGCACCGCTGATCTGGAACCGCTCCGACCCGTCGTCTGATTGTCCATCTCGTCCTCGTGGGGCCGCGTTGGGAGACGGCCTTCATCTTCATTAAATTGTGTGAACGCGCTCAACGTCAACTGAACACCCGCGTGAAGAGCGAGAGATTCACCCTTCGCCCGTTCAGGCGGCGCCCTCCAGCGGCATATCCCGCCTTTCCCGGGTAATGGTGTCAAAGGCGGCGTTGATGGCGGCGGTCTTGGATTCGGCCACCTCGATGAACTCGTCCGGCAGCCCGCGGGACCTGGCACGGTCCGGGTGAGCATCCGATACCCGGGCCCTCCAGGCGGCGCGGACCTCGGCATCCGTGGCGTCCGGCAACACGCCAAGGATCACGTAGGGATCGTTCGGACCGGCGCCCATGTGGGTCGCCTTGAGGCGGCGGAACGTGAGGGGCGAGAAGCCGAACAGATGGCTGACCTGCTCCAGGTAGTCGAGCTCGTCCCGCGTCACGGCGCCGTCGCAGGCGGCGATGTGAAACAGTCCATCGAGGACATCCTCGAGGATCTGCGGGCAGGCGCGGTAGCGCTTGGCCAGCCTGCTGGCATAGCTCTCGAAGCCGTGCGTGGTCTGGCGGGCCAGATCGTAGAGCCTGTGGATGTTGCGCTCTGACCCGGAGTCCGGCTGGAAAACCGAGGCGAACATATCGAACTCGCCGGAGGTGGCCCGGCCGTCGGCGCGGGCGAGCTTTGCACCCAGGGCCGTGACAGCGGTCGTGAACGCCGGATCCTCGCCCGGCAGGCCCGCCGGACAATCCGCGCATTCGGCGTCGTCGACGCCCCTTGCCGCGAGGCTTGCAATGTTTCGCCAGAAGCTCATGGGATAGGCAGAGCTTAGGATTCTGGCGAGCGCATGGCAATCGGTAGCGACGTTACGGAAAGGACAGATTTCCGCTGGACCTTCTGGATCGACCGGGGCGGCACCTTCACCGACGTCATCGGGCGCGATCCGGACGGCGCCGAACAGACGCTCAAGCTGCTCTCGGCCTCGCCCTCCTATGCGGACGCCGCGGTGGAGGCGATGCGCCGTCTGCTGGGCGCGGCGCCCGGCGACCGCTTTCCGGCCGAACGGGTCGCGGCGATCAAGATGGGCACGACCGTCGCCACCAATGCCTTGCTCGAACGCAAGGGCGCCAGGACCCTGCTGGTCGTCACCCGGGGATTTGGCGACTCCATCCTCATCGGCGACCAGTCGCGGCCGGACCTCTTCGCCCTCGACATCGTTCGGTCTGACCCACTGTACGCCGGGGTCGTCGAGGCCGACGAACGACTGGCCAGCGACGGCGCCGTGGTCACGGCGCTCGACGCCCCGGCCCTGTCCGCAGCCTTGGCGGCGGCGCGCGACGACGGCTTCACCAGCGTCGCCATCGCCTTCCTGCACAGCGACCTCAATCGCGCCCATGAGGAGGCGGCGGGGAGGCTCGCGCGGGCCGCCGGCTTCGACTATGTGGCGCTCAGCCACGAAGCCAGCCCCCTGCCCCGCTTCGTCCCGCGCGTCGAAACGGCGGTGGCCGACGCCTACCTGACGCCGGTGTTGCGCGCCTATGTCGAGCAGGTGGCCCAGGCGGTCGAGGGCGCACCCCTGTGGTTCATGACCTCGGCCGGTCAGCTCGTTCGCGCCGAAGCCTTCCGAGGCAAGGACGCTGTGGTGTCCGGACCAGCCGGCGGCGTGGTCGGCGTGGCCGAGACTGCGCGGACGACAGGCGCCGCCGCGGTCCTCGGCTTCGACATGGGCGGCACCTCGACCGACGTCTGTCGCTTCGCCGGCACACTGGAGCGGCGCGACACAGCCCGCGTCGCCGGGGCGCGGCTGCGCAGCCCGATGCTCGACGTCGAGACCGTGGCCGCCGGCGGCGGCTCGATCCTCACCTACGACGGCTTCCGCGCGCGGGCCGGGCCGGCCAGCGCCGGCGCCGACCCGGGTCCCGCCTGCTATGGCCGCGGCGGGCCGGCCACCGTCACCGATGCCAACCTCGTGCTCGGCCGGCTGGACCCGGCGTGGTTTCCCTCCGCGTTCGGCCCGAGCGGCGACGCGCCGCTCGATCCGGCCGCCGCGAGGGCCAGGCTGGCGGAGCTGGCCGAAGCGATGGAACTCAGTGTCGAGTCGGCCGCCGAGGGCTTCATCGCTGTCGCGGTCGAGCAGATGGCCCAGGCCGTGCGCCGCATCTCCACCGAGCGCGGCTTCGACCCCCGCGCCCACGCCCTGGTCAGCTTCGGCGGCGCGGCCGGCCAGGTCTGCTGCCAGGTCGCCGACGCGCTGGGCGTGACGGAGGTGCTGAGCCCGAAGCATGCGTCGCTGCTGTCGGCCTGGGGCATCGGCCAGGCGCGGGTGGGCGCGCTGAGACAGGCGGGTCTGGACCAGCCGCTGGCCGAGGCCGGGCTGGCCGCCGCGCGGGTGCTGGCCGACCGACTCGCCGACGAGGCCCAGGAGGCGCTCGCAGCCCAGGGGTCTGACGCCGGCTCTGTCAGGTGCAGCCTTCTGCTCCGCTACGACGGCGCCGACGCGGCGCTGCCGGTCCAGCTGGGCGCGCTCGCCGAGGCCAGAAGCGCCTTCGAGACCGCCCACCATCGCCTGTTCGGCTTCATCGAGCCCGACCGGACCATCCTGATCGGCAGCGTCGAGGCGGAGGCTTCAGCGTCGTCCGGCCCCTCCCCTCTGGGGGAGGTGGCGCGGCGAAGCCGAGACGGAGGGGATATAGCGGGTTCTGACCAGACCTCCTCAGTCACCGCTTCGCGGCGACAGCTCCCCCAGAGGGAGGCATCCAATGTCGTTCACGCCGATCAGTTGAAGCTCCTCGACGGCCCCGCCCTCATCATCCGCAGCGACACACAGATCGCCGTCGCCGAGGGCTGGCGCGCCACGGCGGAAACCGACGGACTGATCCGCCTCGTCCGCACCGTCCCGCTGGCCGCCGCTGCGATCACCGCCGACAGGCCCGATCCCGTCACCCTGGAGCTGTTCAACCGCCGCTTCATGGGCGTGGCGGAGGCCATGGGCGCGGCGCTGGAGCGGACGGCCCACTCGGTCAACATCAAGGAGCGGCTCGACTTCTCCTGCGCGCTGTTCGACGCGGGCGGCGGCCTGGTCGCCAACGCGCCGCACATGCCGGTGCACCTGGGCAGCATGGGCGCCAGCGTGCGGGCCACCAAGGCGCGGCATCCGGTTCTGAAGCCCGGCGAAGCCTTCGCGCTGAACAACCCCTACTTCGGCGGCACCCACCTGCCGGACATCACCGTTGTGATGCCGGTGTTCATGGACGAGGCGCAGCCCCCGGCCTTCTACGTCGCGGCGCGAGGCCACCACGCCGACGTGGGCGGCATCCAGCCCGGCTCCATGCCGCCGTTCTCGAAGACGCTGGATGAAGAAGGCGTGCTGCTGGACGCCGTGCCGATCATGCGCGAGGGCCGGTTCCTCGAGGCGGAGACCCGCGCGGCGCTGGCCACAGGCCGCTGGCCGGCTCGCGCGCCGGACCGCAACCTCGCCGACCTCAAGGCCCAGATCGCCGCCTGCCAGGCCGGCGCGGCGGCGGTCGCGGACATGATCCGCGCCCATGGGCCGCAGACCGTCGCCCGCTACATGACCTTCGTGCAGCAGAACGCCGAGCAGTCGGTGCGCCGCGCGGTCGGCAAGTTGACCGACGGCGAAGCCCGCGCGCCGATGGACGGCGGCGGCGAGGTGGTGGTCACGGTGAAGGTCGATGCGGCCGCCGGCGAGGCCGTACTCGACTTCACCGGCTCGGCCGACCAGCTGGGCAACAACTTCAACGCCCCGTCGGCCATCGTCGACGCTGCGGCGCTGTATGTGTTCCGCAGCCTGGTCGACGACGACATCCCGCTGAACGCCGGCTGCCTGACGCCGCTGAAAATCGTCACGCGGCATGGCTCGATGCTCGACCCGGAGCCGCCGGCCGCGGTGGTCGCCGGCAACGTCGAGACCAGCCAGCACGTCGTCGACGCGCTCTATGCCGCCATCGGCGCCATGGCCAACAGCCAGGGCAGCATGAACAACTTCACCTTCGGCGATGAGCAGAAGCAGTACTACGAGACGATCTGCGGCGGGGCGGGCGCGACAGCGTCCCGGGCCGGCGCCAGCGCCGTCCATACCCACATGACCAACTCGCGGCTGACCGATCCGGAGATCCTCGAGCGCCGGTTCCCGGTGCGGGTCGAGCACTTCGGCGTCCGCCACGGCTCCGGCGGCGAAGGCCTCCATCGCGGGGGCGACGGGGCCATCCGCCGCATGCGCTTCCTGGCTCCGATGGAAGCGGCCCTGCTTTCGACGCGCAGAAGCCACAGTCCTCAGGGAATCTGCGGCGGTGGAGCCGCACAGGCGGGGCGTCAGCGTTTGATCGCAGCGGACGGCGGGGTAAAGGAACTTCCCGGCTGCTTCTCGATTACGGTGCGGCCCGGCGACGTCGTCGAGATCGAAACCCCGGGGGGCGGTGGTTTCGGGCCTGCCGACCGCGACGCCTGACGACATCAGTACAGGACCTTCTTGATGGCCCCGATCCTCCTTCTCGCCTTCGCCCTGCTGGCCCAGGACGCGCCGCCGGCGACGGCGTCCGCCGATGACGGCCCCGTGGCGACCGCCGCGCCGCGCAGGTCGGACGTCGCCCCGCTGCCCATCCAGGGCGGCCCCGTCTCGGCGCCGTCCGACGACTACGGCTACGTCGGCTGGTGCTTCGGCGCGATCAGCGGCTACATCGACCTCTATGACCGGGCCATGCCCGAGGTGATCCGCATCGAGCGCGCCTGGCCGACGCCCAGCACCGAGGAGAACATCAAGGTCGTGTATCCGGCCCAGAAGCGGGACGCGATCGCCAGCCTGGACCTGTTCCGCCGCGCCATCGAGGCCGCCGAGAAGGCCAGCCCCACGACCATCGCCCAGCAGGGCGCCGCCGCCATCAGGAAGGGGCGCGGCGTCTGGACCGGCGCCACCACCGTGCCCAAGGCCCAGCTGGCGCAGTTCTGGATGAGCTGGGCGCCGCCCGCCAAATGCGAGGAGACAGCCAGGGCGCTGGAGGCCCGCTCCCTGCTGTTCGGCCAGGCCCTGACCGCCAACACCGCCGTCCCGGTCGCCGCCCCGGCCGCCCCCGAGCCGGCGGCGGAGCCCGCCGCGCTGGCCGAGGCCGCCCCGACCCCGCTGGCCGAGACGCCGGTGGAGCCCGCCGTCGCCGCCGTCGCCGCCGTCGAAGCCGCCGCGGCTGACGACGCCGAAACCCCGACGCCCGAGGCGCCGATCGACCCGGTCGCCGCCGTCGAGACCGCGCCGCTGGTGGAGGACGCGCCCGCCGGGACCGACGCCCCCGTCGTCGACATGGCCGAGGCCCCGGCGGCCGGCCCGGACGCCGACGCCGGAACCGCCGCCCCCTCCGCCATCGACGACCTGCTCGCCGCTCCGGCGGAGGCGGAAGCGGCGGCCGAGGCGCCCCCAGCCCCGGCCGTCCCGCCGGTCGCCACGCCCGCGCCGGCCGCCCCGGCCAAGGCGAAGCCGACGCGCAAGCCCGGCCTGCGCGACACGCTGAGGGGCCTGCGCGGCCCGCAGTAGGATCCGCGTCCGGGCATCCTCGCACACCACTTTCCATCGGCGCGCAGCCCGCTATCCTAGCGGAAACGGGGACGCCGATGACGCTGTTTGACTTCACTTTCGGCCTGAGCGCCGTGATCCTGGGGCTGGCGCTGGCCCATATGGCGTCCAGCCTCCACCGCCTGGCCCTGGCCGGGCGACGGGTAAAATGGGCGCCCGAGCCCCTGCTGCTGGCGACTCTTGTCTTCCTCGTCATCGTATCGGTCTGGCTTTTCCAGTGGCCCGATCGCCTGCGCACCAGCACGACCATGGGCCTGGTGCTGCTGGGCGTGCTGAAGCTGCTCTTTCCGTATCTCGCTGCGGCCTTCGTCCTGCCGGAACAAGTAGCCGACGAGGGCGAGATCGATCTCTACGCCCACTATGACAAAACCCGGCCGTTCACCTATGGCGCGATGATCTGCGGACTGCTGCTGTTCTGGCTGGCGGGCTGGATCGGGTGGATGGTCCAGATCGGCGGTCCGCAGGGCAGACCGCTCCCTTGGCTGGACGCCCTGCTGGACGCGCCATGGATCGTCATCGGCCTCTACGGGGCGCTGATCGCGATCCGCAACCGTTGGGTCCACCGCGTGGCGCTGGTCGGGGCGGTGCTCTGGTACGGCTGGACCATCGCTGCCCTGCCGCTGGCGCAGTAGCCCGCCGCATCCTTTCGCCGATGAAGTACAGCCCCGGTTGACGCAGAGGCAGGATTCCCGCTTGCTGTTGGAAAGCGCGGTATGGCGGCCCCGGGTGTTTTCCGGGACCCCGCCGGAAACAGGCGCCATCGCGGGAGGACATCGGCCTTGAGTACATCTGCCCCGGCGGCGCCTGAGCGCCTGCGCCTGGACACCAAGTTTTTCTTCGGCATCGGCTCGGCGGCCGAGTCGATCGCGCTGTACTCCGTCACCGCCTACGCGATGTTCTATTACAATCAGGTCCTGGGCCTGCCGGCCGCGCTGGCGGGGCTGGCCATTTCCGCCAGCCTGGTGCTGGACGGGATCTCCGACCCGCTGGTCGGCTCGCTGTCGGACCGCACGCGCTCGCGGCTGGGCCGGCGCCACCCCTGGATGCTGGCGGCCCCGATCCCCATCGGCCTGTCCCTCATCGCCATCTTCAACCCGCCGGCCGGGATGGGCCAGTGGGCGCTGTTCGCCTGGTTCTGCGTCTCGGTGACCCTGATGCGCCAGTTCATGACCTTCTTCCACACCCCGCACCTGGCGCTGGGCGGGGAGCTGTCGCGCGACTACCTCGAGCGGTCCAAGGTGATGAGCTGGAACAACTTCTTCACCTGGGCCGGGGCGGCGGGCACCGCCTTCTTCGCCCTCAGCTACGTGTTCAAGGCCACGCCCGAGTACCCGCGCGGCCTGCTCAATCCCGAGCCCTACGGCCCGTTCGCCTTCTGGCTGGCGGCCATCGCCATCACCATCCTGTTCGCCTCGGGCTGGTTCACCCGCGACCAGATCGCCCGGCTGCCCAAGCCCGCCGACAATCTGCCCAGGTTCAGCCCGTTCGAGTTCTTCGCCGACATCGTCAAGGTGATGCGCAACCTCAACTATGTGTGGCTGCTGGTCGCCTTCTTCTTCCTGTCGCTGATGATCGGCCTGCGGGCGGGCCTGGGGCTCTACATCAACACCTTCTACTGGGAGCTGACGTCCGAGGAGCTGCGCTGGTTCATCATCGGCAGCGCCAGCGGCTATATCGCCGGCTTCATCTTCGCCGCCCGCATGCACCGCGCCTTCGACAAGCGGCTGACGATGATCGTCTGGGCGGTCGTCTACTCGGTGGGGCCGGCCCTGCCCAACGTCCTGGGCCAGATGGGCGTCATCGGGCCGGAGACGCCGGGCCTGCTGGGCATCCTGATCGCCTTCTCGGTGGTCGGCTTCGCCGCCGCCAGCATCCTGAGCATCACGGTGATGTCGGCCCTGGCCGATATCGCCGACGAGAACGAGCTGCGCTTCGGCCTGCGGCAGGAGGGCGTGCTCTACGCCACCCGCTCGCTGGCCGCCAAGGTCGACCAGGCCATCGGCGCCCTGATGGCCGGGCTGGTGCTGCTGTGGATCAGCTTCCCGGCCAAGGCCGTGCCGGGCCAGGTGCCGGACAGCGTGGTCCAGAACCTCGCCCTGTGGGACGGCGTGCTGGCCGCCATCCCCGGCCTGATCGCCGCGGCCTTCTACGCCCGCTACGGCATCACCCGGGCCAAGTACGAGGAGACCAAGGCGCAGATCGCCGCCAAGCGCGCCGCCGCCGGCGACGCGGCCACCCCGCCGCCCCCGCTGGTCGTGGAGATCGAGGGCGTGGTCGACATCGACGCCGCGCCGGGACCGGGAAAGGCGTAGCGTCCCCGGAGTCTCGATCGCGGTTTGTGCACGCGGAGCGAGGCAGTGGCGCCGGACCTGATAGGGGGACAAAGCCCCGCCCGCGAAGCCGCGCGCGGCCCCACAGGCCGGCGCCGACGCGCGCGGGCGCCTGGCCCCGATCCCTTGCGGGACAGGGCTCGGGAAAAGGGGGACAGTCACTCTGTTTCCGCAGGCCTCGCCCCTGCCCTTCTCGCGCCCGCGCGAAAAGCTTGTCAGCCCGGGCGGCCCATGGCTTCTTTCGCAGACCTTTGTTCCGCCGAAAGGCTTCAAGCATGAAACGCACGGCATCCTGGTCGTTCGCAGCTGTGGCGGCGATGGCCCTCCTCGCGGGGAGCGCCTCCCGCCAGGCCGTCGCGCTGGAGGCGAACTCACCCCTGCTCCTGGCCGACTGCGCCTTTCCGGCGGCGGACTGCTGCAACCCGGCCTGCAGGACCGCACTCACTGCCTGCTGCGTCAAGAACGCCTGCGGCCTGCCGGTAGCGCCCACCGTGTCCTGGAAGTTCGCCCCGGGCACGTCGTTCATGTGCGCCTCGCTGTCGATGCCCACCTCTGGCGGCCAGAGCAAGGCGCCCACACCCGTGCGCCCGGCCCCGCCACCACCGCAGCGGCCCGACCGCTAGCGCCGCCGCCGCGATCCATACAGGGCAAGGGCCCGGAGCGGATTCATGGATCCCGGCCGGAGTCTATCCTCGGGCGCGCTTCGCGCGACCCTGGGGCCGGGAAGACGGGGGTGGGGGAGTTGGCGGCTACTCCACCTTCACCTCGATCTCACTTCCCAGCTCACGGAACTTCTTCGACATCTCCGCCATACCAGCCTCTGCATCCACGGCCGACGCCCCCAGCGCCGCGTTCGGGGCCATGCCCGCCGCGAACTCCCGCACTTCCTGGCTGATCTTCATGCTGCAGAACTTCGGCCCGCACATGCTGCAGAAGTGGGCCGTCTTGTGCGCTTCCTTCGGCAACGTCGCGTCGTGGAACTTGCGGGCCGTCTCCGGGTCGAGGCCGAGGTTGAACTGGTCTTCCCAGCGGAACTCGAACCGCGCGCGTGACACCGCGTCGTCCCGCAGCGCCGCCGCCGGGTGGCCCTTGGCCAGGTCGGCGGCGTGGGCGGCCAGCTTGTAGGTGATGACGCCGGTCTTCACGTCGTCGCGGTCAGGCAACCCTAAGTGCTCCTTGGGCGTGACGTAGCAGAGCATGGCCGTGCCGAACCAGCCGATCATCGCCGCCCCGATGGCGCTGGTGATGTGGTCGTAGCCGGGGGCGATGTCGGTGGTCAGCGGGCCGAGCGTGTAGAAGGGCGCCTCGTGGCAGTGCTTGAGCTGCTCATCCATGTTGGCCTTGATCTTGTGCATGGCCACGTGGCCGGGCCCCTCGATCATCACCTGGCAGCCGTGGCCCCAGGCGACCTTGGTCAGCTCGCCCAGGGTGCGCAGCTCGGCGAACTGGGCCTCATCGTTGGCGTCGCGGGTCGAGCCGGGGCGCAGGCCGTCGCCGAGGCTGAAGGAGACGTCGTAGGCGCGCATGATCTCGCAGATCTCGTCGAAGCGCTCGTAGAGGAAGCTCTCGCGGTGGTGGGCCAGGCACCACTTGGCCATGATCGAGCCGCCCCGGCTGACGATGCCGGTGACGCGCTTTGCCGTCATCGGGATGAAGGGCAGGCGCACGCCGGCGTGGATGGTGAAGTAGTCCACCCCCTGCTCGGCCTGTTCGATCAGGGTGTCGCGGAAGACCTCCCAGTTGAGGTCCTCGGCCACGCCGTTGACCTTTTCCAGCGCCTGGTAGATCGGCACGGTGCCGATGGGCACGGGGCTGTTGCGGATCACCCAGTCGCGGATGTTGTGGATGTTGCGGCCGGTCGACAGGTCCATGACCGTGTCGGCGCCCCAGCGGGTGGCCCAGACCATCTTGTCGACCTCGTCGGCGACGGTGGAGAGCACCGCCGAGTTGCCGATGTTGGCGTTGATCTTGACCAGGAAGTTGCGGCCGATGGCCATCGGCTCCAGCTCGCCGTGGTTGATGTTGGCCGGGATGATGGCCCGGCCGCGGGCCACTTCCTGGCGCACGAACTCGGGGGTGACGAAGTCGGGGATGGAGGCGCCGAAGTCCTCGCCGTCGCGCACGCACGGCTGGTTCTGCTCGCGGCGCAGGTTCTCGCGGATGGCGACGTATTCCATTTCGGCGGTGATCTTGCCGGCGCGGGCGTACTCCAGCTGGGTGACAGGCGCCCCGGCGCGGGCCTTGAAGATCGGGCGGCGGGCGGTGAACTGCGGGGCCAGGTGCTTGCCCTGGGCGAAGCCGTTGTCCTCGGGCTTGACCTCGCGCGGCTCGGCCACTTCCTCCACATCGCCCCGCGCGACGATCCAGGGCTCGCGGATACGGGGCAGGCCCTGCTCGATGTCGATCACCGCGTCCGGGTCGGTGTAGGGGCCGGAGGGGTCGTAGACGGTCAGCGGCGGCTCGTTGGCCGTCGGGTGCAGCTCGACCTCGCGGAACGGCACGCGGATGTCCGGGAACAGCTCGCCCGACGCATAGACCTTGCGGCTACCCAGACGCGGGCCGACCGCGACATCGTCGGTCTTGGGGGAAACGGGGGCGTTGATGTTCATGGCGCGGTCCTCGGGCGTTGAGGTCACGCGGCGTCGGGAACTTTCCCCACTCTCCGCTCATCCCGGCGAATGCCGGGACCCAGTTGCGAGCGCCGCCCCCAGTCCAGGATCCTGAAAGCTCAGGCTGAATCTGGGTCCCGGCATTCGCCGGGATGAGCGGATCAGAGTGTGGCTCCTCTCCCTTCGCCGGCATGACCCGGATCAGGTTCGGCGCGTCACGGCATCAGCCGAATCTCAGTGGCTTGAGCGCCACCCCGCGGAGAACACGGGGAGACTAGGCCCGGCCCGTTCCGGGGGCAAGCCGGCTCACACCCCCACCCCCGCCGCGCGCAGCGCCGCCAGCATCGGCTCCAGCCCCTCGCCGTAGCGCTTCCAGCGGCCGACCGAACCGGCATGGAGCGGGCTGCGGACCTGCACGGCGCTGGCGGTGGCCACCGGGGCGGCGTTCTCGTGGAAGGCCAGGCAGGCGGGGTCCCAGGTCAGGCCGCAGTGGGCCAGCAGGCGGCGGGTCTGGCCCTCCTGGTCGGCGACCAGGTCCTCGTAGCGGAAGTTGAGGTAGCGCTCGGCGGGCAGGCTGGCGGCCCACTGGTCCGCCAAGGCCTCGAATCCGGCGACATACCGGCCCGTATTTTCCAGATCCAGCGCGTAGTCGTAGTAGGGGAAGCGCGTGGCGAACAGCTGGCGATAGTTGCTTAAGGCCGCGTCCATCGGATGGCGGCGCAGGCAGATGATCCGCGCGTTCGGCAGCGCCCGGTGGATCAGCCCGGCGTAGACGACATTGAGCGGCATCTTGTCGAGGCTCCGCGCCGTCCCGGCCAGCGGAGCGACGGCCGCCAGATAGCGCCGGCCCGCCTGCGCCAGGTCGACGTCGCCGCCGGCCGCCGCCGCCAGGGTCGCCTCGTCCAGCACCAGTTGCGAGGGCGTGGCGGCCATCCGCTTGAGGATCAGCGCGAAGTCGGTGCGCTCGCCCACCGAGACCACGTCCGGGTGGCTGGACAGGATGCGGTCGACGAGCGTGGTGCCGGTCCGCGGCAGGCCGACGACGAAGATCGGGGCGGCGCCCGACGCGCCGGCGGCCACGGGGCCGACCGTCGCGGCGGCCGCGGCCAGCAGGCCCTCGTCCCGCGCCGGGTCGTAGGCCACCTCGCGCAGGCGGGCGGCCTTGGCCCTGGCCAGCCAGGCCAGGGCGGCCGGCGGATCGCCCGCGTCCTCGGCCAGCCGGGCGAGGGCATGGCCGACGTGCAGGGCGCAGTCGGGATCGGCGTCCGGGTCGGCGGGGAACAGCCCCGCCAGCCGCGCCTGCGCGCCGTCCTCCGGCCGCAGGGCCGACATCTGGGCCAGCGCCCACCAGACCCGGTAGAGGTCCGGCTGCAGGGCGACCGCCGCGCGCAGCGCCTGCTCGGCGCCGGCGAAGTCCCCGGCGAACTGCCGCGCGGTGCCGAGGTTCTGCTGGAAGGAGGCGTTGCCCGGCTCCAGCGCCGCGGCCCGCTCGAACAGCGGCAGCGCCCGCTCGTGCAGGCCCGAGCGGCTGTAGACCACGCCGATGGTGTCCAGGGTCAGGGCGTCGGCGGGCGATAGCGCCAGGGCGCGATCGGCGGCGGCGCGGGCCTCGTCCTGGCGGTTGAAGGCGATCAGGCAGCGGCCGAGGTGCGCGTGGTGGCGGGCGACGCCGGGCTCCAGCCGCGCGGCCTCGCCAAACAGCTCCGCCGCCCTGGCCAGGTTGCCGTGCTCTGCGGCGATTACGCCGAGCAGGAACAGCGGCCGCCCCGCCGGGCCGGTTTCAAGTGCGCGCAGGCAGAGGGCGTGCGCCTCCCGCCAGGCGCGGCGCGCCATCAGGCGCTCGGCCTCGTCCAGACTGTCAGCTGTGGCGCCCATGCCTCCCCTTCGCCCGGATCGTCCGGACACAGCGCAATAGATACTTGGACGAAACGCCCGTGCGACACATGTTGCACAGACAAGCGCCCACGGTCGCCCTGCGACGCCGTGTTTTGCATCAGTTGCGTTGAGTTTCGGCCGCGTTGGCGGCGTCGCGTATCGGCGACTCCCTTCCCGGCCTCAGTGTCCATTCCAATTCAGTCACTACCCTGGGGGTATCCATGTCATTCACCCGCGCCTCGCTGTTCGCCTCGATCAGCCTGCTCGCCCTGCCGATCGCCGCGCCCGCGCTGGCGCAGGAAACGACGGTCGACGAGATCATCATCACCGCCACCCGCCGCGACACCACGGTGCAGGACGCGCCGATCAACATCGCCGCGATCGGCGGCGACGCCATCGAGGCGCAGGGGTTCTCGAACCTCGCCGATATCGCCGCCTATGTTCCCGGCATCCACCTGGTCGACCAGGGCGGGCGGGACGGCAACCGCATCGTCGTGCGCGGCCTGAACGCCGACCCGATCGGCGGCTCCGAGGGCGTGGGCAACTCCACCGGCGGCATGGTCGCCACCTACCTCGGTGAAGTGCCGATCGTGCTGGACCTGAAGCTCAACGACATGGAGCGGGTCGAGGTCCTGCTTGGACCGCAGGGCACCCTGTACGGCGCGGGCACGATGGCCGGCGCCGTCCGCTACATCCCGAGGCGCCCGTCCTTCTCCGGGCCCGAACTGATCGTCCGCGGCGAGACCTACGGCTACAAGGAAGCGGACTCGGCCAGCTACGACGTCGGCCTGACCTTCAACATGCCGCTCGGCGACAGCTTCGCGGTGCGCGGCTCGATCGACTACCTCGATGACAGCGGCTTCATCGACTACGCCTACGTCGTGCGCGAGGTCGGCGTGTCCAATCCCGACGCCCTCGGCAACGCGGCCGACATCGCCGCCAACACCAAACGGGTCGCCGACGCCAACACCGAGGAAGCCCTCTCCGGCCGGCTGGCCTTCCGCTGGCAGCCCATCGAGGCCATCGACGCCAACCTGACCTGGTACTTCCAGAACCAGCAGGTCGGCGCCCGCCAGATCAGCAGCGCCCGGGTCAAGACCCTGCCGGCGCCGGTGGGTGATTACGAAAGCGCCCTGCGGGTGCTGGAGCCCAACGAGCGCGACAACAACCTGGTGGCGCTGGAGATCACCGCTGACCTCGGCTTCGCCACCCTGACCTCGGCCACCGGCCTCTCGAAGTACGAGGAGAGCGGCCAGCGCGACCAGACCGACCTGCTGATCGGCCTGGAGTACAGCTACGAGCTATTCCCCGCCTTCACCGCCTTCACCCGCGAGGACGCCGAGGAAGAGAGCATCAACCAGGAAATCCGCCTGGTCTCGAAGGGCGACGGCCCGCTCAGCTGGATCGTCGGCGGCTTCTACAACAAGTACGAAGGCAATTCGGAGAGCAAGGAGTTCACGCCGGGCTACGCGGCCTTCAACGGCGGGGTCCGGCCTGACAACCTGGAATACTACTCGGTCGACCGGGTCGAGCTGACCGAACAGGCGATCTTCGGCGAGATCAGCTATCGCTTCACCGACGCCTGGCAGGTCACCTTCGGGGCGCGCAAGTACGCCTACGAACTGGAGACCGCCAGCGCGGTCGACTTCCCGCTGTTCAACTCGGTGTTCGGCGGGGCGGGCCCCAATGACATCACCCTGAACTTCGAGGACGGCGGCCAGGAGGACGACGGCTGGCTGTTCAAGTTCAACACGTCCTACGACCTGTCCGAAGACGTGCTGGTCTATGCCACGGTCAGCGAAGGCTACCGGATCGGCAATTCCAACGGCGTGGCGCCCTGCCCCAATCCGCTGCCGATCAACCAGATCGCCTGCGGCCTGCCCAACGAGATGGCCTACTTCCCGGACAAGACGAAAAACTACGAGCTGGGCATCCACAGCCAGTGGCTTGATCGTCGGCTGACCCTCAACGGCGCAATCTTCCTGGTGGAATGGACCGATCCGCAGGTCGCCTCAGCGACCGAGAACGGCCTGATCCCGATCACCAAGAACGGCGAAGCGGCCGAAAGCATCGGCGCGGAGTTGGACTTCCGCTTCAAGGTCACGCCGAACCTGACGGTCCGCGGCAACTACTCCTACGCCAAGGCCGAGCTCACCGAGACGACGCTGAACCTGATCCCGTCGATCAACCCGCCGGGCTTCCAGTCGACGATCGCCTACGAGAACGGCGAGCCGGGGGACCGGCTGCCGGGCTCGCCGGAGAACAAGGGCAGTTTCTACCTGGAATACAGCGCCCCGCCGATCGCCGGCCTGAGTGTCGACATCGCCTACGGACTGACCGGGACAAGCGATGTCCTTACGCGCGCCGGCGGGAAGGGTGGCGGCCTGACCCTCGACGGCTACTCGATCCACGATGCGTCGATCAAGGTGTCCAACGGCTCATGGGACGCCACCGTCTACGTCAGCAACATCTGGAACACCTACGCCGAGACGGGCGCCCGGAGCACGTCACGGCACAACCAGATCGTTTCGGACGTTAACGGCGACCCCGTCTATGCGCGCAGCTTCTACACCTCGGTGCTGCCGCCCCGGGCCATCGGCTTCCGCTTCACCAAGCGGTTCGGCGGGTAGGGCCGAACGTCACGTCGTTCGTTATGGCCCGGCTTGTCCGGGCCACCCACGAACACCGGCGACAAGGATGAGGGCGCGGCCGATCGGTCGCGCCCTTTTCCGTCGGCCCACCCCGCATGGCTGGCCCGGACAAGCCGGGCCATGACGAGTAAAGCGGGCGGAAACCTACAGCGTCCGCGCCGTGAAGGTGTCGCACTGGTTCGGATCGCCGGTCTCGTAGCCGCGGCGGAACCAGCGCATGCGCTGCTCGGCCGTGCCGTGGGTGAAGGCGTCGGGAACCACGCGGCCCTGGGTGCGGCGCTGAATCGTGTCGTCGCCCACGGCGGCGGCGGCGCCCAGGCCGTCCTCCAGGTCGCCCTGGTCCAGCGCCACCTGGCCACCGGACAGGGAGGCGGCGCGGGCCGCCCAGACGCCGGCGTAGCAGTCGGCCTGCAGCTCGATGCGGACCTGGCCGCCGTCCGCGCCCTGGACGCCGGCGCGGACGGCGGCCAGCGATCCGGTCAGGTTCTGGACGTGGTGGCCGATCTCGTGGGCGATGACATAGGCGCGGGCGAATTCACCCTTGGCCCCGAACCGGCTCTCCAGCTCGTTCCAGAAGGCCAGGTCCAGGTAGACCTTCCGGTCGGCGGGACAGTAGAACGGCCCCATGGCGGCCTGGCCCTGGCCGCAGCCGGTGTCGGTGGCCCGGTCGTAGATCACCACGTCCTCCGGCGGGCTGTAGCCCTCGCCGGACTTCGAGAACAGCTCGGTCCAGACCTGGGTGGTGGAGGTCTCGATCACGTCGACGAAGGCGCCGGCCTCGTCCTCCGGACTGCCCCGCTTGCCGGCGGCCTGTTCCTGTCCCGGCGCGCCCTGGCCGACCATATTGAGCATCTGACCGGGATCGACGTCGAACACGAAGATGCCGACCAGCGCGATGACGATGCCCACGATGCCGATACCGCCGGCCGCGCCGCCCGGCCCAAGGCCCCGCCGATCATCAATGTTGCCCGACCGCTGTCCACCGCGCCAACGCATGGTCGTTTCCTCTCAAGGGATCTCAGCAGGCACGCTGGCCCGGATTGCGGGCGGCGTCTAGCGGGGCCTGTCCCCGGTCATCGCCCGGACGCGGGCCGTGGAACGCGCCATGGCCTCCGCCATCAGGGCGTCCATCCGGGCGGCGTCGCCGGTCAGGTCGGGAACGGCCGCGGACAAGGCCGCCGGAGTCAGCGGCGGCAGGGGCGTGGCGGTCGCCATCGGCCGCCAGGTCATCCCCGACGCGGAAGGACCGCCGGCAAGTTCACCGTCGCGCAGGGTCCGCATCCTGGCTTCGGTCCGGGCCCGCTCCTCGCGCGCGCGGGTCTCGCGCGCGCTGGCCGCGGCGCGGTCGCGTTCGGCCTGGAGCTCCATCGCCTCGACGTTGGCGCGGCGCCGCCAGTCGGGATCGTACGGATGGGCCAGCGCCGGCGCGGCGAGGCCGGCGATCAGGACGGCAAGAAGAACGACGCGCACTCGGAACCCCGACTCCAGAGTGGTCGGGTGCTCAACGCGCGAAGTGGCCTAAGGCTTCGTGACGGTGAACCGCGTCAGCTGGCGGCGCGGAGCGTCCCACTCCGGGTCCAGCTCCTGGGCCTTGCGGTAGTCCAGCCAGGCGGCGCGGGCGTCGTCCAGCGATTCATGGACGAGGGCGCGGTTGTAGTAGGCCTTGGCCGGTTCATCGACGCCCAGCGACAGGCCGCGCTCGATCTCCGCCAGGGCGGAGGCGTAGTCGCGGTCGGCCATCATCACCACGCCGCGGTTCACGAAGGCCTCGCCCAGGGTGGGCTCCAGGTCGGCGGCCTTGTCGAGGTCGACGCGGGCGGCGGCGTAGTCCCTGGCCCGGGTCAGCATGACGCCGCGGTTGACCAGGGTGCCGGCGCGGTCGCGGCGGTCCAGGCGGTCCTCCTGCAGCGCGCGGGTGCAGGTCTCGATCGACTTGCGGTCGAAGCGACCGGCGAAGGCGGCCTTCGAGCAGTCGACGGCGATGTCGTTGCCGACGACCATGACCGAGGCGGCGGCCGGCGTTGCGGCGGCCAAGGCCAGGCCGGCGACGAGAAGCGCGAGGTGGCGCAAGGCGCTCTCCTATTCCCGGGTGACGGTGAAGCGGGTCAGTTCACGGCGCGGCGCCTCCCAGTCGGGCCGGATCTCCAGCGCCTTCTGGTAGTCGAGCCAGGCGGCCTTCATGTCGTCGAGGCCCTCCCAGGCCAGCGCGCGGTTGAAGTAGGCCTTCTCCGGTTCATCGGCGCCCAGCGCCAGGCCGCGATCGATCTCGACCACGCCCTCCTTGAAGCGGCGCTCGGCCACCAGGGCGGCGCCGCGATTGACGAAAGCCTCGCCCATCGACGGGTCCAGCTTCACGGCCGTGTCGAAGTCCTGGCGGGCCTCGGCGTAGTCCTTGCGGCGCAGCTGGATCACGCCCCGGTTTACGAACGTCGCCGCGCGGTCACGCTTCAGCAGCGGCTGGCTCTCCAGCGCCATGTCGCAGAGGGCAAGGGACTCGCGATCATCCCGCCCCTCGACCGCCGCCTTCGAGCAGGCGTTGGCCATGCCGCCGCCGAGCACGAAGGCGGCCGCCGAGGCGGATCCCGCGGACAGGGCGATAGCCGTTGAAACAGCAGCGAACGCGAACACGGTCTTGGGGGACATGTGAGTCTCCTCCCCAGCGCGATGATTTGCTGTCAGATAGTATCACGACTTCCGTCGACAAGGACGCCCCATATGAACCTCGCCCGGTTTGCCCGCGCACGCTTCGCCCACCTGCCCACGCCGCTGGAGCCCGCGCCCCGGCTGAGCGCGGAGCTGGGCGTCGACCTGTGGATCAAGCGGGACGACTGCACGGGGCTGGCCGGCGGCGGCAACAAGACACGCAAGCTGGAGTTCCTGCTCGGCGAGGCGCTGGAACAGGGGGCCGACACCCTGATCACCCAGGGGGCGGTGCAGTCCAACCATGTGCGCCAGACGGCGGCGGCGGCGGCCAGCTTCGGCATGGCCTGCCGGGTCGTGCTGGAGAACCGCACCGGCAACCAGGCCGAGGACTACCTGTGGTCCGGCAACGTCCTGCTCGACCGGCTGCTGGGCGCGCGCATCCGCACCGTCGAGGCCGGCTCGGACATGAACGCCGAGATGGCGCTGGACGCCGAGGCGGTCCGCGCGGCCGGCGGCACGCCCTATGTGATCCCGGGCGGCGGCTCCAACCCTGTCGGCGCGCTGGGCTATGTCGACTGCGCTCTGGAGCTGGCGGCCCAGGCCAATGACGAGGGTCTGGTCATCGACCGGATCGTGACGGCCACCGGCAGCGCCGGCACCCAGGCGGGCCTGGTCGCCGGACTGGCGGTCAGCGGCGCCGACATCCCGGTGCTGGGCATCGGCGTCCGCGCGCCGAAGGAGAAGCAGGAGGAGAACGTCTTCAACCTCGCCGTCGAGACCGCCGCCCTGCTGGGCCACCGCGAGCGCGTCAGTCGCGAGATGGTCGTCGCCGACTGTGACCATGTGGGCGCGGGCTACGGCCTGATCGACCAGGGCGTGGCCGACGCCCTGGCCCTCGCCGCCCGCACCGAGGGCCTGCTGCTCGATCCGGTCTACACCGGCAAGGCGATGAAGGGCCTGATCGCCCTGGCGAAAGAGGGCGCGTTCGAGGGGCAGACGGTGGTCTTCCTCCACACAGGCGGGGCCCAGGGCCTGTTCGGCTACCAGGGCGAGCTGGGCGCGATGCTGTGAAAACCCTCGGCGTCCTGGGCGGCATGGGGCCGGCCGCGACCCTCGACTTCCTGGCCCGGCTTCAGGCGGCGACGCCCGCGGCGCGCGACCAGGACCACATCCGGGTGCTGGTCGACATCAACCCGCACATCCCGGACCGCAACACCGACAGCGAAGCGGCCGGACCGGTGCTCGGCGCCATGGCGAAGGGGCTGGCCGTCGCCGGGGCCGATGTTCTGGCCATCGCCTGCAACACCGCCCACACCTATGCCGACATCATCCGCGAGGCCTCCGGCCTGCCGCTGATCGACATGATCGACATCGCCTGCGAGGCGGCCCGCGATGCCGGCGCGCGACGGGTCGGCGTGCTCGGCACCCCGACGGCGGTGGCGCTCTACAGCGCACGGCTGAAAAGCCTAGGGCTGGAGCCGGTCGTCCCCGACGCGGCGCGGCAGGCGCGGTTCATGGACCTGGTCTACCGCATCAAGGCCGGGGACCTGGGCGCGGACGTGCGGGACGGCATGGCCGAGCTGGCCGCCGGGATGGACGCGGAGGCCCTGATCGCCGGGTGCACCGAGGTCCCTCTGGTGCTCGAACCCGCGAGGCTCAGCGTCCCGCTGCTCGACGCCGGCGCCCTGCTGGCCGCGCGCTGCGTGGCGGTGTGTTCTCCCTGACGCGCGCTATACCGGTGTCGGCGGTTCGTGCTCCCGGTCACGCGCGGCCAGTCGAAGGCGGATATCGTTGTGAGCGTCGGCGTCGAGCTTGTGGCCGGCGATGATCCAGGCCCCGAGCAGCCCGAACGCCGCGGGAACCAGCGCGAAGGTGACCTGCAGCATCATCAGCGCGTCGGCGTCGTTCTGCGGACCGAGCTTCGCATCGAAGCCCGCCGTCGTCAGCAGGATGCCGGCGCCCGCGACGGCGGTGGCCGAACCGATCTTCACGGTGCCGCTGAGCAGGCCGAAGAGCAGGCCGCTGCGATCGACACCGCTCTCGAGGCGCTCCTGATCGGCGATGTCGGCCATCATCGCCCGCAGCAGGATCGAGCCGGCGGTGAAGGGGATGCCGGCCAGCGCCATCATCGCGATGCCCCAGCCAAGGCCATCCGGCACGAACAACACCCCGCCCTGCGCCGTGGCGTAGGCGACACAGGCGATCATCAGCGCCTTGTGCTTGCTCATCCGGTTGGCCAGCCAGGACCAGAGGGGAGCCGCCACAAGCGCGCTGAAGAAATAGACCAGCAGCAGGGCTCCGGCGTCTGATCGCTCATAGCCGCGGATGGCGAAGAAGTAGGTGAAGAACAGGGTGCCGGCCAGGACGGGGCCGGTGCCGACGGCGATGTCGACAAGCAGCAAGCGGACCACCGAACCTCGCTTCAGCAGGGGCAGGTACTGGCGCCAATGCGGCGGGGAGTGGTTGGGCGGCGACGGCGGCTCGCGCATCACCAGCACGGCGATGGCGATCGACACCGGCAGGGTCAGGACCACGAACCAGCCGATGGCCTTGACGCCCGCTCCATGGTCGAGGCCGAACAGCCGGGACGCCAGGATCGGCATGCTCAGCGCCAGCAGCATGCCGATGACCGTGAAGGCCTGCCACCAGGCGAAGACGCGGGAGCGCCCCTTGTAGTCCGGCGCCACCCGGGCCGCCCAGGCGACGTGGGCCATGGACGCCATCGACTGGCCGAGGAAGCCGAGGATCAGCCAGCCGAGGATCTGCAGACCCGTTATCCCCGGGCCGGCCATGAACAGCATCCAGATCGCCAGCACGGCCATCGGCAGGCCGGCGACCAGCCAGGGCCGGAACCGCCCGAACCGGGTGTTGGTCTTGTCGATCATGAAGCCCAGCGCCGGGTCGAGCCAGAGGTCGAACAGCCGGACGGCGGAGAAGGCGAACCCGATGGCCAGCCAGCTGAGACCCAGATCACGGGTGTAGTAGTCCGGCAGATAGATCGTCACCGGCATCATCATCGCCGCGACGGGAATGCAGGGCGCGGCGAAGGCCGCCAGTCTCCAGGGGCCGAGCCTCGGCGCGCTCTCGGAGCCGGCGCGGCTCACCGCTGTCGCGGCCGGGGCGACCCCGCCGGAATCCACTTCTACTGCCAATCCTGCCTCCCACGGCGTCCCCCCGTTTTCGGGGTGGATGATCATTGATCAGGGGTCAAACATGGTTCGGCAAGGGGGTGCGACCATGATCGCCTACGCCAGACGCGAAAATCTCTTCGAGAAGGGCGAGCGGCGCTGGGTCGTCGAGGCCGAAGGGCTGCGGCAGTCCTGGCCGCAGGGCGGCGAGTTGCTGCTGCGCTGGGCCGAGGTCCGCGAGATCCGGCTGACCTTCGCCCCGACCCGCTTCAAGCCCTGGCGGCACAAGCTGACCCTGCGCGGTCCGGGCGGCGCCTGGGTGATCGACAACGTCCACTTCGCCGGCGTCGGCAGTTTCGAGGACCGTTCGGACAGCTTCGGCCCCTTCGTGCTGGCCTGCGTCGAGCATGTGGCCACGCAGGCGCCCGGCGCGAGGGCGCGGCTGGGATCGGCGCCGCTGGCCTACTGGGCGCAGCTTCTGTTCGTCGCGGCCGCCTTCACCCTGCTGGCCGTGGTGGTCATCGCGCTGCCGGTGACCTTCAGCGGCATGATCTGGCTGAAGCTGCTGCTTGTGGCGGCGATGCTGCCGGTGTTCCTCGTCTTCGTGGTCCGGTCGCGCCCGCGACGCGTCGCGCTGGACGTCGAGGCCTTCCGGGCGGCGCTGCCGAAGGGCGCGGGCTAACCCGCGACCTTGTCCATGAAGCTCGCCAGCTCGACGTCCAGGTCAGTGACGCCGTCGGCGTCGTGGGTGGCCAGCAGCACCTCGACCCGGTTGTAGACGTTGAACCACTCCGGATGGTGGTCCAGCTGGTCGGCCTTCAGCGCCACGCGGGTCATGAAGCCGAAGGCCGCATTGAAGTCGTCGAACCTGAACGTCCTGGTGATCGCGTCACGCTCGCCGGGCGCCACAGACCAGCCCTTGAGCTTCGCCGTCGCCGCCGCCGCTCCGATCTTCTCGCGCGCCATGGCCTGATCCTCCGTTGTCGTCGCCCCGGCTATAGCACGCAAGGACCGCCTCGGAAGGTCGCGGCGGCCTGGTCAGTTGACCTCGCCGAAGCGGCCCTCGGCTCGTTTGGCCATCCCCTTCACGTCGCCGCAGGCCTTCTCCAGCGGGGCGATGGCCGCCGCGGCGCCGGTCTCGGGGACGGTGATGCTGAACGGGCCGGAAGACACGGTGATCGGCTTCTTCGCCGCCCGGATGGCCTCGACACTGTAGAGGGCGCGCGGCTGGTCGCCGGTCGTGCCGCGCAGGCCGCCCTGCACCGTCAGCACCGCAAGGCCGCCCGGGGCCAGCTCGACCCGGTCGAAGCGCACCTTGACCGTCGACTTGCCCTGCACCCGCCCCATGACGCCCAGGCCCGGCTTCAAGCCCCGCGCCGGCCCCTTCACAACCAGCACATAGCGCGGCGAGGGCCGGGCGTAGCAGAACACCTGGATACTGGTCCCGCCGCCGACGCCGATGGCGGCGACCGGATTGCCGTTGGACGACTGCGGGATCCAGGTCGGGGCGCGGGCCTGTGACGGCGCCGCCATCGCCGACAGCGCCACGACGGCGCTGATCGGCAGAAGGCAATTCACAGCCCGCCCTCGGCGAGGCGGAAGACCATGGTGGTAAGGTACTTTGACAGAGCGATGGTCCTGGTCTCGCAGCCGATGATGATGTTCCCGCGCGGGACCTCGATGACCATCATCGTGATGTAGAGGTTTCGCGCCGACAGGCCGGCCCAGTAGGCTCCGCGGACGTGGTTGGCGCCGTCGTCGCGCAGTTCCAGAATCCCTGACTCCTGGACGGTCAGCTGCCTGGCCGCTGAGGATTCGAAACTGGCCTTCAGTTGCGGGATGCCGGCCTGGAGCTGCTCGAAAGTGCGCCCCTTTCCGCCTTCGAAGGTCGCGGCGGAGCAGATCGCCGTGTTCCCGCCGCTGGTGAACTCGAACGTTCGGGTCCCGGGCCGGCTTCCCGCCTGGGTCTTGCCGCCGCTCGGGAGGGTAGCGCTGTACCAGCCCCGCTCATCGATGAAGGAGTAGCCGTAGGCCGGGTCGCCCGCGATCGGCCGCAGCACGCCGCGCTCGGCGGCCGGCGCGGGCAGGAAGACATAGCCGCCGACCGTGGCGGCGACGGCGAGCCCCGGAACGAGCAGGGCGGCAAATGCGGAAAGATGGGCCAGGCGCAGGCGCGCGAAGGACCCCAGGGTACGCAACGACATGACCGACCTCCAATTTCGGCTGACGTAGGGTCGTCAGCATCGCATGAAGGCTGGGTCGGGAACCCCACATAAGGGGGGTCATCGCGCCGCGACTTCCGCCGCGGGTGGATGGCTGGCGATGACCAGTCGGGCCACATCAGCGATCAGGGCGCTGCGCTCATTGAACGACCGGCGGGTCGATCCGATCAGCACGGCGACCGCGTAGACGGTCCCGTCGGGCGCGATCAGCAGGCCGACGTCGTTGTAGCCGGTGGCGAGGCGTCCGTTCACCTGACCGGTGCCGGTCTTGTGGCGCAGCGTCCAGCCCGGGGCGAGGCCCGCCCGCAGGCGGCTGGACCCGGTGACGGTCTGGCCCATGAGGGTCAGCAGATACTCGGTGGACTCCGGCGACAGCAGCTCGCCCTGCTTCAACCGGCCGAGCGTCTCGGCGATGTCCAGCGCGCTGGCGCCGTCCGGCGGGTCGGCGAGGTAGGCGTCGAGCGCCTTCTGGCGCTGTTCCGGCGGCAGGGCCTCGCGGTCCTCCCAGAAGGCGCGCTTGAAGCTGTACTCGGGCTTCCAGGTCAGGCCGGCGGCGCGGGTCTGCATCTCGCGCTCCCCGGGACCAAAGCGGATTTCGCCGAGGTTCTTGCCGACCACCGCCATCTGCACCGCGAAGGGCCCGCCGACCGTGCGGACCAGGGCGTCATTGGCGGCGTTGTCGCTTTGCACGATCGCGCCCTTGAGCAGGGCGGCGACGGTCGTGGTGTAGCTCCCCTGCCCTACGCGCTCGCGGAGCGGCTGGTGAAAGAGGCTGAGGTCGTCCTTGCGGATGGTCACCGGCGTCGACAGCGACAGCGCGCCGCGATCGACCGCGTCGAGCACGGCCAGGGCGACCCAGAGCTTGCTGACGCTTTGCTGCGGCTGGACCTGCGCCCCGTTGAAGTCGGCCGCCCAGCCCTCGTCGACGTTATAGACGGCGATGCCGGCGCTGCCGCCGAAGGCCCCGCCCAGGGCCTGCAGGCGTTCGTCGAGGAGGTGGCGCTGGGTGCGCGGGGCCACCGAGATGGCCGGCGGCGGGCTGAGGTCGCTGTCCCAGACGACCGGCGCGTGCACGGCGGCGCCGGCCGTCAACGCGAGCGCGCCGGCGGCCAGACGTCCAGCGATCGTGCGGATCCGGGCCATGGCCCATTTCACCACCGGTCGCGCCGGCGCGCCACCGGCCTCGTGCGGCGAGTTACTCGCTGGCGTCGTTGCGGAAGTAGGGCTCGACGGTTCCCTGCAGCTTGACGGTCATCGGGTTGCCGTGACGGTCGAGGGTCTTGCCGACGGCCAGGCGCACCCAGCCCTCGCTGACGCAGTACTCGTCGACGTTGGTCTTCTCCTCGCCCTTGAACCGGATGCCGACGCCGCGGTTCAGCACCGCCTCGTCGTAGAAGGGGCTCTTGGGATTGCTGGCGAGGCGGTCGGGAGGCGTGTCGCTCATGGTGGTGCTTTGGACCCTGGACTGTGGCGGGCGTCTTAGCCGAGGATCAGGCGGTGATCCAGTCGCCCGCCGATCCTGAAGCGGCCGCCCACGACTCCATCTGCCCTGCCAGGGTTGCAACGATATCGATGTTCTGCTTATGTTCGCGCGAACGTTGCAGAGGCTGCGATGCTGACGCTGTTTCACACCCCAGGTCGCGCTCGACCCGGAAGGTCCGGCGGCCGGGCGACGCCTTCTCGGCGGCCGATATCCTGTTTATCAGTCTGCTTCAGTTCGCCCGGCAGATGCTCCCGCCCCAGGCCGTCCATGACGACGGGCTGGCGAGGGCGCAGGATCGTTCCGCCCTGGCCCGGGCGCTAAGGAAAGACGACGCATGAGAGCGCTGTTCGCCGCCGCCCTGATCGCCGCCGCCACCCTGCTGGGGCCGGCCCAGGCGCTCGCCCGCCCCGCCCTGCTCGACGCCGTGATCGGCCCCGACGGGGTGACGGTGACCGAGGACGACAAGCCGGTGCTGTTCTATCGCACCAGGCCGGCCGACCCGGCCAGCGAGCCCGGGCGGCTGAACTACGTCCACCCGCTCTACGCGCCCGACGGCACGATCCTGACCCAGGACCGGCCCGCCGATCACCCGCACCAGCGCGGCCTGTTCTGGAGCTGGCACCAGGTGCGGCTGGGCGACCGCGTCGTGGCCGACGGCTGGTTCATGAAGGGCCTGACCTTCGTGGTGAAGAAGACGGTGTTCTCCACCGACCGGACCGGCGCCGGCACGCTGGTGCTGGACGTCGACTGGATCGTCAGTTCGGGCCCCGAGCTGGTCTATGTCGCCCGCGAGACCACCAGCGTCCGCATCCAGCCCCTGAAGAAGGGCGCCCGGCGGCTGGACTTCGACACGGTGATCACCGCCAGCGTCGACGGCCTGGCGCTGGGCGGCAGCGACGACCCCAAGGGCTACGGCGGCTTTTCCATGCGGCTGATCGCGCCCGACCGGTTGGTGTTCGCCTCGTCCGGCAAGGCCGTGACGCCGGCGGTCGGCCCGGTCTCGGCCGGCAACGCCATGGGCTTCGCCTGGCCCCAGCAGCCGGGACTGTCGCAGTGGGCCGTGGGTCTGTCCTGCAAGGCCAATGGCAAGGCGATCACCCAGTGGATCCTGCGCAGGGAGCTGTCGATGCAGAACTGCGTCTGGCCCGGCCGCGCGCCGGTGGCCATGCCCAGGGACAAGCCGCTGAGACTGGAATCAACCGTGGTCATCAAGCCCGTGCCGGCCCGGCCGAAGAAGAAGGCATGAGCGAGCCGGTCAACCTGAACCGCGTCCGCAAGGCCAGGGCGAAAGCCGACGACAAGGCCAAGGCGGCGCAGAACCGTGTCGCCTTCGGCCGCACGGGCGAGGAGAAGGCGCTGGCCCGGGCCCGCCTCGAGAAGGCGGCGCGTGACCTGGACGCGAAGAAGCGCGAGCCCTGATGGCGGGCGGGCTGAAGAAGCGCTCGGTCAACCTCGCGGGCCACGCCACCTCCCTGGCGCTGGAACCGGAGTTCTGGGCGGTGCTCGATCGCGCGGCGGCGGTGGAGGCCTTGAGCCTGTCGGGCCTGATCGCGCGGATCGACGAGGGGCGCGGAGAGCGGCCGCTCGCCAGCGCCTGCCGGGTGTTCGCGCTCCTCAATCCTCCCCCATCGGGGGAGGGGGACCATGCGAAGCATGGTGGAGGGGTCTAAAGCGCTGAGCTTGCGATCATATCGATAAC
>JBIKII010000256.1:0-3101 GCA_044361705.1 Caulobacter sp.
GGTCGAGCGGCTGGCCGGCGAGGCCGGCATGCAGATGCCCGCGCCCGATCCCCAGGCCGCCGAGCAGGACAGGAAGCGCCAGGGCCTGGCCGAGTGGCTGGAGCTGGCCGCCAGCTGGTTCGAGGGCGAGCTGCGGCGCCCGGCCGGCAAGGAGGCCCGCGAGACCCTGATCCGTCGCGGCCTGCCGGAATCCGAATGGAGTCGCTTCCGGCTGGGCTTCGCGCCGTCGGGCCGCACCGCCCTGAAGGACTATCTGATCGCCAAGGGCGCCCGTCCGGCCGAGCTGGTCGAGACCGGCCTGCTGATCGCACCCGAGGACGGCGGGGCGCCCTACGACCGGTTCCGCGACCGGATCATCTTCCCGATCGCCGACCAGCGGGGACGAACCGTCTCCTTCGGCGGCCGGGCGATGGACCCCGAGGCCCGCGCCAAATACCTCAACGGCCCCGAGACCAGCATCTTCTCAAAGGGCCGGCTGCTCTACGGTCTCTACGAGGCGCGCAAGATCCTGCACGCCGGACCGCCGTCGGCCGATGGCGAGGACGCCGCGCTGGTTGTGGTCGAGGGCTACATGGACGTCATCGCCTGCCAGCGGGCGGGGGTCGCGGCCGTGGCGCCGATGGGCACGGCCCTGACCGAGGAGCAGATGGAGGTGCTGTGGCGGCTGCATCCCGAGCCGACCCTCTGTTTCGACGGCGACGGCGCCGGCCGCCGCGCCGCCAGCCGGGTCATCGATCGGGCCCTTCCGTTGCTCAAGCCGGGCAAGAGCTTCCGGTTCGCCATCGTCACCGGCGGCAAGGATCCTGACGACGTCCTGCGCGAGCAGGGGCCGGCGGCCCTGCGCGCCCAGCTCGCCCAGACCACGCCGTTCGCCGACGCGCTGTTCGTCCGCGAGCGCGACCAGGAGCCGCTCGACTCGCCGGAGCGAAAGGCCGGCCTGAAGGCGCGGCTGCGCGAGCGGGCCAACACCATCGCCGACAAGGACCTGGCCCAGGCCTATCGCGATGACCTGCTGGACCGGTTCGACGCCCTGTTCCAGAAGCCCCAGCAGGGTGCGCGGCAACCGTTCGTCCCGAACCGCCCGTGGAAGCCCGGCGGTCGTCCGGGACAACTCTTCGAGGCCACGTTTCCGACGCCCGAAGGCAAGGCGGCAGCCAAGCGACTGTCGACGGCGCTCGATCCCCTGGCCGCCGCCCTGGCGCGCGGTGTGCTCGATGATCCTCACAGGCTCGATGATCATCTGGAGACCTTCGAGCGCGCAGGGTTCGGCGATCCGGCGCTGTCAGCGCTGGCCGCTGAAATCATTCGCCTTCGTCTCGACGCTGATCACCTTGACTCAGGGGCTCTCAACCGCCATCTGCGGGATCGTGGATTTGCCGGGCTGCTGACTGACATCGACCGGGCCGCTGCTCAAGCAGGCGCGCCCTTCCTGAAACAGGATGTCACCCTCGCCACCGCCAGGTCCCAGTGGACGTACGCTTTTGAGGTTCTGAACCGATTGGCTGCGCTCGAGGCTGCCGTATCCTCCGCCAAGGGCAACCTGGGCGGGCGATCAGACATGGCGGCGCTGGAGCGGCTCAAGGCTGAACGGGATACCCTCAAGCGCTCGGTTCGCTCGGGAACCCTGTGGACGGACGGTGAAACCTCTCCCTGAGACGCTTAGTCGCGTCACGACCGAATTTTGTAGGCGTCCCGCATCCCCCGCCGCGGCCCGCCGGAGATCGCAATGAGCACGACCGCCACCGACCAGACCGACGCGCCCGAGGCCCCCGAAAAGGACGGCCCGCTGCTCGACCTCACCGACGCCGGGGTCAAGAAGTTCATCAAGCAGGCCAAAGCCCGCGGCTACGTCACGATGGACGAGCTGAACAAGGTGCTGCCCAGCGAGGAGGTGACCTCCGAGTCCATCGAGGACACGCTGGCCATGCTGTCGGAGATGGGCGTCAACGTCGTCGAGGCCGAAGAAGACGCGGCCGAGGGTGAGGGCGGCGAGGTGGTCGCGGCCGGCGAGACGGCGATCGTCACCGAAGCCGAGACCAAGGGCGCCTACGATCGCACCGACGACCCTGTGCGGATGTACCTGCGCGAGATGGGCAGCGTCGAACTGCTGTCGCGCGAGGGCGAAATCGCCATCGCGAAACGCATCGAGGCCGGCCGCGACACGATGATCCGCGGCCTGTGCGAAAGCGCCCTGACGTTCGAGGCCATCATGGTCTGGCGCGAGGAGCTCGGCACCGGCCGGATCCTGCTGCGCGAGGTGATCGATCTGGAAGGCACCTACGGCGTGATGTTCCCGGCCGCGCCGGTGATCGTGCCGACCGAGGACGCCGAGCCGGCCGAGCCCAAGGAAGCGGTCGAGGGCGAGGAGAAGCCCGAGGGCGAGGATGACGACGACGATTTCGATGACGGCGCCGGTCCGACCGTCAGCGCCATGGAAGGCGAACTGCGCGAAAGCGTCATGGAGACGCTGGACGCCATCGCCGCCGAGTTCGACGCTTTCCGACGCCTGCAGGAAAAGCTCGTCGAGCGCCGGCTCAAGGGCGGCGACCTCAAGGACGAGGATCGCAAGGCCTATGAGGCCGCCTCGCTGGCCATCGTCACGCGCCTGAAGACCCTCAAGCTGAACAACAACCGCATCGAGGCCCTGGTCGATCAGCTCTATGCGATCAACCGCCGCCTGATCGCGCTGGAAGGCCGCCTGCTGCGCCTGGCCGACAGCTACGGCATCAGCCGCGCCGAGTTCCTCAAGGCCTATTTCGGCGCCGAGCTCGACCCCAACTGGTCGGAGAAGGTCAAGGCGCTGGGCGTGCGCTGGACCAAGTTCAGCGAGAACGACGACTCCTCGATCCGCGACATCCGCCAGGAAGTCGCCGCCCTGGCCACCGAGACCGGCGTGCCGATCGATGACTACCGCCGCATCGTCCAGACCGTGCAGAAGGGCGAGCGCGAGGCCCGTCAGGCCAAGAAGGAAATGGTCGAGGCCAACCTGCGCCTCGTGATCTCCATCGCCAAGAAGTACACCAACCGCGGCCTGCAGTTCCTGGACCTGATCCAGGAGGGCAACATCGGCCTGATGAAGGCGGTCGACAAGTTCGAGTACC
>JBIKII010000110.1:0-10857 GCA_044361705.1 Caulobacter sp.
CGCCCGCCGCCCCCCCCCCCCCCCCCCCCCCCCCCCCCCCCCCCCCCCCCCCCCCCCAGAACCTAGCCGCGCGCCAGCCGCAGCACATCCACGACATTCCCGACTTCCGCCGCTTCCGCTCCCGGCAGCCGCCTGAGCAGGCAGTCGGCGGCGGCGAAGACGGTGACCAGAGAGCTGTCCTGATCGGGGAAGGCGGTGACGCCGTCGGGTCCCAGCCGGGCGCGCATCCAGTGCTCGCGGGGGCCGTTGGCGGCCAGGGGCGTGGCCAGAGCCGCGGTCGTCATCCCGTGCGGCGTCGTCGCGCCCTGCAGGGCCAGAACCAGCGGCCGCAGGAACAGCTCGGCGCAGACGAAGGCCGAGGCGGGGTTGCCGGGCAGGCCCAGCACCAGTCGCCCGTCGCCGAGCCTGCCGAACCAGGTCGGCTTGCCGGGCCTGACGTTCACCGTCTCGACGTCGAGTTCGAGGCCGAGGGTCGCCAGGGCCGGCTTGACCAGGTCGTAGTCGCCGACCGAGGCGCCGCCGACAGTGACGATCACGTCGGCCTGGATATCGGCCACGGCGGCGGCGATGGCGGCCTCGTCATCGCCGGTCGGCGTCAGCCGTGTCGGCGCCGCGCCCCAGCGGGCCAGCATGGCCAGCAGCCCGAGGCTGCCCGACTCATAGATCTGGAACGGTCCGGCGGGATCGCCCGGCGCGGCCAGTTCCTCGCCGGTGGCCAGAACGGCCACGCGGGGTCTCCGCGCCACCGGCAGCTGCGCGCGCCCGGCGGCGGCGGCCAGCGACAGTCGCCAGGGGTCCAGCCGGACGCCGGCCTCCAGCAGCACCGCGCCGGCCTTGAAGTCGCCGCCGCGCGGGCGGATGTGGCTGCCGCCGGCGGCAGGGCCGAGGCGGACGTGGTCGCCCTCGCGCGCCGCCTCTTCCTGGATTACCACCAGATCGGCGCCGTCCGGCACGGGCGCGCCGGTGAAGATGCGGACCGCCTCGCCGGGTTGCAGCGGCGCCGCGTGGCCGCGCCCGGCGGCGCTCTCGCCGACGATGCGCAGGGTCGCGGCCGCGCCGACGTCCGCGCGGCGCACCGCCCAGCCGTCCATGGCCGAGGCGTCGAACGGCGGCTGGTCCCGGACCGCGGTCACGGTCTCGGCCAGCACGCGGCCATCGCCCTGGGCCAACGGGACGGTTTCGGAGGGCAGGGCGGCGGCCCGCGCGAGGATGCGGCCCCGGGCGTCCTCGACGCTCAGGCCCTTCAGCGTGCGGTTGGCGTCAGCCGACGAAGGCGCGTTCGAGGACATAGTCACCGGGTTCGGCGTTGGAGCCCTCGACCATGCCGTGAGTCTCGACCAGCGCGCCCATGTCCTTGATGAAGTCCATGCTGCCGCACAGCATGATGCGGTCTTCGTCCGGGTTGAACTTCTCGCCATCCAGGCCGAGGTCACGGAACAGCTGGCCGGACGCGATCAGGTCGGTGAACCGGCCCTGGCGCTCGAACGGCTCGCGGGTGACGGTCGGGTAGTAGTGCAACTGGGCCTTGGCCTCGTCGCCGACCAGCGGGTCGTCATGGATGCCGGCGGTGAAGAAGTCGCGATAGGCCAGCTCGCTGACCTCGCGCACGCCGTGGCAGACATAGACCTGCTCGAAGCGGCTGTAGGCGTCCGGGTCGCGGGCCACGGCCAGCCAGGGGGCCAGGCCCGTGCCGGTGCCGAACAGGAACAGGCGCTTGCCGCCCTTCAGTGCGTCCAGCACCAGGGTGCCGGTCGGCTTCTTGCCCAGCAGGACGGTGTCGCCTTCCTGGATCAGCTGCAGCTTGCTGGTCAGAGGGCCGTCCTCGACCTTGATCGAGAAGAACTCCAGTTCCTCGGCCCAGGACGGGGAGGCGACCGAATAGGCGCGCAGGATCGGCTTGGCGCCGTCAACGCCCGGCAGGCCGATCATCACGAACTCGCCGGAGCGGAAGCGGAAGCTTTCCGGACGGGTGATGGCGAAGCTGAACAGGCGGTCGGTCCAGTGTTTCACCCACAGCACCTTCTCCTCGAAGAAGGGGCTCGCCTTGACCGGCGCGGCCTGGACGGCGGCAGTCGACATGTCTCTGGATTTCCTCGCGACCCAAGGAGGGGCCGATGGTGATCCTCATGTGATGCGGCGCCGCATGATGTCAACGCGAGGAAGACTGGAGGAGGGTTGAGGGATGCTGGTTCGAAAAGGGGGACAGTCACTCATTTCGCACGTGCAATGAGTGACTGTTCCCCTATTCGAACCCCCTCAGGTATCCTCGCCGCTCCCCGGGTCCGTTTCCGTCTTTTCGGTCTGTACGGAGTCCCTCGAGCCGGCCGGTTCGGTGGCCGGGCGGGGGGCGTGGCCGTCCCCGTCGGGGCGCAGGTTTTCGTTCTCGGTTTCACGATTGCTGGGGCGCTGGGCCATGGGAGTCTCCCTTTCCCGACAAAAACGTCCGGAAACGGCGTTCGATCCGGCGCCCGATTGCTTGCCCGCCGTCGCTGTCCCTGCTAAACGGCCCGCTTCCGGTGAATTGAAAAGCTGACCGGCGGGTATCACCGCCTACGGTTCGCTGTTCGGTCGCCGGAGGGCATTTGCCCGAGAGGGTGGACGTCTACGAGTGTAGCTCAGCTGGTAGAGCATCGGTCTCCAAAACCGAGGGCCGGGGGTTCGAATCCCTCCACTCGTGCCACCTTGTCCCTATATGCGGAGCGCGATGGTCGCGCTTCGGCCAGTTGAAAGAGCTTCAGACCCGTCCGATGGCCAAGAAAACGGGCAATCTCTCCGCGATGAAACAGCGCGCCGCCAAGAGCGCCGCCGCTGTCGCCGCGCCTGCCGGTCAGGGCGCCGCCGCCGCGGCCGCCGCCACGCCGAAGAAGCCGTTCAACGTCGTGCAGTTCTTCAAGGAGGTCCGCGCCGAAGGCCGCAAGATCACCTGGACGAGCCGCAAGGAAACCTGGATCACCTCCGTGATGGTCTTCATCATGGTGATCATCGCCGCCCTGTTCTTCTTCGTGGTCGACACGAGCCTGTCGTTCATCGTGTCCCAGGTCCTGAAGCTCGCGAACGCCGGATAATCCATGAACGCTCAAGTCGAAGCCCGGCCGTCCAACCCGCGCCACCGCTGGTACATCGTCCACGCCTACTCGAACTTCGAGAAGAAGGTGGCCGACCACATCCGTGACCAGGCCAAGGCCCAGGGCCTGGAAGACGCCTTCTCCGAAATCCTCGTGCCGACCGAGGAGGTCGTCGAGATCCGCCGCGGCCGCAAGGTCAACGCCGAGCGCAAGTTCTTGCCCGGCTACGTGCTGGTGAAGATGGACCTCAGCGACGAGGCCTACCACCTGGTCAAGAACACGCCGAAGGTCACCGGCTTCCTCGGTTCGGCCAGCAAGCCGCAGCCGATCTCCGAGAAGGAAGCGGCCCGCATGATCGGCGTGGTCGAGGAAAGCGTCGAGCGTCCCAAGTCGACGGTCCGCTTCGAGATCGGCGAGCAGGTTCGCGTCACCGACGGTCCGTTCGCCAGCTTCAACGGCTCGGTCGAGCAGGTCGACGAGGCCCGCGAGCGCCTGCACGTCGCTGTCTCGATCTTCGGCCGCGCCACCCCGGTCGAGCTGGAATACAGCCAGGTCGAAAAGGTCGTCTGACCTGTTGGCGGCTCGTCAGGCCGCGAATGAACTTCCTGAAGGGGCGCGGCGCAGGTCGCGCCCCTTCTTCGTTTCCGGTGCGCATGGGTCGTCAGAACAGGTCTGACGACGACGTCGGTGGGGGAAGCGGTTGTCCGCCCTGACCTTCTCTGCTACACGCGCGCCTCGCCCAGACCACCGGGCGTCAAATCCGTGGGAGGGGTCTGCCCGCACCACGGCCGCATAGGCGCTTTAACTAGCGCCGCTTAATCGGAGACAGAGATGGCCAAGAAGATCTTGGGCTACATCAAACTGCAGGTGAAGGCCGGCTCGGCCACGCCTTCCCCGCCCATCGGCCCGGCTCTGGGTCAGCGCGGCGTCAACATCATGGGCTTCTGCAAGGAGTTCAACGCGCGCACCGAGAAGGAAGTGAAAGGCACCCCCCTGCCGACGGTGATCACCGTCTACCAGGACAAGTCCTTCACCTTCATCACCAAGACCCCGCCCGCCACCCACTTCATCAAGGAAGCGCTGGGCCTCAAGTCCGGCTCGACCAAGCCGGGCCGCGACAGCGCCGGCACGATCACCCGCACCCAGCTGCGCGAGATCGCCGAAGGCAAGATGAAGGACCTCAACGCCAACGACATCGAAGCCGCGGCCCGCATCATCGAGGGCTCCGCCCGTTCGATGGGCCTGCAAGTCGTGGAGTCTTAAGACCATGCCCAAGCAAGCCAAGCGCATTCAGGCCTGGACCGGCGATCGCGAAGCGACGCACTCGGTCGAGGACGCCGTGAAACTGGTCAAGGCCAACGCCACGGCCAAGTTCGACGAGTCGGTCGAGATCGCCGTCAACCTGGGCGTCGACCCGCGTCACGCCGACCAGCAGGTCCGCGGCGTGGTCTCGCTGCCCTCGGGCACCGGCCGTGATGTCCGCGTCGCCGTCATCGCCAAGGACGCCAAGGCCGAGGAAGCCCTCGCCGCCGGCGCCGACGTGGTGGGCGCCGAGGACCTGGTCGAGCGCATCCAGGGCGGCTTCATGGACTTCGATCGCGTCATCGCGACGCCGGACATGATGGCCCTCGTCGGTCGTCTGGGTAAGGTGCTGGGCCCGCGCGGCCTGATGCCCAACCCGCGCGTCGGCACCGTGACCCCGAACGTCGGCCAGGCCGTCAAGGACGCCAAGGGCGGCGCCATCGAGTTCCGCGTCGAAAAGGCGGGCATCGTCCACGCCGGCATCGGCAAGGTCTCCTTCACCGAGGAAGCCCTGCTGGCCAACGTCCGCGCTCTCGTGGACGCGCTGAACAAGGCCAAGCCGTCGGGCGCCAAGGGCACCTACGTGAAGCGTATCGCCCTGTCCTCGACCATGGGCCCGGGCTTCAAGATCGACACCGGTTCGATCAGCGCCTGATCGACATTCGTTGCCGGTTAGCTGGTGCCGGTCGAATAAGACAACGGACGCTGGAGCAATCCAGCGTCCGTTTTTCTTTGTCTGCGACCCGGGGTAGAATGGCGCCATGAGCCACCCCGACGCCTACAACGGTCTGATGGACTGGCCCATCTATGGCCCGCGAGACCATGAGATCGCCGACCTCGTGGCGACGTTGGCTGATGAGGGGATGCGGCTGGACGACATCGAGAAGGTGATCAAGCAGGCCCTGCAAGAGCAGCTGGCGGGCCTACGCGACCTACGTCGGGAGCCTTGAGAAATCCTCGCCGGCGCGCAGTTCCACGGCCTTGAACACGGCGCTGGGCGCCACGGCCTTCCAGTAGACGGCGTCCTCGGCCCGGCCGACGCCGGAGCGTTCGACGCAGCGCAGGCGGCGGGCGGCGGCGATCTGCAGCAGCTGGGCGTGGCGGCCGCGCGGGGTCTGGCGCGGTTCCGGCGCGACGGACCTCAGGTCGCGCATCTGCGCGGCGGTCCAGGGATCGGGGCTGGTCTGGATGGGGCCCAGCAACATGGGCTTGGTCTTTCCGTCAGGCGGGAAGCTGAGGCGTTCGGCCTCGCCGGTCCGGCGTGCGATCGTCGTCCGCGATCAGACCCTTAAATGGGACCGCCTGTGGATAGTTCCAGTGTTTCCCAATTAATTCCGTGACATGGTGGGTTAACAGCTCAGGCCGGGGGCTGCGCCACGCGCCTGATCATCGCCGTGTCGTAGCCCAGCGCGCCGGCCCGGGCGATGTGGCCGTCGATCACCGCCTGGCCCGGCGACGGGTCGCGGCTGAGGATCCAGAGAAACTTGCCCGACGGCTCGCCGACGATGGCCCAGCTGTAGTCGTCCGCGCGGTCGAGCACCCAGTAGTCGCCGAAGAACGGGCCGAAGAAGGCGACCTTCAGCTTGGCGCCGTCGCTGCCCTCGACCACCTTCGCCCGGCCCTCGGCGGCGCGGGCCTTCCCGTCCGGGGCGCCGGCGCGGCAGGTGTTGAGCACGGCGATCATGCCGTCGGGGCGCTTGCTGTACTCGGCGGTCACGCCCTCGCAGCCGCGCTCGAAGCGGTTCTCGTAGCGGGCCAGCTCGTACCAGCGGCCCAGGTACCGCTCCAGCTCCACCGCCTTGGCCGGCTGCGGCACGGACGCGTTGCCGCTGGGCCCGGAGACGCAGCCGGCGAGCGCGAGGGTGAGGATCAGCAGGACGGCGCGGAAGCTGGACATGGTGGAAACCCGGTTGGCGAGGATGACAGCCCTACGCCAAGGCCCGGCCGGTGGATCAGTTCCCCCGCCCGCTTGAGTTTCCCCGCGCCTTGATTTATACGCGCGCTCTTCCAGCGAACGGGCTCGCCCGCCGCTGGTCCTGTCCGAGAGCTACGCGACGTCGGGGTCACCTGCGTCGTAACAGAAGGGGAGCCCCCCTTCAGCGTAGGGAGACGGGGAAACGAGACGCCGCATCACCGCACAAGCTGCGGGCGCGGCCGATGCTTTCCTTGGGACAGGTCTACCGTCACCCGCCTTCGGGAGCGATCCCGCGCGCGGGCGGCATGCTTTCGGCGTCCGGATGGTCCGGGCGTCGTGAACCAGGAGACCGCAATGAACCGCGCACAAAAAGCGGAATCGATCGAGACGCTCAAGGGCGTTTTCGCCGATGCCGGCGCCGTGGTCGTGACCCACTACATGGGTCTGACCGTTGCGGAAATGACCGACCTTCGACTCCGCCTCCGCAAGGAAGGCGCGTCGATCAAGGTGGTGAAGAACACTCTGGCCCAGAAGGCTCTTGGTGGTTCGCTGGGTGAGGCGGGCGACGCCCTCTTCACCGGCCCCGTCGCCATCGCCTACGGCCCGGATCCCGTCTCCGCCGCCAAGGTCGCTGCCCAGTTCGCCAAGGAGAACGACAAGTTCACCCTCGTTGGCGGCATCATGGGCAAGGACGTTCTCGACCAGAACGCGGTGAAGGCTCTCGCCACGCTGCCGTCGCTGGACGAACTCCGCGGCAAGCTTATCGGCCTTCTGCAGGCCCCGGCGACCAAGATCGCCGGCGTTGTGCAGGCTCCGGCCGCCCAGCTGGCCCGCGTCTTCAACGCTTACGCCACGAAGGACGCGGCCTAGTCCCGGTCATCTCCGCCTACCTCCCAACTCCCCAAGGAAAACTGAACCATGTCGAAGCTCGAAAAGATCGTTGACGATCTGTCCGCCCTGACCGTCCTGGAAGCCGCTGAGCTCTCCAAGCTGCTGGAAGAAAAGTGGGGCGTCTCCGCCGCCGCTCCGGTCGCCGTCGCCGTCGCCGGCGGCGCTGCCGCTGCTCCGGCCGAAGCCGCTGAAGAGCAAACCGAGTTCACCGTTGTTCTGACCGCCGGTGGCGACAAGAAGATCAACGTGATCAAGGAAGTCCGCGGCGTCCGTCCGGACCTCGGCCTGAAGGAAGCCAAGGACCTGGTCGAAGGCGCTCCGCAGAACGTCGTCGAAAACGTCTCCAAGCAAGCCGCCGAAGAAGTCGCCAAGAAGCTGACCGAAGCCGGCGCGACCGTCCAGATCAAGTAGGTCGCTTCCGGGCGACGCCCGGAAACGAACTATCCCGGCCTTCGCGCCGGGATCAGGACCAGCACCACGATCGCGGGCCCGGAGAGCAATCTCCGGGCCCGTTGTCGTCAGGGCTCCGGCGCCGGCAGGGGCTCCAGGTTCATCCAGCGCAGGGCCGGCAGCGCGCCGGGACCATTCCGGTCATGGTTCCAGACGGCCCAGCGCTCCTCGCCCTCGCAATGCAGGTCCCAGTCGGCGGCCAGGGCGGCGGACACCGCGTCGAACGTGTTGATCAGATCGGGTGCGGCGATGCGCATCCAGACTCCCTGGTAGGCCGGGATCTTCCAGTAGGGCGACACCTCGCAGGACAGTACGCGGGCGACCGGCTCGAGCCGCCTCGCCAGAGCCCGCGCCGCGTCGAGCCCGGCCGCCAGGTCCGGCGCCTCGACATAGACCTGCAGGCCGAGGCAGGCCTCCTGGGCCGCCACTACTTCTTCCTCGGCGCGAGGATGTCGCCCAGCCGATCAGGCGTTCCCGGAATGCGTTCGAGGCGCGGGTAGCGGAGGCCGCCGGACCAGTCGAGCTTCACCACCCTGAACTTCTCGTTCGCCTTGATGATCAGCTCGATCGGCTCGCCCCTGGCCGAGGCGTCGACCACAGCCTTCAGGCGTTTGGCGCTGTATGTTTCGCCGTTGACGGCGATGATCTGGTTGCTGACCGTCAGCCCGGCCTTGAAGGCGGGGCCGTCCCACTGGACGCCGGTGATCGTCCCCGTCGCGTTCAGCGCCAGGCCGATGGACCAGGTCAGGTCCGTGCGCTTGCCCAGCGTGTCGGAGCCCTTCTGGTAGGTGCTCTGGGCGCTGTCCCAGACCAGGCGGTAGCCGCCGCGGGTGAAGCCGTCGAGCGGCGCGGCCTCGGCGCTGGCCAGCCGGGCGTTCAGGAAGGCGGCCCAGTCGTGCGCGACCACGCCGTTCAGCGTCGCGACCACCTCCTGGAAGTCATAGACCTTCGGGGTGTAGTCGCCCTCCACGCCGCCGAAGAAGACGCGCGCGAAGTCGTCCAGCGACTTCTTCCCGCCGGTCTTCTCACGGATCAGGGTGTCGACATCCAGCCAGACCAGCAGGCCTTCGGAATAGTAGTCCTCGTTGCGCTGCCAGCTGAGCCAGCCCTTCGGCTTGCGGGCGCTGATCACCGGATCGAGGGTGGTGTCGGTCGTGTCCCGCCACTGGCGGCCGACCCGGCCCTGATAGGTTGCGGCGACCTCGGCCAGGGCGCCGAGGGCGTCCTGCTTTGTCCAAAGACCGGCGCGGGCCGACAGCATGTAACCCCAGTACTGGGTCTGGCCCTCATAGACCCAAAGCAGGTTGCCCCGCATCGGCGTGGCGTAGTCTGGCGTCCACATGTCGGCCGGGCGCCGGAACTTGCCGTTCCAGGTGTGGGCGTACTCGTGCGGCAGCAGGCTGCGCTGCGAGGTCATCCGGCTCCAGCCGGTGAAGTACTCGGGGTTGCGGCTGTTCTCGGACGAGCGGTGATGCTCCAGCCCGATGCCGCCCATGCGGTCGGTCAGGGCCAGCAGGAAGTCATAGCGGTCGAACGGGCGAGGGCCGAACAGCCGGTCGGCCTGGACGACCAGATTGCGGTGCAGGGCGAGTTGCTCGGCGTTGATATCCAGCTGCTCGGGCCGGTCGGCGACGATGTTCAGCATCACCGGCGAGCGACCGCCGCGGTCCAGCTCGACCTGCCGGAAGTAGCGGCCCGCGAACATCGGCGAGTCGACCAGGGTCTCGAAGCTGACCGGCTTGAAGGTGGTCTTGCCGCCGCTCTGGCTGGCGACGTCGAGGGCGACGCCGAACTTCCATCCGTCCGGCAGGGTGACGGAGGCCTCGACCGGAATGCGGCTCACATACCAGCCGGCCGGATAGAAGGCGGTCGAGTTCCACTGCAGGTTCAGCATCTCGTTGGTGACCACGACCCGGCCCTGATCGGGCGCGGTGGCCGACAGGAACTCGAACGACAGGTCCAGCGCCGTGGCGCCCTCCGGGACATCGACATGGAAGGCGTAGACCTCGACCGGATCGCGCACCCACTTCACCGGTTTGCCGCCGGCGGTGATCACCAGGCCGGCGATCTTCTCCAGCTGGCCGCGCGGGGCGTGGTTGCCCGGCAGCCACTCCGGATAGAGCAGCACCATCGGGCCGGCCTTCGTCACCGGTATCGTCTGCTTCACCCGGAAGATGCGGCGGTCCAGGTCGGTGGCGTCGACGCTCAGCGTCATGGTCCCGGGAAAGGCGACGTCCCGGGCTTCCGGTATCGCCGGCGGCATCGGCAGCGGACGAGGGCCGGGGCTGTCCTGGGCGACGGCCGGACCGGCGAGCAGCAGGGTCAGGGCGAGAACGGACGCGATACGGTTGAGCAAGATCTGGCGGCTTTCAGCTGTCGGCGGGCAGTCTGCATTTAGAGCGGCAGGCGGCATGGGCGACAAGAGCGGCGGAACCGGATTCGAAAGACCGGCGTTAGGACCGGATGCTCAAGCTCGCAGGCGTCTTCCTCGTTGTCATGATCATCGCCGGGATCCTCGGATTCGTCGTCGATGTGGCCGGCGGTCTGGCGAAGATCGCCTTCTTCGTCTGCCTGATCGGCCTGGCCGCTACGCTGGCGATGAAGTTCCTGCGCAAGACCTGAAGCGCGGACGCTGGGGGGGCCGTGACGCTGCGTGACGAATGTCAAGCGGCGCCTCTTCCCTTATCCGCGGCTTTCCCCTATATCCGCTCCCTCGCGGAAAATCCGATCAACTGAGACGCGACTTTCCGCGCGCGTGCCCGACAGCCCGGTCAATGCCCTCCGACCGGTGCGATGGGGCGCCCCTGACACGCCAGGGGCAAGGTCTTGCGTCCGCTTCCGGCACCGCCGGAAGAGCCGAGGGTGGACGCGACAAGACACATTTACGCGCGGAGTCCCTCCGCGCACGCAGGGAAAAAGATGGCGCAATCCTTCACCGGCAAGAAGCGGATCCGCAAGTCGTTCGGCCGCATCCCCGAAGCTGTGCAGATGCCGAACCTCATCGAGGTTCAACGCTCCTCCTACGAACAGTTCCTCCAGCGCGAAGTGCGCGCCGGCGAGCGCCGGGACGAGGGCATCGAGGCGGTGTTCAAGTCGGTCTTCCCGATCAAGGACTTCAACGAGCGCGCCGTGCTCGAGTACGTCTCCTATGAGTTCGAGGAGCCCAAGTACGACGTCGAGGAGTGCATCCAGCGCGACATGACGTATGCGGCGCCGCTGAAGGTGAAGCTGCGT
>JBIKII010000111.1:0-10853 GCA_044361705.1 Caulobacter sp.
GACCGCGCGGGGCTCGAGTTCGACAGCGACCCGCGCCTTCATGGCGTCGCGAAGGCGGGGTGTCGTGCGGAAGCGGAGCTCTCGCGGCCTGGCCTCCGTCGCCGGCTCGATATAGCCGATGAACTGCAGGTACAGCAGCAGGGCTCGCGCGCGCCCCGGCCCGGAGACGGTGGCCGCGAGCATGGCGTCGCTCATCCTGGCGGCGGTCAGCCCTCCGGGCGTGGCCTCGAGCTGCAGCGACCAGGCGCAGGCGATGAACCGCCCCATATCCCGCAACAGTCTGGAGGCCTCCCCACGCAGGCCCGGCGCGGGCTGCCAGGCGCGCAGCAGATCAGGCGCGGCGGCCCGGAAAGCGGGTTCCCGCCAGAAGTCCGGATAGGGCCAGGCCTGGTTCAAGTAAGCTGCAAGTCGCTCCACAGGCGAATTTACGAGCCGACCTTCGCCAAACCTGTCCGGCCGCTCAACAGCTCCTGCGTTCCGTTCCATGCACCAGCTCATCTCCAGAACCGGGCAGGGTAGAACAGAAAAAGGTTAAGACGGGTTAATTATTGCAGTTCCCCATTTCGCGTCCGCGCGTAGAATGCCGCAGATTGCGAGAAGGTTTTGCGCGGACCGACGTCCGCGCAGTCGAATGACGTTCGACCCCTTTGAGCCGGGCGCATGTGGGATGCGCCCAAAGACATTAAGATCAGAGGGATACGAGTAATGGCGAACATCACGGGTACGGGCGGGGACGACGTTCTTCCGGGCACCGGCGCGGACGACATCATCAACGGCGTGGGCGGCAACGACACGATCACCGGCCTTGGCGGTAACGACACGCTGATCGGCGGAACCGGCAACGACACCCTCGACGGCGGGACCGGCAACGACACCATGTCCGGCGGCAACGGGGACGACACCTACTACGTCGACAGCCTGCTCGACGTGGTCAGCGAGGCCGGCAGCAGCGGCAACGACACGGTGATCTCCTCCGTCTCCTGGACGCTTGCTTCGGGCTTCGAGAACCTGATCCTGTCGGAGTCCGGCGGCGCGATCAACGGCTACGGAAACGGCAGCTCCAACACCATCACCGGCAACAGCTTCGCCAACATCCTCCAGGGCGCCACCGGTGCCGACACGCTCTTCGGCCTGGGGGGCGACGACACGATCACCGGCGGTTCCGGAAATGACCTCATCGACGGCGGCCACGGCGACGACTACCTCGACGGCGGCCTCGGCGATGACACCATGGTCGGCGGCAACGGCAACGACACCTACGTCGTCGACAGCGTGGGCGATGTGACCAGCGAAGCCGGTACGAGCGGCACCGACACGGTGCTGTCCTTCGTCACCTGGACCCTGGCCGCCTCGACCGAGAACCTGACCCTGTACGACAGCGGCGGCGTCATCAACGGCATCGGCAACGGCTGGGACAACATCATTATCGGCAACGCCTCGGCGAACACGCTCGAAGGCCACGCCGGCAACGACACGCTCAACGGGATGGCCGGCAACGACATCCTGATGGGCGGCTCCGGCAACGACACGCTCCACGGCGGCGACCGCGACGACACGCTTGACGGCGGCCTCGGCGACGACCTGCTCAATGGCGACGATGGCGATGATACCATCTACGGCCAGGCCGGCATCGACGTGCTCAACGGCGGCATTGGCAATGACAGCCTTTACGGCGGCGCTGACGCCGACACCCTCAACGGCGGCGCGGGCGACGACTACCTCGACGGCGGAACCGGTGTGGACGTCATGGTCGGCGGCAACGGCAACGACACCTACGTGGTCGACAGCGCCTCCGACTCCATCAGCGAGGCCGGCTCGCTCGGCATCGACTCGGTGATCTCCACGATCACCTGGACGCTCGGCGCCTCGATCGAGAACCTGACGCTGCTCAACAGCGGCGGCGCGATCAACGGCATCGGCAACGGCTGGGACAACGTCATCAACGGCAACGCCTCCGCCAACCTGCTGCAAGGCTTCGCGGGCGCCGACACGCTGAGCGGCGGCGACGGCAACGATACGCTGGAGGGTGGTTCGGGCAACGACGTTCTCAACGGCGGCGCGGGCAACGACAGCCTCAATGGTGGTCTGCAGGACGACGTCCTGACGGGCGGCGCCGGTTCCGACCAACTGACGGGCCAACTCGGCGCCGACCGCTTCGTGTTCAGCGACGCGGACGTCGTCATCGGCGCCGCGCAGCAGGACTCGATCCTCGATCTCTCCTTCGCGCAGGGCGACATCATCGACCTGTCGGCGATCGACGCCAACGTGAACCTCGGCGGCAACCAGGGCTTCACCTTCGTCGGCGCGTTCAGCAACGTTGCCGGCCAGGCGACCGCGACCTTCGCGGCCGGGGTGACGACGATCGCGCTGGACGTGAACGGCGACGGCGTGGCCGACTTCATGATCGCGATCAACGGCGACGTCACGGGCACGACCGGCAACACCTTCACCGGCGGTGGCGACACCAACGGCGGCTGGGTGCTCTAGTCACCGGCCGGTCCCCGGACCGGACCGTAGAACATCAACCCCGGCGCGACCTGGTCGCGCCGGGGTTTTTCGTGCGCGCGGGCACCGTGCGCCCGCGCCATTACGGCGAATTAACTGCCGACCTCTGCCCGGTGGGCCTACGCCATTGGCCGAACGCCAAATCCGGGAGGGCTTCCCCATGCAAAACCGTCGCGAGTTCCTGTTCGCCGCATCCGCCGCCGCCGCCACGGCCGCCGCCTCCGCGCCCAGGGGCGCCTTCGCCGCCGCGCTGACCAGCGACCCGGCCGAAGTCGCCAGGCAGAACGCCCTGTTCGAGCTTCTGGTCGATCGCCAGCTCCGCCGCTCGCCGGAAACGGCCACGGGTCTGGGCGTCGACAAGGGCGTCCGCGCCTGGACCAGGTCGGCGCTGTCGGACTTCTCGCTGACGGCCCTGAAGGAGAACGGCGAACAGGCCGCGCAAGCCCTGGCCGACCTGCGCAAGGTTGACCGCAGCAAGCTCGCCGGCCTCGACGCGGTCAACTACGACACGGTCGAGTTCGTGCTCGCCATCGGCGACGAGTTCACCCGCAAGTTCGACTACAACGGCGCCTATGGCGGCGCGCCCTATGTGATCAGCCAGCTGACCGGCTCGTACCAGCAGCTGCCCGACTTCCTCGACAGCCAGCATGTCATCGAGACCCGGGACGACGCCGACGCCTATATGGCGCGGGTCGAAGCGTTCGGCCGCGTGCTCGACCAGGAGGTTGAGGTCGGCCGCCGCGACGCCGGCCTGGGCGTGATCCCCGCCGACTTCACCATCGACAAGGCCCTGATCCAGTTCAAGGCCATGCTGGGCGTCGCGCCGGACGCGTCCCCCCTGGTGACCTCGATCGCCCGCCGGACAAAGGAGAAGGGCATCGAGGGCGACTACGCCGGCGAGGCCGCCAAGCTCTACACCGAGAAGATCCGTCCTGCCCTCGAACGCCAGGCCGCCCTGCTGACCGAGTGGCGCGCCAAGGCCGTTCACGACGCCGGCGTCTGGCGTCTGCCCAAGGGCGAGGAGTACTACCGCACCGCGCTCGAGAGCTACACGACCTCGAAGATCACCCCGGCCGAAGTCCACAAGATCGGCCTCGATATGGTCGCGAGCCTGGGCGCCCAGGCCGACAAGCTGATGCGCAAGGCCGGCTACACCTCCGGCACCGTGGGCGAGCGTTTCCGCCAGATGTACGCCGATCCCAGGCAGCATTATCCGAACACCGATGAGGGCAAGGTCCAGCTCATCGAGGACCTGAACAAAAAGGTTGCCGAGATCACGCCGCTGCTGCCGAAGTACTTCGGCCAGGTGCCCAAGGCGCCCCTCGAGATCCGCCGCGTGCCCAAGGCCATCGAGGCCGGCGCGCCGGGCGGCTACTACAATTCCCCCACGCTCGATGGCTCGCGTCCGGGGATCTACTGGATCAATCTGCGGGACAGCGCCGAGCAGCCGCGCTTCACCCTGCCGACCCTGACCTTCCACGAGGCCCTGCCGGGCCACCACCTGCAGCTGGCCCTGAACAACGAGGCCGGCGACCTGCCGCTGATCCGCAAGATGATCGGCTTCTCCGGCTACAGCGAGGGCTGGGCGCTCTACGCCGAGGAACTGGCGGTGGAGATGGGCATGTACAAGGACGACGTGCTGGGCCAGATCGGCATGGTCCACGACGCCATGTTCCGCGCCGTCCGCCTGGTCGTCGACAGCGGCATGCACGACAAGAAGTGGAGCCGCGAGCAGGCGGTGAAATACTACGTCGACACCATCGGCGACCAGGAAGCCTCGGCCATCACCGAGATCGAGCGCTACGTCGTGTGGCCGGGTCAGGCCTGCAGCTACATGGTCGGCAAGATCGAGTGGATGCGCCTGCGCGACAAGGCCCGCAAGGCGCTGGGCCGCAAGTTCGACATCCGCAAGTTCCACGACGTGGGCCTGCTGTCGGGCGGCGTGCCGCTGACGGTGCTGGAGAAGGTCATCGACGGCTACATCGCCGGGGCGAAGTAGGCTCTCGATGCGGCGCGGCGAGACATCGCCGCGCCCTACTGCCAGCCGTCGCGGGTTCCGGTCCGGCGCGCGGCGACAGGGGAGGGCGTTGCTGGCGCGGCCTGACGGCGCTCCGGCGCCTCGGGCCGGTCCGCCGGACGGCCGTAGAGCCAGCCCTGGCCGAAGTCGACGCCGGCGGCGCGCACCGCGGCCTCGACCTCCGGGGTCTCGATCATCTCCGCCACCGTCCGCACATTGAGTTCACGGCAAAGATTGACGACGTGCGAGACCACGGCCGCGTCGCGGCCGCCCGCGACCAGTTCGCGAACATAGCGGCCATCGATCTTGACGATGTCGACCGACAGTCGCTGCAGGTAGGTGAGCGAGGCGGACCCTGAGCCGAAGTCATCCAGGCAGACCAGGGAGCCCAGGTCGCGCAGGCGCTGGATGTGCCGGTCGGCCAGCGACAGGTCGTCGATGGCGGCGCTCTCGGTGATCTCGAACAGCAGTCGGCCGCGCAAGCGATCATCCTTGCGGATCAGGGACTCGACCTCGGCCACGAAGCGGGGGCTGGTGATGGTCATGCCCGACACATTGACGGCGAGGCGTTCGCCGCCGAGCCGGTCGGCCTTGAGGCGGCGAACGGTCTGTTCAACGATGGCCTGGTCGAGCTCCTCGATCAGGTCGAACTCCTCGGCCATGCGAACGAGCGCGAACGGGCTGTGGGCATTCTCGAACCGGACCAGCACTTCGTGGTGGTGCAGGGAGCCGTCGGCGAGCGACACCACGGGCTGGAAGGCCAGGGTGAAGCGCCGCTGACTGACCGCCGCGCCGAGCTCACCGGCCCGCGCGAGGGTGCGTCGGACGGAGCGGTTCATCGCCTCGGCCAGGGATCCCGGGGCCGTGTCCTTCAGTCCCTCGGCGATGAAGTCGTCCAGGGCCAGCCCGAGCGCCCGGCTGAGGCGGGTGGGGGAGGTTCCGTCGAGCGACACAGTATGGGCGGCCACGCCGACCTCGCCCATGTCGCCATCCCGAACGATCGCGCGCGTCAGGCGGCGGACCAGCGCATGTGCGTCCTCGCCCTGCCGACGGAGCAGCGCGAAGCGATCCGGCGCCAGGTATGCGGCGGCTGTGCCGCCCTCGGACTCCAGCCGCAGCGCCCCGGCGGCCCGGCGCGCGAGCTCGGGGTCGGCGGTGTCCAGCCCGGCGAGGTCAATCATGGCCAGTTCGAGCTGGGCCCCCGTGGCCTTGGCCGCCTCGGTCAGGTCCTTGGCCAGCTGCTCGAAATCCTGGCGTTGGTGCAGGCCGTCGGCCGTGGCGGCGACGGGCGGGGGCGTACAGGCGGTCAGCGCGCACGAAACCCGTCCGGCGTTCTCGGGCAACCCGCGCGCGCTGAGCGCGGCGGCGCGGCCGCCGTCGAACAGCCGGACCGGGGCATAGGAGCGTCGCACGCCGTCGGCGACGCAGATGATCATCGCCTCGACCAGCGGCTGGTCATCGCGATGGATCAGGGTGCGCCAGTCCTTGCCGACAGGGTCCGCGACGTCGGCGCCGAGTACGGACTGGCTGGCGCCGAGCATCAGGGTCACGCGCTCATCGGTATCGATCTCGAGGAGAAGGTCGGCGCTCGCGAAGGCGAAGCCAAGAAGCCGACGGGGGTCAATGGACAAGGCAGTTCTCCCTTGAGGACCGACAACATCGCCTGTCTCACTTAAGGTCCGGTTTCCGACCCCTGTGTCAGTATGCCGCGACATTTCGGGTAGGCCGTCCGATGCGCCCGCCACGCGAGAAGGCTTGCGCCCGATGTCGCGTTCCGATCTTGATGGCCGCTTACCGTTAACGGGCAGGTCCGATGCGTCTCGACCTCTTCAAGATCTTCCTGGTTTCCGTTCTGGCCTTCGCTCTGGCCTTTGCAGCCGCGCCGTGGCTGGCGTTCCGCGCCCTGCAGGACGCGACGGCCGCCGAGGATATCCAGGCGACCGCCGACCTCGTCGACTTCCCGGCCGTCCGCAAGAGCCTGTCCAGCCAGCTGGTCCCGCAGGCGCCGGTCTCCGCCGAGGCCCCGTCGATCTGGACCGACCCCATCGGCGCCCTGAAGAAGGCCATAGAGCCGATGGCTCCGCCGCCGCCGAAGGTGGACCGCTACCTGACCCTCGAGGGCCTGTCGGCGCTCAGCCGCGGCTATCGTCCCGGCGAGGCTCCCGGCGTTGCGCGTGTGAAGCCGACCTTCAGTGATCGCGTCGAGAAGGTGATCAACGGTCCGCACCCGACCTACGCCTACTTTGGCGTCGATCGCACGCGGATCGCCATCAAGCGCGCCGGCCGGCCCGAGACGGTGACGACCTTCACCTTCGAACGCCGCGCGCTGTTCACCTGGAAGCTGACGCACATCCAGCTGCCGCAGGACGAGCGATAGGTCCGGGGCGCAACTGCGTTCTTGATTTGTTCCATATCCTGGCATAGCGTCGGTCTTCCGGAAGCCGGAGGCCTCCATGGCGGTCAACATCAGCTACTTAACCTTGGGCGCGAGGGATTTCGACGCCGGGCTGGTCTTCTACGACCGGGTCCTTGCCGCCATCGGCTGGTCCCGGTTCGCCCGTCATGGCGCCTTCGCAGGCTATGGCCCGGGCGGCGACGGCGCGGGCCAGACCGTCTGGCTATGCGCCCCCTTCGATGGCGGCGAGGCGTCGTTCGGCAACGGGACCATGCTGGCCTTCGGGGCCGACACCCGTGCGGAGGTCGACGCTTTCCATGCGGCGGCGATGTCGGCCGGGGCGACCGACGAGGGCGCGCCTGGCCCGAGGCCGCAATACACGCCGGACTGGTACGCCGCCTACCTGCGCGATCCGACCGGCAACAAGCTCGCGATCATCTGCAACGCCAAACAGGAGCTTCCTGAATGAAGGCCATGGTCAGCTACATCACCATCGGCGCCAATGACATCGACGAGGCGGTCGTCTTCTATGACGCCGTCCTCGGCGCGCTGGGCAATCAGCGCGTCTGGCAGCAGGGAACCTGGGCCGGCTACGGGCCGGAAGGCGACGACCACGGCGTCATCCTGATCTGCGCGCCATCCAACGAGGAGCCCGCGCGACCCGGCAACGGCATCATGGTCGGCCTGCATGCTGAAAGTCCGGCCCAGGTGGAGGCCTTCCACGCGGCGGCGCTGGCCAACGGCGGAACCTGCGAAGGCCCGCCGGGACCGCGCGAGACCTACGGCGAGGGCTACTATCTGGCCTATGTGCGCGATCCGACCGGCAACAAGCTGTCGGCCTTCTTCCGCCCGGTTTGACCCGCCATTGGCCCGTGCCGGGTGAGGGCGTCCTCGGCGGGACAGTGCAAGGCTGGTGTCGACTGTTGACGTATTCCGGCCGGGCCCCCGGTTATGTCCGGTCGTCGCAACGTCTCCCGGGAATCTGGCATGAACCGTTGCATCGCCCTGTTTCACCACGTTTAGGCCGATCGGGAGGCGGACTTTGTCCTGCCGGCCCTGCACGAGCACTTCGGCTTCGCGGTCCGGATCGCGACGCCTTGCGGGGTCGAGGCGGCATCGATTGGCGAGGTCCGGTGCGGGGCGGACCTCGCCTTTGCGGACGTGACTGCGGGCGACCTCGATCTGCTGCTGGTGATTGGCAGCGAGCGTTGGTCCAGGGACTCCAATCCCGAGGTTGTCGCCCTGCTGCGGGCCGTCAATGCGGCCGGCCAGCCGCTGGGCGCGATCTGCGCCGGAACCCTGACGGCGGCGCGGGCCGGGCTTCTCGACGGCCGGGCCCATACGAGCAAGAGCCTTGCGTTCCTGCAGGCCGGCGCCGAGGGCTACGCCGGAGCGCGGCGCTACCGGGACTCGGCCAGGGCTGTCAGCGACAGCGGCGTGGTCACCGCCCCCGGCTCGGCCCCCGCCAGCTTCGCGGTGGTGGTGTTGCGCCTCGCCGCGCCGGAGCAGGGCGCGATGCTCGACGGCTACGAACAGAGGCTCGCCATGGAACACCGATCCGCGGGTTAGGCAGGGCAGGGCTCCCGGCGGTCAGCCCGCCAGGAGCGCCTTGACGGCCGCGACGCCCTCGGCGGCCTTGCTGTCGTCGGGCGCGCCGCCCTGGGCGAAGTCCGGCTTGCCGCCGGCGCCCTGGCCGCCCATGGCGATCACGGCGGCCTTGGCGAGCTCGGCGGCGCTGAAGCGGCCGGTCAGGTCGGGCGCCACGGCCACGGCCACGGCGGCCTTGCCGTCGCTGGTTCCGACCAGGGCGACGACGCCGGCCTGCTTGCGGAACTCCTCGATCAGGCCGCGCAGGTCCTTGCCGCCGACGCCGTCCATGACCCGGCCGATGAAGGCCACGCCGCCGATGTCCTCGGGCCCGGCCTGGGCCGCGCCGCCGCCGCCCAGCGCCAGCTGCTTCTTCGCCTCGGCCAGCTGCTTCTCGAGCGTCCGGCGCTGGGTGTCGAGCGCCTCGACGCGCGCGGCGATCTCGGCGACGGGGACCTTGAACCGGTCGGCCAGGTCCCTGGCCACGGCCGCCTGGTCGAGCAGGAAGCGGCGGGCCGCCTCGCCGGTCAGCGCCTCGATGCGGCGGATGCCGGCAGCGATGCCGCTTTCGGACACGATCTTGAACAGCGCGATGTCGCCGGTCCGGCCCACATGGGTGCCGCCGCACAGCTCGACCGAATAGGCCTTGCCCTCGTTGGTCAGCGACCGGCCGAGCGTCAGGACGCGGACCTCCTCACCGTACTTCTCGCCGAACAGCGCCACGGCCCCGGCGTCGATAGCCTCCTGCGGCTTCATCAACTTCGTTTCCGCCGGCATGTTCTGGCGGATGACGGCGTTCACCTCGGCTTCGATACGCTCCAGTTCGTCGGCGGTCAGCGGGCCGCCGTGGCTGAAGTCGAAACGCATGCGCTCGCCGTCGACCATCTGGCCCTTCTGGGCGACATGGGCGCCCAGCACATGGTGCAGGGCGGCGTGCACCAGGTGTGCGGCCGAGTGGTTGGAGCGGGTGGTCAGGCGCTTGTCCGGATCGACATGCAGCGCGGCGCGGTCGCCGATCTTCAGCGACCCGACGAGGACCTCCAGCGCGTGGACGATCAGGTCGCCCGCCTGCTTCTGGGTGTCGAGCACCCTGGCCGAGCCACCGTCCCATTCGATGACGCCGACATCGCCGGCCTGGCCGCCGCTCTCGGCGTAGAAGGGGGTGACGTCGAACACCGCCTGGACGGTTTCGCCGGCCGAGGCCGTGGTGACTTCCTCGCCGTCCTTCATCAGCGCCGTTAGGGCGCCGGTCGAATCGACGGCTTCATAGCCGGTGAAGTCGGTGGCGCCGACCCGGTCGCGGACCTTGAACCAGACAGCGGCCGTCGCCTGCTGGCCGCTGCCCTTCAGCGCGCCGCCCGAGCGACCGCGCTGCTCTTCCATGGCGGCGTCGAAGCCGTCGGTGTCGACGGTGAGTCCCTTGGCCCGCACCGCATCCTGGGTCAGGTCCAGGGGGAAGCCGTAGGTGTCATACAGCTTGAAGGCGACGTCGCCGGGCAGCACGCCGCCCGTCGTCAGGCCGGCCGTCGCATCCTCGAGGAGCCCCATGCCGCGGCCGAGGGTCTCGCGGAAGCGGACCTCTTCCTGGCGCAGGGTCTCGACGATGGTCGCCTGGGCGCGCTTCAGCTCCGGATAGGCGCCGCCCATCTCGCCCACCAGCGTGGGAACGAGGCGGTGCATCAGCGGATCAGCGGCGCCCAGCAGGTGGGCGTGGCGCATGGCCCGGCGCATGATCCGGCGCAGCACATAGCCGCGGCCCTCGTTGGACGGCGTCACGCCGTCGGCGATCAGGAAGGACGAGGTGCGCAGATGGTCGGCGATGACCCGGTGCGACGGCGCGCGGTCGCCGATGGCCCTGACGCCCGTCGCATCCTCGCTGGCGGCGATCAGGGTGCGGAACAGATCGACATCGTAGTTGTCGTGCTGGCCCTGCAGCACCGCGGCGATGCGCTCCAGCCCCATACCGGTGTCGATCGAGGGTTTGGGCAGGCTGACCCGCGTGCCGTCCGCCTGCTGGTCGAACTGCATGAAGACCAGGTTCCAGATCTCGATGAACCGGTCGCCGTCCTCCTCCGGGCTGCCCGGAGGGCCGCCGGCGATCCTGTCGCCATGGTCGAAGAAGATTTCCGAGCAGGGGCCGCAGGGGCCGGTGTCGCCCATGGACCAGAAGTTGTCGCTGGTGGCGATGCGGATGATGCGGTCGTCGGAGAGCCCGGCGATCTTGCCCCACAGGGCGGCGGCCTCGTCGTCGGTGTGGTAGACGGTGACCAGCAGCTTGTCCTTGGGCAGGGCGAAGTCGCGGGTCAGCAGGGTCCAGGCGTGCTCGATCGCCTGTTCCTTGAAGTAGTC
>JBIKII010000380.1:0-36805 GCA_044361705.1 Caulobacter sp.
GTAGAAGGACTGAAGGATAGGAGCGGCGTGCAGGTTGCTCATTCTGGCGTTTACACCACGAGGAATGTGCGTGTAGTCGTGAGCATCTGTGAACCCAATAGACCGGAGCATACGAGCCAGCCGACCATGTTCTGGGTCACGAAACATGATCATGCCGCCTTCTTCACCATGCACGATCTTGTTCTTGTAGAAACTCCAGCAAGCAGCAAAGCATCGTTTATCGGGTGGTGTTCCGTGAGCTTCTGACAAGTCCTGAATGAACGGTACTTCGTTCAGTGGCGAGTCCTTGGGGTCGTACCAGTGGCTACAGCCGTAAGTGTCTACCAACATCAAGGCATCGTAAACTGGTGGGAGTTTACGCAAGTCCATTGTGAAGTCTGACTCATGGACATCAACGAACACTGGGTCACAGTCAGCCATGGACACTGCACGAGGTACAGCAACCATAGTGTAGTCTGGTACGCAGATACGCATCCGACCATAACCGTGACTGGCACGCAACACTTCACAGGCAAGGTGAAGTGCTGACGTACCGCTGGAAACAGCTACACAGCATCCAGATGGCACGCCGTATGCACAATCATACTCATCTTCCAATCGTTCAAATGCTTGCTGCTCTTTCACTGGACTCTCCTACTTGGTTTGCTCGTGTGCCAGCGGGTTGAAGTACACCTTGTCCGCTGGAGTGTACGGTCCTTGCTTCAACTCGATGAACTGCACATCAGTGATGAAGTTGAAAGCGTGACCACCGGAGTACTGTATGTAGACATCTCCAGTTCGTAAAGCTCTGGCTGATACAAATACTCCATTTTCGTCAAAGATGTCTACGACAATGTGTCCAGCCTTGACGATCAGGACTTCCTGAGTGCCCGTCACAACTTTCTGGACAGGTAGATGTTGATGGGCATTGATCAGCGTCCCAGCAGGGCGATGAAGGATGCCCACCTGAATTGAGTGGGAGTTATCAGTTACGAACTCCGTCTTGCTTTTGGCATTGTCGTTGGGTATGGCGTAGATGTGCGTAGCCAGCAAGCGTTCTGTTGTGGGATGAAAGATGTTTTCAGTGAGCATTTAACTTATCCTTATGCTGGTTACTTCTTAATTAGTTTGTAGTCACTAACATTGCCGTACTCCATGACTATAACAGTCTTGGCGATCCGGGATACTTCTGCCATGAATTCTGAAGAACCGATTTCTGTGCAGTTATCGTCAAGCATACCTTCTACTGAGCGTACCAGTGCAAAATCGAATTGGTCTGTTGCGTAGTCTGTGCTCCGCAGATCCTTTACTAGAAACGTGCTTGATGGGCTACGTATCTTCGCGATATCAATAAGCTCTGGCGACAGATCCACGCCAGTGTACTTTACAGTACGCATTGCTGCACAAGTTTTTAGGTAGCCTGCAACGGCACCATACCCGCACCCAGCATCGAGTAACGTGCTGTCTAGGGGTATGATCTTCTTCAGGTTAATTACAGTTAGCTCTTGTATGCTGATCCATGTAGCGTAGTCAATGTCGTATATACAGGTGTGTAGTTCTCTACCTGTGGCAAATGCTTTAAGGATTCTATGTCTCCAGAATTCAGCCAATGTAACGGGCAGTTTCATCTAAAACACTCCGGGATAGTTCCAGTATAGAGTTGTATTCGGGCACCACGAGGTAGCACAGTCGTCGGGGTCCATGTTTCGAAGCATCGTCTGCTATCGCAGTACCATGACCGTTTACGATCTACAGCTTCTCCACGATGTTCGTAGTATCTGTTCTTGGCTGCTCTGTTCTTCAGTTGAGAAGCAAAGCCCATGTGGACCATGTACGGAAAGTCTTCCCCTTCCATTCTGTTGAGCCGTGTGTCTGATGGGATGCCCCTGTGGCAAGGAGTGTTGTGATTGGTATGGGTCATTCCGGGATACCATCGCCATCCACGGCAGTATGGGATATCCCAGAAGCCGCCTGCTGCTTCGTACTGGAATAGTGGCGTCCCATGTTCCTGAGAGTATGGAGGGTGCCAGATCTCTCTATGTTTGAACACGAATCCGTCACCCAAATTTTGTGGGAGTAAGTGACTGATGTCTTCCTGTGCCTGTAAAGAATAGAACTCGTCAGCATCCACTACCATGTAGAAGTTAGGCTGTACGCATTCCATTGCTGCAAGATAACGATCACGGGCCTCACACTTTGCTTGAGCCACATCTTTAGCGGAACAGAAGCCGTGCTTGATGTGAGTAACTCGACTATCTGTCTTTGCCAGTTCTGTTAAGTACTCTGTGGTACCATCAACGCTGAGACCATCTGCCGAAACCATTTCTGGGTTGACAGATGCGTACGATACATCGGCTGACTCGACGAAGATCCACTCGACCATGTCGGGCCAGTTACGATGTTGCTCGTACAGTTTGGGTAGCCATTCCATCTCGTTTAGGACCAGAGTGCAGAGTACCAGTTTCATAGTACGGACTCCAATGCTGCAATGTACAATGGTTTTAGAACAGTCCACGAATTGGCTTCGGCATACGTCTTACCAGCTAGTGAGATCAGTTCGATGTTCCTGCCGTACCAGCCATCCAGACACATAGCGATAGCTTCAGGATTAATTACGGACTCTTCGAACTTCAGATGACCACCCATGACTTGGGTGATGCGTGTGCTGGTCACAGGGATAAGAGGAGCGGTAGGCAACCATGTGTTGGCAGGGAACCTGTTGGTTGTCATAACCATCATGCCGGATGCAAACGCTTCCTGAAGTGGCAGGCTAAGTCCGTTGTACTTCTCTGGAGCGATGTATACGTCATACTGATCGTCAAACAACTGTTCCCGTGGAATCTCTCCTGTTACGATGGTTGGCTGCACGCAGTCTTTAGGAAGTGCTGCTTCACGGATCAGCTTGTGTAGTCCTTCAGGTTTCTGGCAACGAATAGTAAGGTCGATAGGCATGGTGAGGTGAGCCAGTGACTTCAGCAACTCCAGTGTGCCCTTGTGGTTTTTGCTGCCGATGTTACCAGCGTTGTGCAAGAACTTGACAGCGTTCTTTCGTGGGGACCATGTGATGTGATCCTCGACTGGGATCGGGATGTGGATTCCTTCCGGGAAGTATCTCTGGTCCAGCAGAGAAGGGTTGATGAACAGATCGAACTTGTGAGGTGGTCGTTCCAAGAACCACTCGTACATCGGGATGATGACAGTCTTGACTCCACGCTCGTGGCAACGGTTGGCGAATGCCCAGTCGAATGGAGTCTCGAAGAACAGTACCACGTCTACGTCGTCGAGGAACCGTTCTACAGCTTCCCCGTCAATACTTCTGGACCGAATAACATGCGTGCCTTCTGGGTACCATTCAGTGTGTGTGGGAGCTACAGCTTCTCCGTGTGGATGCTGGTAGATCATGACGCGGTTGATTACGCCAGCATCAAAGAATGACTTGGCTAGATGACCTAACCCTTGGGATGTGGCGTACACGACGGAACCGACGATCATTGGGGGACCTTGTACTTTCTGACTAATGAAGCAATCAATACTGGTAATGGTTTTCTTAGCTGGCTACCAAGTTTGCGAAGCTTGTCAGATGTGCTAAACAGTTCTGTAGATTTGAATGGGCGAGATGATGTTACGTTGCATGACATGTAGTCGCTGTAGTCCAGACCTGCCTCTTTGTATGCTAGGAAGCAGGCGTCACCAACAGTTGACGGTGTTGTATCGCAGATTGTGTAATCGTCTGGTTTGTCGTGGGTCATAATTTTAAACGCCCAATACATGTAGTCTTTGGCGTACCCTACATGTACCGCGTCTTCTACATCCCACAGTTCAATCTTCTCTGCTCTGGCAGCAGCCTTACAGATCTTATGCAGCAGGTAGTTACCGTTGCGTCGTGGTGAATCGTGGTTGTAAAGGATGCCAGTGCAGACAAACATACCGTAGTTCTGACGATACATTCTGGCAAGATGATAGGCAGCTACCTTGGCACAGGCGTAAGGGCTTAGTGGGTTGAATGGTGTTGACTCTGTTTGTGGTGCTGGTGCGTCTCCGAACATAGTAGCGGAACAGGGAATGAACACATGGGCAGACGGACAGTGACGGCGTACAGATGCCAGCAAGTTGCTGACAGCTTTGACCGTAACGTCTACCTGATACGCTGGATGAATGAACGACCAGTCTACATTATCCTGATCAGCTTCATGATATACGTGGTGCGGGTCTACTTTGCGTATGATCTCGTCCAGACATAGTGCGTCAGTAACGTCTCCCTGAATTAGATGGAAGTTAGGATTACTTAGGTTGTGCCGTACGTTATCGAAGGGGTCCTTAGACGAGTGACGGTAAAGTCCGTAGACTTCGTATCCACGTTCCAGAAGTATGTCGGCAAGATAAGATCCGTCTTGGCCACAGACGCCACTAATTAGAGCACGCATCATACGATCCTCAATTCAGGCAGGGGTACGATGAACTTGCCACCAGCTACACGCCATCGTTCATCCTTCTCCCGTTCAATAAATTCTGGGAGAAAAGCATAAGGAAGAACTAGGAAGTAGTCTGGACGTTGCTGGCGTACGACTGCCTCGGCATAGATCTTGATGTCGGTACCTGCTGTGACCTTGGCCCATTTCTCAGGTGACTTATCAGCAGCGAACCTGATCAACTCATCGTCCAGTCCGTACCACTGTAGCAGGAAGTTACCTTTGGTTGAAGCACCGTACACGCAGACTACCTTGCCGTCAGAGACAGCGTCCTGAACAGCATCATAGACTTCATCACGGTTCGCTTCCATACGTGCGATGAACGCCTTGAGGTCGTCCATGATGGTGGCTTCTGCTGCGAAGGCATCGAGTACACGTCGTGCAGCTTCTTCTGTCTGACCTTCCCAAATCTCGTGTCGGATGGATAGACGGTAGGACTCACCGTTGACATTGTTGGTTGTAATGTCGGCAATGAACAGACCATGTTCTGACAACAGGACATCGAGACTTCTGAGAGTGTAGAACTCCAGATGCTCATGAGCCATGTTGCCTATATCATTACAAGCGATCATGTTCTTCAGGCACATCAGTTGGGCGATGAAGATGCCGTCTGGATGCAGAGTCATCTGCACGGCTGATATGAATGGGCTAGGATCGTCTAGGTCGTAGAACATACCACAGGCTGTAATGATGGTAGCCTTGTCCTCACCCAGATGCTTGGTGTACGCTTCCTCTGACCAGAAGTCATTGATTAACAGATCCACTTTCTCTTGTGGCTCAGAGGCTAGGTTCTTAGCAGGTTCCACGCCAACACGAACTACATCGTCAGGGTAGAAGCCAAGCAGCGTTCCGTCGTTTGAGCCAATGTCCAGTACCACATCCATGGGCTGCAGATCGACTTGAGACATTGCATCGCGGACCACATCAGCCAAGGCTTCACGCATTGTGGCAGTAACGCCAGAGCGGTACCAATAGAACCCACTGTAGAGGAGTTCCTGTGGTGCTGTGTGAGGATTCTGCACCAGCGTGCAGTTAGGGCAGGAGACCAACTCAATCGGGCACGGTTCGCTGTCGTATGCCTGACCGGGGTCTACGAAATTGCTGATGTACTGCTTACCGAAGTTGTATACGGGTTGCAGGTCGGCACAACCGCAAATGCGGCATGTGTCGCGGGTGGTGTACGCTGACATGGGGATGTCCTATGGAATTGCTAGGGGATCATAACCGTCGATGTAACATTTGCTGATGGGGTGCTTTCGGTTCCCCATTGAAGAGACTTCACCTGTGTGCTGAACTAGAGAAGGATTGTGGACGTACTCTGTCCAGCCTTCCAAGTGCATGGCAGAAACTACAGCACCATCAATTGATCTGTGACCTTTGACGGCATCCATGATTCTGGTCTGCATATATCGGCTGGACAACAATTTGATGACAGCTTCCTGACTGAAGACCAGAGCAACTGCACCTCGACCAAGCTGGTGGCCTTGTACTGCTCTTGCTGATGGCATCCAGCCCTTTTGGCTGACTTGCGAAACCATAACATCATTCTCCATGAATGTGAAGAGGTTCCAGTATCCTTTTTCAGGATATTCGCAAGATTCCAAATATGCCTTCAGATTCGGTACACAGACGAAGTCGTCTTGGAAGATGGCGTAGTACTGAGCGTATGGATTCCTGAAGTACAGTTCCTGCAGCGTCAGGTACCAGTGAGCGTACGATCGGATGTTCTCTCCACGGAAGATGAAGTCCCCCTTCAGCTTGGTGTGCCACACAGGATTGTCCGGGCCATCAATAGAGATGATGGGAGTATCAAATCCACTGGAGGCAAGGGACGCAAGAGTTTCTGGAAGAGTATTATCCAGACGAGCCAGCACCGATGTCACGGCGTACTGCCATGACTGTGGGACGTATGGTGTCTCGTACTGTGGGCGTTCGTGACCATCGTTGACGATCTTCAACGCCTCTATCAAAGATTCTGGAGAACCAGATAGGTCGATGACTCTGCGGATATGGTTGGGATCGACGTTACCAAACTTCCATTTGGTTACGCCACGTTCTTCCAGCAGGGTCTTGAACTCTTCGACCTTGCCGTCGTGTACACAACCTACGACGTGTTCAGTGGGGACTATAGCGGGCATCGGGGGGCTCCACAGGGTGTGACTGTAACTATGCTTTCAGTGCCAGGCTGGATTTGTTTTCCAGGCCGCAATGTCTTTCTCTTTTGTCTCGATGTATTGCGGCGTGTTCGCGTGCGCGATCATTCTCACCGGCTCATTGGGATTCGTGACGTAACCGACCTGCCATCTGCGTCGCGTGACTTGATAGGATCGCCATCCGTCCTCGTCGAGGTGGTATTGCCTGCCATCGTCCGCGAAAGGATACGGGCCGATCTCTTTCGCTAGTGCGGGTCTGATTGCGAAACATCCGCCCGCAAGATTCTGCAAGCCCGTCGCATTACGAAACTGGATGTCTCGAACCTGCGTAACTGGAGCTTGCATCGCGTTAGCCATTAACGCGGACCCCTCCTCGGTTGCGCTGTAGTCAACTCCGCACGCTCCAAGTTTTGGAATGCGGTCGAACGCACACGCGATAAAGTGCTGCCAGTTCTCCCCCGGCAGAATATCATCGTCGATCGTTACGTAAATGTCATGCTTTGCTGGATCTAGCAAGTCAGCCAGAGCCTTGTTCAGAGCGTGGCATTTCGAGGGCGTTCCGTCCAGAATATGAAACTCTGTCGGATAGGTGAAGGATAGTTGCAGTTCGTCAATCGTCGCCTGAGCCACCGCAAGCCGATGCGTTGGGACGACCACAAGAAAACGTGGACCTGCTGGTGCTGTTGGATCAGCCATTCTTTTTGTTCTCTTCCAGAACGTATTTGATCTGTTTCTCATTGCGATGCTCGATGTAATTCCCCGAAGCTGTCCCAGAGTCCGCAATGGCTCTCAGGATCGCTCTCAGGTTTACTGGGATTCGTTTTGAGTCGATCGCCTTCAGTGCCTTCGTGCGATACCTCGGAAGCGTAGATGATGCTGCGTCGCCATGCCGAACCCAAATCCATCCGGGGGCATACGAGACGGTGCGAGTTGGCCATCGCTTGTGGTATTGCCAATGCTGTTCTTGATGCGGGTCGGTCATCTTGTCTGTGACTAGCGTTACAAACTGGATGCCCTTGTGATTCAGTAAAAAGGGAGTCTCTCTCCAGTAGACATATCCGTTTGGCCAAATCAAATTCATTTCGCCGGAATCAGGCGCTGAGTTCCTTGTGAGGAAACAGAAGTCTTTCGCAATCACGTCGTCGTCATCCATGCGCGAAACGATCTTGCGCCCCTCGGGGAGTTCCCAGTCTTCTTTGTACAATTTCCATGAGTCGCGATACAGGAACTTGACTTCGCAATTGGTCGACCTGAACGCCGCTTCCCGCTCCGCAAGAAAAGGATCGTTCGGGTTTACCGCGACGTGAACGATTGGCTTTTGAATCTGGAACCACAGCGAATTGACGCAAGTATGCTTACAGATCTCCAACCGTCGCTCCGACAATCGTGGATCGGTGTAGGCTGACTGGATGATCATGATGTGTGGAATCATTGTTGCTTCTCGACGTAGTCGCGGTGTGTTTCCAGAGGACGCCGCTTTACGATGACGGCCCCTTTCTTCTTGATCACATAAACAGGCTTTGCCGTCTCATGTTCCGCCTCAACACTTGACGGAGTCGGCAGCAGATCCGCGAGGAAGTCATGCAGACCATCGCACCAAGCGGGCTCAGTGTTATTGATGACGGTCGCGCGTGCGGTCAGTCGCTGAAATGTTTCCTTCTCGGCGTGATGCTGGAAGCGTGCGAAGAAAGGCCGCGTGCGTTGCGGCGTTCCTCGATAAACATTCCCGTACAGCACTTCCCAAAGCATGGTATTTTCATGCAGATTGAAGTCGTCGAACATCTCTCGCAGCTTGTCTTTTTCCAGCCAGTGAGGCAGATGCGTTGCGTAGTCATGTTGGGTTAATCCGCGAGCCGCCAGAGCTTCCATTGACGCCGTCTTTCGCCTCTGCCAACTGTTACTCTCGTCAGGTCGCCACGGTTCCGCACGAGGCGTCTTGATGTCGTCCAATGTGAACGGCTTCAGGAAATAGATGTCGTCCATCATCCACACGCACTCAGGATCAATCTCCGCATGTGTTGCGATATAGAACACCTTGCCGAGCATGTCGCGAAACGCTCGATTCGGCTTCGTGTGCGGCACTCGCTTTTTGATGATCACATGCCCGTGATACCAGTCAGGCTTGTCGCCGATAATCGTGATCTTTGCCCGGCCCTCGAAAAACGTCTCAACTGATCTGATAGACCATCGCAGTTCGTCCGCCTGTGCACCACCGTCCCAATACGGCCATACGAATTGCATCGCCGGGGCATCTGGTGCTCGATGTTTTGTTTCGCCGCATCCGCCGCATCCCTTCGCAGCAACGGTAATTTCTCCACGCCTTGCTTTTTGCACCAGCAACTGGGCTGTTTGTGCGAAGAACCCGATCGCAGGAGGTGTTGAATATGGGCATAATCTGCAAACGCACGAAGCAACTGACCCATCATGCACGAGGTCATCAGTATTCGTGCATCCGAACGCATTCTCAACGCCGATGTTATGCCGATACACGCACGGTTTCATGGTGCTGGCTCCAAGCTGACTGATGTCGGGACAGCAGCAACTCCACCAGAAAGCCCTGTGACGGTTGAGTGAAAGCTGTCCCTTGCAGTGTTATTGCTCGTTATTGGCAACGTGAACGCGGACAGGCAATTGATAGGATTATACGGTGCATTTGCGTTTATGCTGACGTTGCCTAAGTTTGACCCATAAAAAATACCCGTACTCGAACCGCCGTTTTCAGCACCGATTCCCAATATGTATCGAACACTTGCGGCACCGCCGGGAGTAGATAAACCGTTATTGTAAAAACCAAGAGTTGCAAGCCTTAAGACCCCGGTATTACAAAGACCTCCAGCCCAGTTAATTCCGAACCCAGATGATCGAAAGGAGCAAAAATCACCGCCGATAGTGAAGAACTCTAGAATGTACGTTCCCGCTGAGTATGTTGGACCACATCTCGCGGTCTGGTTGTAATTAAATGTCAATTTATACCGGCGTGCAAAAACACTACTAATGCAGTTTTCGCGGCCACAGTTATTGATAACTTCCGAGATTGGGAGCGACTCCGATACACTCGGCGGCGTCGACTCGCTTGGCGGTGAACCGCAATGGCAGCATCCAAGCAACATTACACACTCTCCGGACAGCTATCATCAATACTTAAAGAACCTCCCGGACAATCAGCAGCGTATGGTTGCCATTCGCCATCGATATACTCGACCTTGGCGTATGTTCCGGAGTCGATTGAAATGTTCATGAATCGGTTTGTGACTGTGATTGAGTCGCAGGACGATGTTAGATCGCCGTCTGTTTTTCTGCGGAGGATTCGTGCGGTCGCTGTGCTTGGATCTCGCTTGGTGTTTACTGCTGCTGCCAAGTCAGTTTCGAAAATAACTTGATGTCGCCGCCCTCCACTGTTAACAGGGGACCATTCTGATCCGTTGCGAATGACCAACAACAGATCCCCTGCTGAAGCAGAGAATGATTCAAATCTATTAGTGACTTTCACGATACCTGTCGATGTAGTCGACTCTTCCATGTTGAGAGTAACACCATCGCCCGGTTGAACATATCTGATGACACGTATGTCTGCCTGTGTGTACCCCGTTAATGGATTGGTTGCAGTAGTTAAGTCTTCCAGTAGTAACGCATAGTACAGCAGGTTGTGGATGGTCTTGTCACGAGTGTTGTCCATAGGAGGCTGAGACATTCGTGTCCCAAATATCTCCTTATGGATATGCCGTGCGTCACCAACTGTAAATGCACCGATGTTATTGTTCATGGGATGACAAGTCCGTAGAATGCAACGAATGTTGTTAGGTCAGCCTCTACAGGGTACAGAGGATCAATAGTCCAGAAGTCAGTCTCTGGGTTAGCAGTAGGTAGTGCGTCGTAAGGAAAACCAATGCCTCTGTTGAACCCACCAGCGTTCGTGTAAGCCAACGAAGCAAGCGGCCATGGGGATTGTGCAAAGTCTCCTCGGTCGTTTACGTCGATAGGCACGTAGCCCCAAATTGGTGTGATAGGGTTCCCAGCGTTGGCCAATTGCATAGTATGCATTGACACACGACGATTGGCTTCTCTGAAGTATCCTTGCACAGACGTACGCCTGTCAATGACAAACGTGGCAGTAACGGTTACAAAGTGGTGCGTAGCAATTGCCCCTGTACCTGACTGCCCATTACGGACACCGACATTCTGAGTTCGATAGTTTTCAACAGCAGAGCAGGTCTCCAGCAGTACATGCTTGCGAAGTCCTGTGAACACGACAGCGTCGTTTATCTTACCGATGTAAGGTGCAATGTCTGTTTTGAATGTGAACATAGTGTACTCCACGTTCCATGTGAACGTGTGTACTTCGAGTTCGATCGTAACGTCGATACCTTCTGTCAGTGGGAGATAGTTGGCATGTACCAACTTGGCTCCTGCTGAGTCTTGGTACACAGTAGCCTGCACCTGCTTAGTGGAACCGCTCCACGTCGGTGGTTCATCCCAAGGGTACTTGATGAAGTCTGTAGGATTGGTATCAAGCCGCTTATTACGACCGACGTTTCCTATACCTTGATTTTCGTAAGGAAGTGTCTTGTCCAGCCACTGGGCAGTCTCATACACCAACTCAACTACCCAGAACGGTCTACCGCTTGTGGGGTGCTCCTTTACGGAAGGTGCCTCTTTCAGTACTAAGTCAGTACGTTCTGGATGGTAGGACAATCCAATTGTGAACGTAGGTTCTGGAGTCGTACCACCGTCGTATGCTGGCAAGGCATTCTGTACGTTGATTATGTCCTCAAGTGGTGAACTCATTTCGATAAGACAGGTCTCTGTAACCGTCTGAGAACCCCATGTTGCCGACATGGATTGATCTGGTAACTGGAACCCCCATATCTTGTACAGACCCATACTAACCTCCCTGCACTACTGTCAGAACGCCATTGTTGGCCAGAGCGGCTCTGATGCCTTTTAACTCTTCTCTGATGTCTTTGAGTTGTGGATTATCCTGTTTAGCAGCATTCTTGTACACTTCCTCAAATGCACGACCCTGTGCGGTGAGTGAGTTCTGTTCTAGTCCGCCTTGAGCTATAGGTGCTGTTGACTTAGTAGCTTCAGCAAGTTGCTTCTCAAGACGAGCTTCTTCCGCAGCCAACAGTTCCATGTTGAGTGCTTGGTCGGCCATCATCTGCATGGCACCAGCAGCACCACCGAATCCCATACCTGCCATTGGATTAGCAGCACCCATAGCCATCTGTTCGGCAGATTCCTGTAGCAGTTTGTTCTGCTGCTTCTGCAGTTCGTACAGGTATTTCTGAGCAGTTGTAGCCTGAGCATAGAACAGCAGTTCGGACTTACGAAGATTCTCTTTATCGTAGGCCATGGATCTTAGCTGCTCTTCAAGTCTTAGCTCCTCAGCTAGTTTCCTGTTGAACTCGTCCTGCAGTGCCGCCATCGCCATCATCGGGAGTATCATACCTGACATAGACATCATGCCGCCAGAAGCGAATGATGTTGGGCTGAAGATGTCTGAGGCAACACTACCCACCATACCCGTATGGATATTAGCCATCTGCTGCTGCATGGCCAGTCTACGCTTGTCCAGTTCAGTCATGTGAATGCTGTCAATGACTTCCTGAGCATTCTGGTTAACTTCCTGCTGACCAAAAGCTGCTGTAGCTCTTGCTTTCATCGCAGCTACTTCAGTCAGGTGTGCTCTGGCTTCTGCCAATTCCAGTAATTGTTTCTCAAGCAGTAATTGCTCTCGTTGAATTCTGGTTAGATCGTTACCAGTTTCATTGAGTGTCTTGCGGATTTCATTAAGTCGATCCTGATCCTCCTGCCCCCAACCCCACTCACTTGGGAAGGTTTGTTCCAAGGCGTCAAGAGCAGTCAGGTCTCCTATCCAATCAAAGCCATCATCAAGCTCCATGTTGTTCAGGATCTCGTACATCCTACGTAGGTCATTGATGGCAGTTTCAGGTTTTCCTTGACGTGCAGCCTCACGGATGTTGGACATCAACCGTTCGAGCTCTACAGCAGCCGCTACTTCCGAAGCTGATCCCTCTGCTTTACTCTGGTCGATTTGTCGTTGAAGTTCCAATACTGCTTCTGAGCCACCAAGTTGATTATTTAGGAACTCATTGGAGTCGATAGCAGCTTTACGCTGAGCATCTTGAAGCTCTCGCTCTTTGACCTTAATCTCGTCAAGTACCTTCAAACGCATTTCATCAACAGAATTTACATCTGTAAGACCACGCATCTGTGATGCCACACGGAGTTCGTCTCGCATCAACGCAGCGGTCATACGAAATCGTTCAAGCCCAATGTTGGCATCTTCCAAAGCCTTGGACAACGATCGCACATCCATCTCGGCATAACGTGCCCAGTTGAACGCTGCCAACATAGCTACGGCAGCAGCAGGGATCGCAATCAACCAGCCCCATACACCTGCGAGGGCAAGTCCTACGCCACCAGAATCTTCACCAACCTGAATAAGCCCTCTAGCAACCATGGTCAGGTTGTTGGATGCACCGAGCAGGGCTGTGCGAATATCCCCGAATGCAATACCTTGTATGAAGTCTTCTGCTGCAAAGGATGCTTGGGTCATAACACCGGACATCACTCGTGCAGAGTCTGCGTGCTGCTTGGTAGCGTTGCCTGCTGCTCTTTCAGCAGCTTCATTACGAAGAAGATCAGCGTTCAATACCTTCAGTGCAGCGTCATACTGTGCTATAGATATGCGGCCTGCGTCTCTGTGGTGGTTAAGGCGTACCAGTGTAGCTACGTGCTTGTCGTACGCTGACGTACCCATGTCGACAAAACGAGCGGCATCGACATTGTTGTCGTTGTCTACCTTGGCAGCAGCTTTAAGTTTTGCTTCTGCTGCTTGCTCTTCTGCCAACTGAATCTTCTTCAATGCTGCAAGCTCGTTAGCGGCTTCTTCAGCAGCGTAGCGTGCAACCATGTCGGCAAGATCTTTACGCTCTCTTGTTCTACGATCAGCGTCTGCCATGCGTTCAGCAGCTACAGCATCGGCTTGAGATCTTTCTGCTGCAGCTTCTTGAGCGGCATTGCGTGCGATCATGTCGGCTGTGTCAGCACGTTCCTTTGTCCTGCGGTCAGCATCGGATGCACGTTCGGCAGCGACGATGTCCATCGCTTTACGCTCATCTGCAGCTTCCTGAGCAGCGTACTTCGAGACCATAGCGGCTGTTTCAGCACGCTCTTTAGTGCGACGATCAGCATCTGCTGACCTGTCTGCTGCCAAGCTGTCGAGGGACAACTTCTCTAAAGCTGCTTCTTCGATAGCGAGCTTGGAGATCATAGCCGATACTTCGGCACGCTCCTTAACTCGCCTATCCGTATCGGCTGATCGAGCAGCAGCCAGTGCATCCATTGCTGATCGTTCGTCAGCGACTTCTTGTGCCACCAGCTTGTTGATCATAGCTGTGGCGTTGACACGGTCACTCAGCCTACGGTCTGCGTCTGCCGTACGGATAGCAGCAAGTTCGTCAGCGGCGTCACGTTCCAGCTTGATACGAACTTTGTTGGACTCGTCGATTGCAGCAACCTGCTGTGCAAGATTGTGCTCACGTTCGACTGACTCGGCTTTGTCGATCTCTCGTGACGCACGTAGAGCTTCGGCAGTGGCGTGCTTCATGCCTGTAGCTACGCCAGTGGCATCAATGCCCAACTTGATCGCGATATCATTGATGCTGCCACTAGACATTTTTCATACCCTTAATCGCGTTTACTACAGCGAAAAACCCGCTCCTGATGGCAGTAACGGGTTTAGTAATCAGCCTCTGTAAACGGTAGGTGTAATCACGTTGCGTAGTCCACGACTTAACCATCCATGGTTGCACAGATGATTTATGGTTAACGGTCTTGATGCTGTGCGTTAACTGCATGGCAAGAAGATCGTCGTGCATACCCCACTTGTAGTTGTCGTGGAACCAACGATGCTCATTCAATTCTGAGATTGGCATGGACTCAATCTCGGTCAGTGACTTCCCCCAACGGCTACACAGGAACAATACGAACCAGTGTGGATCGTCGGGAGTAATTAGTTTTTTACGTCTCTCTCCACCCACAACTGAGTACGGATAATCGTATTCAGTTCTTCCATGGAATTGACGTTCAAAGCATCAAGGAAGTAGTCGATGACACGGCACAGGTACGGCGTATCCAGATCGTCCAGAGTCTGACGAATAGAGACACCTTCCTGAACTTCCAGCGGCCATGCCTCACCATTTTCTGAGTGAAGAGTATTAACCAACTGAGCAAGGAATGGTTTGCCGTGGTCGTACAGGCAGATGAGTACACGCAGGCCGGAGAAGTAATGACCCAGCACTCGTTCGTTGCCGTCCTGTGGGAGTTCCCGCAGCTTGGTGACGAAGGCGTTGGCAGTACCAGCAGATGGCTCAACCATTTCTGCAGTGGTAGAATCAGCAACAGGTACACGCTTGAGAGGTTGGAGCAACATGAAGGGTTCCTAAGAAAAGGGGTGAAGGGTGTGGGGGTTGGTCAGGATTAGACTGGAGCAGTAACGTCAATACCACTTAGTCGGAATACAAGTTCGGCTGTACTTCGAGCACCGTTGTCGTCGCTCAGTACAGTGCCCATCGGCGTGAACTTGTTGCAGTGACCAGTCAGTACCAGAATAGGACCAGTCGTTTCTCCTGCTGATGGAGGGAACTCCACCAGAAGATCGCCAGAGCGACCGTCGAAGAATGCAGCGTATTCACGACCACCGTTAGTGTCGTCTGGGTCCCAGTCAACAGTAAACGTGAGCGTTCCAAGGTCGACCATCTTACCTCCACGGAAGGAACGAATCAAGTTCCCCCATGGATCTAGAGTCGAGTTGGAGCAAGTTGTTTCGACATCACCACGGGTGAAGCCGGACCATGTAGGACCGTCAGTAACGCAGGCGTATACATCGCTTGCGGTATCGACAGCTTCTACTTCTGGACCAGATCCAGTTGGTGCTGTGGCTTGTTCAAACCACTTGATCTTGATTCGTGAGGCATCGCGATTTGACATAGTTAACTCCTAGCTAGTAGCTTTACCGGAAAACGACAGGACAAGCATTGTCAAATCAGGATTGGACTGTCCTGTTTTAAGGCTGGTCACTTCTTCCTGCGACAGTAACCGCAGAAAGTTTATGAAGACGTTGGTGGTCCCAACTTCGTATGCAGTCAACTGAGTTCTTCGACCAGCCACAATAGGTTGCAGAGCCGACAGGACCGAAGTGACCAACAACTTTCTCTGAGTATTAGAATGTGCAACACAGGCTACGTCCAGCATAAAGCTGTAAGTTTCCAGATCTCCAGCTTCCGCAACACCTTCTGAGGAATGGTAGGGTGTGCATTCACTGATGTCGTAGTACACGTAGCCGTCAGGTGTACTCTTCAGGTCGAAGGCAGGCAGGAACGCTGACTTGGCAACAGGGATTCCGGGGATAGAATCAGCGATCAGTTTCTGAATACCTTCGTCGATGATGTACGGGCTGGTCATGACATAGCTTTCTTGAAGTGAGACAGTATTTTCTCTTGGAAGATAGCTCTGGCTTGACCTTCTGTTTCCTTACGGACTAATGCGAAGTAGCCCCTTCCTGCGAAGCTGGACTTCTTGGACCTGTGAGTAAACCCGTACTCCCAAAGATGCAGGTACCGTGCAGGCCATCGTTTCTGCAGGGCACCGATGTTCCTCTTGATTGTACTTCTTACTTCTCTGCGTTCGTTGCGTCGGCTGAGAGTAATCCTGCCGTTCTTCAACCTACGCTTGACTCCGAAGGCTACCTGTCTGTGACGAGCACTGGCGTACACAGGTGAGCGTTCAGGAGTAATGGCTTCAAGATGTTTGTTGTCGACACCAACGATGCCGTAGAACCTGAATGGGTTGCTCTTGGAGTTGGCATACTTACTCGTGAGTGCTCGACCTGTAGCACCAGACGACTGGTCACTGATGTTGGGCAGACTCATAACCTTGGCTTTGAGTGAATTTCTCACTGGGAGTAACGCACTTCGGATAGCCTCACGGACAATATGTTTCTGCACCTTCTCGATCAGAGATGGAAACCCGTTCCGTATCTCCGATGGAAGTTCAAAGCTGATTACAATCCGTGGTCTGGGTCGTACCATTAGATTAGTGTGGGTATAAGTTGGATGGTGATTGGTTGTGCTACATTGTCGATGATGTTGATCTTCAGCTTACGACTGTCTCCCCATTGGTCTGTTGCTGGTCCTGAGACCGCATAAACTTTCTGGAGATGAGGAATGACACAGAACATGCCAGCAGTGATCTGAGAGGCAGGGGCACACCATTGGCCGATCAGGTAGAACACTTGCTCTGATTGGGCACGGCTGGCGTCGTTGATCTCGTTGGGGGAACGTGGGATCTCCATGGCAAAGGGACCACGGTAATGAAGCGAGAACTCTTGTGTGAGTTCTCCGCTGGCAGTGACGACTGTTGACGGGGTCCAGAACTCACAGACATGCCGTAGGTTGGGACGAGAGCGGCGGTTGTAGTTGTTCATCCACGACTCACTTTCGTCCAGTCGTCTACGATGTACCGGACAGCACGGTGATCGTTGAGCAGGTCCAAGTCTCTGAGGTGACAGTAGCCCTGTGGGAGTTCTGAGACAGAACCTTCAGAGATGGCATCTCGGTACTCGAACAGATGGTAGGCCAGGATCTTCAACGCACGGATGGTGCTCTTGGGGATGGCAGCGTAGGAAGCGTAGCCAGTCGTGTACGTGACAGTAACTGGGTATGGCTGTTCGTCATTGATGTCGGCGAACAACTCAGCCCAGTCAGACGCCCAGATCTTGGACGGTTCTGCTGGGTAGAGTGTGTAGTCAGAGGAGTCAATGGTGCCAGTGGTCAGGTCGTTCTTGATGTACGAGAAGGTCGTGATGGAGGTTACACGACCGAATGGCAGGAAGAACAAACCATCGACGTTACTGAAGGCTTCATAAGGAAGCGTAAGAGTAACGGACTTGGACAGCAGGAACCTCCACTGTTCCTTCTCACAGATGTGGAGGCATTCGTGGAGGAGTTCTTCCAGATCGACCGGGAGTAAGTCGGTGGGAGTTTCTGGATCGAAACCAATGTTACGCTTGACGGACTTAACGAAGTCGTCAGTCACGATGGTGCTGAGAGCAGCTTCAGTTGAGTAGTCAATGTACATCGGCATGAATTGGTCTCCAATGACAAACCGCAGTACAGCCACCCCCGAAACTGTACTGCGGCTGTTTCCACTCGAAAGTGGTGATCACTAAGCTGTTACGCCTGTTCCAGTTGGAGTCAGATCGTCGTACTGACGGAATCCGAGTACCTGAACTGCAGCGTCCAGAGTGTTGGTGTTGGTACCAGTCAGACGGAAGACCGTTGACAGGAAGACCACACCAGCAGCGTCCTGAGCGTAGCTGACTTCTTCACTGTCCACTTCGACAGACATCGCCATGTCGGCCAGAGCCGCACTGAAGACGCACGTCTTGATGGTTGTGAAGCCTGACGTACCGGCCAGTACTGTTGAACCGGATACGGTGACAGTAAGAGCACCAGTCAGGTCAGCGTTGTTGATGACCAACATTGCTTTGTCGAACGGGTAGGCGATAACGTGTGCGTTACCGACTGAGCCGTTCATAGTGAGTGTGCCCAGAGCCTTAATGAAAGACTTGCTGGACAAGTGAGTAAACTTCTGAGTAGCCATTATGTTTATCCTGTACAGGAGAAGAATTAAAAATCGTAAGGAAGAGGGGCATGGTTCAGGTGAACCTTACTACATGCCCCTCAAACCTGCATGACTTATGCAGTCGTCGCAGACAGGACAACAAATGGTGACAGAGTCAGACCAGCCTTGGCAGGAGTCAGAACCGACTTCCACCATGGGCGAGCATCGTCGAAGCTCGTGAACAGGAACACTTCTTCGCGTTCAAGGAATCGCACATGGATGCTGCGAGTCAGAGTGCCAGTACCGCGTTCACCGTACAGCATCTGAGTTGGGTTGACGCAGGCGAGGAAGTTAGAATTCCACTCACTGATGACAGAACCATCCTGACCGCTGGTGATACCGTTCATGTACTCTGTCCAGACGATTGGACGACCGAGCAACATGTCTGGATTGGCAGAGTCAGCAGGATAGAACAGCTTGACCAGACCAGCGTTGTTAGGCGACTCGATGTGCAGCGTAGCAATCGTTGGGAACAGGTCCAGAGAGCACAGCCATACTGCGTTCTCGTAGCCCCATACACGCTGACGCATCTTCAGGATGTTGGTGCCGTTAACGATCACTGCTGTAGACTGGCCAGCTTCTCGGAGAACAGTCAACAGAGCGTCGTTAGCAGAGTTCAACATACCCAGTGGGCGACCAATGCCGTTACCGTTCAACAGTTCGTTGATTCGGTAAGAGCGAGCTTCCTGACGAAGACCCTGATCAATCAGAGCAGCGATAGAGAGAGGACTGTCAGCCATCAACTGGTTGGTAGCAGCGGCTGCACCATTCAGTTCATGTGCCTTCAGAGAGATCATCTCCATAGCGTTTTTGCTAAGAGTTGGTGAGGCAGTTTCCTTGCCACGGTAAACATTGAACCCACCAGTTACCGAGGTACGGTGGTCTTTGTCTACTCGGCAAGGAATGTCGACAACAGGTGCCGTCATTGGGATGCGAGTCATCTTGCTGGTCAACTGGTCAGCTTCTGGTTCAAGCTGCATAACCGTGTTGATGAAGCCACGAGGAACCGTGATTCCAGCAGCTTCCCAGTTGGCTTTGCTGAACTCGTCAGAGCCAACGGCGTCCATCACAGCAGCCTTCAAGCGTGGGTCCACAGCGTCAGGACTTCGATGCTTGTAAGCATTGATGACCGCACCGAGGTACTCCTGCTGATTACGGAAACCGAACTTCTCTTTGTCGTCTTCCCATGCTGGACGAGTAGATACGCCCTTGGAGAAGTCGAAGGTCAGTCCGCTCGTAGCATTGGCGATACGGGACGTAGCAAGCAACGCAGCCTTACGTTCGCCCAGACCGACGTTGGTCTTGCTCAGAGCGTTCTGAACGGCTTCAATGCGGTCCAGTGCTTCTGAGTAAGACTGCGTGTCTTCAGGACTGATCTTGTCAGCCTTGGCGTCGAAGACTTCGGTGACAGTAATCAGGCGAGTGCGTTCGTCCTGAAGCTGGTTGACGGTCATCTTGGTGACATCGTCGTTCTTGAGTGGCGTATCGTTAAAGACGAGTACGCGAGTAGCAATGGCAGAAGCCATGGTATAACCTCCAAAGTTGTTATGTGGCATCTGGCTGCTGCTTGTATGCGTTGCTGTGGGCATAGCCGTGACTGTATGTAGAGTATTCGATATGGGGCTGAACGTCAACTACTTATTTAGAAAATTCTTACGAAGATTCAAAGCACGTAGTTTTAGGGCTGACATGTCAATAGGTGGGTTCTGAGCGATGATCACGTCAGCCTTGTTCCTGACTGCGTCTGGAATGTGCAGGCAGTTGAGGATGGCAGTATCAGGCTTAGAGTTGCGGACTGAGTTGAACAGTCCTTTCGCTACAGCTTCTGAAGCAGACATGTAGGTCTCCACTTCCATTAGGTTCTGCACTTCATCAGCCTTCATAGAAGTTCTGGTGGTGAAGATATCTACGATGCTGTTGCGATGAGACTCCCAGCGGTTCTGCACATTCTTGATCTCGTTCAGAGAGTCGATCTTGGCGTACAGGTAAGGGTTGTGCATCATGAACAGGCCACCATTGCAGATCTGTCGGTCAGAACCAGCCATGGCCAACCAGCCAGCAGAACTGAAGGCGTACCCATCGACGATGGTTGTAACCTTGCCGGGATGTTCCAGCAAGCGATTGTACATGGCCAGAGCAGCACCGACTTCACCACCGGAAGAGTTGATGCGTACGTTGAAGTCTCGTGGTGCATCCTTCAGGAAGTCGGTTACGTCAGCAGGTGTGGCGAAGTTGAACGTCTCACCATCATACGTCTTCTGAGGCATGATGATGTCGTAGATCAGCAGTTCGTCTGACTGATTGAACGCCACCTTGCACTCAAGTGTTTCGCCAGAAGGCAACTGCTTACGATTCAATACAAGTGATTTCATTTTCGATTCCTTCTGGTGATTGCTGAGTGGATACCCAATCTGCTACTACATTGTCCAGTGTTGTGCTGCCTATGGTGATCAGGTCTTTCCATGGTGCTAGTTGATCCATCAGCATCCCTTGGAACTTAGTGCCGTAGAACTCTGTCTTGGCAGCATCGAAGTCATCTGGACGTGATTGCTTCTTCTGATCCAGTACACGAGTCTCGTACTGCTTCAGCCCATTGACTACGTTGAGGAATGCTGCTTTGACTTTCTCTTCAGCATTACGCAGACGCTTGTCGATGTTGTCCTGTGACGGGGACTTGTCCATCTTGCCGCCTGATGGTGCCTTTGACTCCTCTGCTGACTTTTCAGCTTTCTCTTCTGATGCTTCGTACTCTTCAGCCGATACCATACCGTCGTTGGTTTTTTGGGCACCCTCAGTCTGTACTGTTAGGGACTTGTTGGCCAATGCTGCACCTTCTTCAAGATGCAGAGAATGCTGGACAGTCATCAGGTTAACTGGCACGTAGCGTAGTGAACTGGATTCATCATTGGGGTCGATGTGCATACCCAGCAGACCAGCACCGTAGGAACGATCGATGAACCCAATCTCGAACAAGTTTCTGAGAGCAGAAGAGAACTTATCAATGACGTTGCGGTACAGGTACAGCAGTTCGAACTCAAAGCCGTACAGCATCTGAGAGGGCAATGGTAGTAGCTCTGTGCGGAACTGACTGGCGATGCGTGTGAGTAACGGGCCAATGCCTGTCTGGACGAACAGAGCAACAGCTTGGGACAGGTCAGCGTTACCAGCTTGGGTGCCCATGTAGCTGTGCAGCAATGCTGGAGGGACGTTCAATCCACGAGCTACATCTTCCACACTGAATGCACGAGTCTCGATGAACTGGAGGTGCTGGAATGGGATACCCATGTGGACTGGCTTTAGTCCCTGTTCAAGTACACGGGTGCGGAAGATGTCTTCCAGTGGAGCGTTGGGATCGTCTGTGAAGTTGGCCTCGATACGCTTCAGTACTTCAGGTGCCAGTCGGTTCTCTGTGGTCAGGAACATCTGTGTGGCGATGCCCTTGGAGTAGAACTTCCAGCCGAACTCTTCAGACGCACGGTAGAGGTCCAATGCCTTGACAGAGTTGGCTACAAAGCCGTGAGCACGGTGGTACTCGTTGTCGAGGACCTTGCCCTTGAAGTGGACCATCATGTCTCGTGAGAGTAACAATGGCTGGTCTTTGATGTCTCGGTATGACAGGCCGGAGTCGATGCGGTAGAGCAGTTCTCCCTTGGAAGCCTTACGTCCGATGGTCAGGGTCTCTTCACCAGTAGCACGGAAGATGTTTCCACGAGAGATTCTGGAAGGATGAACATAGTATAGTCGGCTGGTGCGACCTTGTGTGTCGTTCTCTCGAATGAAGTATGCGTTACCATCCATCAGAATGTCGTAGACAATGGTCAGCAGACCTTCGTCCGAAGATAGTTCTGGATGGAAGTAATGGGAGAAGATACGAGATGCTGGGTGGTCAGTTGTAGCGACGACACGAGTCTTGGCCTGAGTACCGGACTCCAGTGCGTACATTCGGCGTGGGATGGAACCGATCATACCAGTGTAGATGTCCAGCCCACATTTAACTGCTGACAGCTTCAGAGCGTTGGAAGTGTCACTGGTGTAAGCCTGCTCGTGGTTCAGTGTGCCGAATAGATCTTTCCACGTCATCGTTCCAGCATTTGATACTGCTCCAGCAACAATGTCCAGCAGGTTGGATACTGCTGAACGTGAGACGGTGTTACTCTTCTTGCGGCTGAGCCAGTTAAACATGAGTAGTCCTTACTATTTCAGACCGCGAATGTCGGATATGGTTTCTACTTCAGGGTAGAATGACGACCCCATGGCCATCAGACCAGCTACAATACCGTCTATTTTATTAGTGGATTTTGATCGGTCAGGGCGTATTTGTCCATCCCTACTTTGCATAATAACTACATTTCCGATCATCCAGTCCAGTACAGGATGCCCACCGTGGAAGAACTGGTGATCCATAACCAGAGCTTCCATACGACGGCATGGTTCGTTCATTCCGAGGAATGACTGAGGGTAGGCACGGGCAGGGTAGCCGTACTGCTTGAGAGATGTGTAAACGTGGTGGGAACCCCATCTGTCAAAGCATACTTCCCTGCAGCCTGTGAAGTGTGCCAGTATGCCTTTGTTGCCATCATCTCCGATTAGTGCAGTAAGGATTGCGTTCTCGTCTACGGTGTCCAGAGGGGATGTTGCATTGATGACTCCAGCTTCCCACCATTGACTGTAAGGTAGATTCTGCTCCTGTGATCGTTTGTAGATAGACGCTGCTGGACACCAGCCCCAATGGAGCATAACACCGTAGCGAGGGAACCACATGTTAAACGATGCGATGTCCTGCACTGAAGCGTTGTCGAATCCAGCGTAGCACTCTTCATCCTTCAGGAAGTCGATCTGTTTGATGAACCATGACCAGTATAACTGGTAACGGCCAATGTACACGTCTACCGAAGTAGCCGTTGAGAATTTCTGGTCAAGGCAGATGTTATGCCATGTCGGATGCTCGGACATCCATTGCTTGATAGCCACGATCGACAGTAGTGGGAGTTCTGGATCTGCGTTACCGTAAGACCAGATGTGTGACGGAATCCATGCTGTCTCTGTCTTGGTTCGTACGTTAAGGTGCAAGCGGAGGAATCGGTTAAGTTCTACAGGGTTGTCCTGAGCGTTGCGTACCAGTCGTTCGAAGTAGTCTTTACGAATGGACTTACCATAGTTAGGGTTGGCTTTCTGCCACACCTTCTCTGATCTGAAGTCGTCATTGATCTGAGCTTCGTAGATCACTGGCAGGAATGTTGGTTCCCACTGTTTGTCGGAAGCTATAGCCTTGGCTTTATCGTACAGACTATTGCACACAGAAGGCCGATCATAATCAGCAGTCGTCGTGTACAGTACAAGAGGTTGAGTTCTGGCAGCAGTTCCAGTAAGCATAACGTCGATAAGCTCACTGTTCGGGTGAGCATGGACTTCGTCGACGTAAACAAAGTTGGGGGACAATCCGTGCTTTGTGTCAGCAATGCTGGACAGAACTTTATAGATGGCACCATCGTTGTGCTCAAAGGATCTGGTAGACCTGAAGACACGCTTCTCTCGCAGTCTGGAGATTAGCTTGGGGTTGTTCTCGATCATGTACTGACAGTGGCGGAAGTTGTTAGACGCTTGTTCCACGTCAGCAGCACAACAGTAGTTTTGTGATCTCTTCTCTTTATCCACGAAGAACATGATCAACGAGATGATGGCACCGAAGGACGACGTTTTGCTGTTCTTACGAGGAACGTAGATGAAGCACTCACGATACCTGCGAAGATCAGTGACTTCATGCTTCCAGCAGAACAGGTTGGCGTAGATCGCTGACTGCCATCGTTCAGGGATATATGGCAGTCCTGTCAACTCACCTTCTGGAAAGCAGCATTCTGTGACTACGAACGCTATGATACGATCCCATTCGGCACAGTCAAAGTAGTAACCTTTGGCAGTAACAAATGGGTCGTATCCGGGGATGCCTCTTAGAAAGTCCACGGTCCTTACCTCGATCCACTTCCAGCCAATCATCTTATCGTGTTCGTAGATTGGATCTGGAATGCGAAGCGTAGAAAGGCCGTGAATGTAACTGGAGGCAGGTTCGATTTCGAGTTCTAAGTCCATGGGGTGGAGTTGCTTCAATTGTCGAAGAGCAAGGTGTCTGTCTCGAACGACATGACTTCTGGGTCAGTACCCGTTCCAACGTAAGGCCAAGTGAAGGTCAGTACGCCTGAGTACTTGTAGCCGATAAGCCCCTTAGCAGTTTCTGAGGAAGTAAGCTGTACGACTGCGTATGGAGCACCTGACGTTCCTGTACCTACAGGATCGGTGAAGGCTGCTGTGCCTGTGATGATGCGTGTGCTGTCTGTTTCCTTGGCACGCTTGATTACAAAGGTTGCTGTGGCGTCAGCGAAGTTCAGAGAGCCTGTAGACGAGATCTGGTTGCCATCTGTGTCTACAATCGGAATCTGGATAGAACGACCGTTGGCAGTCGTGTAGGAGTCTCCAATCGTGAGAGTATCGGGAAACTCAGTGATGGTTCCGGGAGTGAGTACAGATGCAGCTAACAGTGAACTTATGCCCGATGTCGTACCAATCAGGTCTGTCTTGGCTTTTACTTCCAGTAGAGTAGCCTGTGAGGCATCACCTGCACCACCACCACTCGGAGCAAGCTCAAGCATATTGGCAGTGAACTGGTAAGCAGCACCGTCTACAACCAGTCCGGTATCAACCTTGTCTAAAATAGTTTTAGCTGCGGCCAATGCAGTACTCGTCGCCAGCCCACTCTGAATCTGACTAACCGGATGGATATGCAGCGACACGATCGTAAACGCCACCCCGTTGACCGGAACCGATGTCAACGCCTCCTCTAAGATAATCGTCTTTGTGGCTCCAATATAGTCGTAAATCGCCCGAACCTGTCCGGCCAATGCCCCATCGGTGAACACCAGCATCGAGTCATTATAGAAGTTATCGACCGCTGAATCGAGTCCAGTAACGAACGTAGTTGTGGTCGCAGACGCATCAATGACAGTTGAGTCGATTTGTTGGAATGCAGTTGTTTGACGAAGTCGCTTACCAGATGAAGTGGCGACATTATGCGTGGCACCTGTTAGTGGCTCGTCCCAGATCAGGTCAACCAGTGCGGCAGTAGCAGTGGAGTCCAGTGCCGCTGCTATTCGTCCGGATTCCAAGGCTGCTGGAATTCGCGTCTGGATGTCGTTCGTGTCGCTCTGCACCGTTGCAATAGCCGCAAGGACAACATCGTCAGCAGTGCCAAGGGCTGTCGCGAGTTCCGCGTTCGTGGGCAGGTCATCTACAGTACTTGTCGTTGCTTTGAATGCTGTGATTGGAGCCGATTGAGTCACAGTCGTGTCGCCGCTAACCACCGCAGTGATCCAGAGTTCATAATATTCACCCTCGGCAAACCCGTTGCCTGTGGTCACATCGACGCTAAACCTGTAAACGCCCGTTGTGATGTTTGCAACTGTAACCGTAGCCGCTAGTGTTGTTCCGTCACTGATCTTGTAAACCAGACCTGTCGGAAGGCTATCTGCATTTTTGTTGGCTCCCGTGGAAGGGTTGTACGTGGCCAAAGTGCCACGCAGCGTCGTCGTTAGTTTGGCCTCATCAAATGATGGCATGTCAAGACGCTCCTATGACTTCGAGAGAACCGACATTGCCGGTGAATATGTTGTAACGCAGGGATGCCAGAACTGAAACTCGTGACCTGCGACGTGGAGCGAGTTCGTAGGCGATGCCGCGACGTGAGGCGAGGATGCGGATTTCGTTTTCGGAAACTACTCTGTGATAAATCCTTACATCTAACATTTGCCCGTTGAAGTTTCTGCCGGAAACGAACGTGAAGTCTACGCCAAGCACTAACTTATTTGCACTCGTAATCGGTGACACAGCGGCAGTTTTCGAGCCAACAAGCGAACCGTTAAGATATACCTTATACGTGCTTCCGTCTGCCATCCCTGCAATATGCTGCCATGAGCCATTAGCCACAGTTCCACCAGCAACAAAACTTACAGCATTTTCGTCGTAAGAAAACTGGATAGCACCAGAGCGAAGTCGAAAAAACATAGGCCCGCCGCTTTGGTCGCTACAGACGACTCCCTGAAATCCAGACGTACCACCAGATACGTTGACCGGCTTAATCCATGCGGAAACAAAAAACGGCAGTGAGTTTATTAAAGCACTCCCACTAGCTCCCATATCCACATAGTCGTTCGATCCGTCGAAATCCAGTGCGTACGATTTATCGGTGGCAACCAAGTCCGTTCCTGGGTCCATGTTTGTGAGTGTTCCGTGATTTCCCCTGCCGCTCCAGTCCCTGAGCGTCAAGCCAGTCGGACCCAGCCCCGGATTCCACGCACCGACGCAACCACGCCATAACTCTGGATAGAGCGGCTGTCCGTCGCGTGGTGAAAATCCGTTGGCGTATGATCCGGGAAGTATCATCGTGCCCCTCGCAGGATCGACGGACGGAGAGCGGAGAACCCCGATGTTATAACTACTGCCCGTGAACGCCGACGTGGTGCCATCTCGTAGGCGATGCCTGGGCGTGTCGAGTACAGGCGAATTAAATTTTCACTCAATGCGGTATTAAAAATCATCATGTCGCTAATGCTGCCATTTAGCACTAGCGACGTGACCCCAGTGTTAGTAAATCCTGATCCTATTCTCGCCTCGCCGTTTGTGTAGTTTGCCGTCCGGCTTGCGGATTTTTCGAGAATGCCCGACACATAGACGCGAGACGTTGTTCCATCGTAAGACGCAGCCAGTGCATACCATACGTCATTTTGCAGCGTCGTTGTGCCCGTGTCGACATTGGCTCCGTCGATGGCCGTTTCGAATTTTGAGGTAGATGTCAATCTCGTCGTAATGTATGTGCCGCCGCCGCCAATTCTGCCTTGACTAAATGGTATTTGCAGCGTGCCGAGCGATGCTGGGCGTACCCAGTGCATGATCGTAAATCGTCCCGATGGTATTGGTGCATCGTTCGTCAGATTGACATAATCATCCGATCCGTCGAACGTCACGGCATATTTTCCGTGCGCCGGACCCCACGTCGGCCCGCCCGTCAGTGTGCCATGATTTCCGCGTCCACTCCAATCACGCAACGTCAACCCGCTCGGCCCCAAGCATGGTGCAGCCGCGAAAACGCAACCACGCCACAACTCTGGATAGAGCGGCATCCCGTCGCGTGGTGCGAATCCGTTAGCATATGATGCTGGCAGTATCACTCTTCAATGCTTTCTTCAAGCGGCACTAATCGGATAACCTGATTCGTGTCAGTGCTATGAAACGCAGCGCCACTGCGATTATCTACCACCAGATTTAAGTAACGTGACTTCGGAAAAATCACACCAACTAAACATTTCTGAACTGTCGCTGTCGTTTGAGCAGTACAAATATGTGCCCCTAAAAACTCAAGCTGCTTGGTCGATGCGTCCAGATTGCTACTGTAACCACTGTATGCTGCATCGGTTCCGCTGGTGCCGCCAAGTCCCGCCCCTGTGGTCGTATACCATGACGCAAACAGGTTCACCGCGTTGCCTGCTGTCGGTGTCGCAGCAAACTCAAACTCCGTCTCGATCCGCCATCGCTGTGCCCACAATGCACCGAGGTCGAGTGTAACGGCCTGCCGTCCGCCTGCTGTAGTTCCGTTGCCGTTTGCGAGCGATGCCAGCGTGATTGCAGCATCACCGCCGCTGTTTTTTATGGTTTTGGCAGTACCGCCGAAAATCTTAAAGTAATCCGGAAGGGCCATTAGTTACCTCTGCAATCTGAGACTTGATTTGATGTGATTACCTGACTCACCGTGGCCCGTGCATCCATGTCAATCGCCTGCTGTGATGTCACCAGTCCGACCGCAACCAGACCGGCCAGCATCCCCACGACTTCAGGCATATCGAAATCGATAGGTCTGCCGGATTTGACCCAATCGAGAAACGTGATGCACACGCCCTTGATCTCATCCGGAGTGCCGGACGACTCGCGAGCAATCGTGATCTTGGCCCAGACTCCGTTGACGCTTGCGTCATACTGGATATCGGCAGCAGGGACCGGAACGCGGATCGTTGGTGCAATTGCCGAGCATCGCTCAGCACATAGCTGGTCACGAGACGCGACGAAGTGACCGAGGGCCACGCTGTCGGATTCGATCAGTGTTTTTAGTTCTGCGTTCGTCATGTTTTCCTCAATGTTTCTGACAGCAGCGGAATCGAAGTCCACTGCTACTTAACCAGCTAAACATCATAGCAGTAACGAAGAAAGCCCACAGGGACTCAAAGTCTCCTTGAATACCTGCGTAATGGTGTCGAGACTGAGTATGTGGGTTGTACCGTGAGAGTATCAAGCTGGCTTATGAGTGTCAACGTGATTCTGTTCATTTTGCTCTCTTTGGTACACTGTAAGCTGGCCCTTCATCTCACCGACACTTGTCGAGATCTCTCTAATCTCTTCGTGTAGCTCTTCAATGCGTATGCGGGACTCTCTGTGCTCAGACTTACATTCCTGTAGCTGTTTCGCTACCCAATGGCCTACACTCGTGGCTACGCCGCCTAATGCTGTGACTGCTGAAATTGCGACAGTAATCAAAGTTGGATCATCCATTAGGCTTGTCCCGCAAAGGCAGACTGTTTATTGTTATGGGAGGAGGTGTTTATGTACCGACTAAAACGAAAGATACCGCGTAAGAAGAAACGATGCAAGGCCGCTACTGAGGCTTACGCACTGATTCTTCGAAAGAACATGACTAAAGCCGAAGCACTCTTCTGGAAGTTTCTGAAGAAGAGACAGAAGACATGGCTGCATACGTTCGATCCGCAGGCTGTAGTTCACGGTTACATACCCGACTTCTATTGCCCTTCATTATTTCTGGCAGTAGAAATAGATGGCAGGATTCACGACAGGAAGAACGTAAAGCGTAACGACCGCATAAGGACCCGAAGGCTTAACAAACACGGCGTTACTGTCATAAGATTCAGGAACAGCGATGTGTTCAGTGGGGTGCAGAAACTGCTGGATATACTGGAGGAAGTAGCACTGGATTAACGACGATAGCCCAACCCATGTAACTGGATGGCTAGACCATGGGTAATGGCTTCTTCAGTCTTATCGGTCAGTACACAGGTCAATCCTGTCTCGTGCAGCACAGCATGGATGACCTCATGTAATTCGATCAGTGCAGGAGACATGTTCGTATGCTCCTCCAGATCGTCAGCAATGGTGATTACAGCGTTGCATGGGTCACACAGCCCAAAGTTACCGGGAATGCTGCCACGCCGCACTGTATAGCTTCGCCCACAGATTTTAAGTTTCATGTTAGCGGCATCCTCTCGAAAAATGCTGTTTGTGAGTCAATCACTACACCACATCCAATTATCGGTTTCGCTGAAAATTTGATACCGTAATCCATCTGCATGTGTTTGCGGTCTATTCCGCAGCCAACTTGCATACCAAATATGATGCTGGCTTCATTAGCGTGGTACCAGACTCCTCCTTGGGAGTGGTAATGACCTTGCACTACGGACATAAACTCAGCGTGAGCATTCTTAAGGGCAGCGAACTGACCTCCCTTACCTTGGTCTCCGTGCTGATAGAGCACGTCATTGATGACCAGTTTGTGGTATCGAGGGAAGACTTCCCATCCTCTGGGGAGAGAGAAGATACTCTTGAAGTCTCGTAACAGTTTCTGAGGTAAACCAGCAGTGGTGGCTTGCCGTTGGATGAGGGCGTCGTGGTTGCCCAGCAGGAGCTTAACACGGGGGAAGTACTCTGTGAGAGTATTGATCTGAGCAGCAGCATCATCGAGTTCTACTGCTGAGGTAGCCTCAACTGACCGCTCATGGTAGCTGATGCAGTGAAGGTCTACCAAGTCTCCAATGTGGATGACTTTGGTACAGCGATACTTCTCATAGATCCTGAGAAGGAAGTCAGGATAACCATGGAGCATACATGGTGCATGACAATCACCAATAACCAGAGTAGCAGAAGGTTTAGTCATCATACTCTCACTGGGGATGGGAGTAATGAATACTGCGTCTACAGCAGCTAGTGTTACTGTGACCATTGCATACCCCTCTATCCCCACGCACAGTAAAAACAAGCCTATGGTGGCTTGCTTCATTTAACTGCGAGTAAGTTGAGATATGCAACGTCTTTGTGACCATTGACATGTTCCTCCGTCATATTGCTTAACATCGTTGACGAACAGGTTACATGTTCCTGCCTCTTCCGATGGTGGCGGCTTATTCATCCGGGGTTTCCACATAGCCGATGGTAAGCTCGGCAAACACGCTGAGGCCTCATCTTCACCGATTGGACAGGAATTGTCAATCCATATTTACAAATACTCACAATCTGTACCCTCAGCAGACTCAGATACGCTGGAATGCCTCCAGAATCGCACAGAATGGCCCTAGAACGCTGTTGGACCGTCAACATGACTCTATTCATCCTGCGTGGAGAAGGGCTTGTAGAGGCTCCTAGAGCGTCATCAATATTCTTGATACCAATGGTTGACTAATGCTGTAGATCTGATACAGTTCACATAGTTCCCCTTAACACTTTCTGGAGGTAGCAATGTTTAACGCCAAGGTACTGGCAGACAGTACCAATCTGTGTGGTAACAGACTGATAACGATGGAGATGACCTACCCACGGTTCATCCACGCAGAGCATCTGAGACATCGGATGTTCAGCTTTAACGTAGCATCCAGCAGGGCTATCCCTGTGGAGAAGATGATTGAGCAGGTAGAGAACAATCCTGTTATTCCTATGCACTGGGGTAAGGCTCAGAAGGGTATGCAGGCTTACGAAGTGTTGTCAGGACTAGATGCCAATGAGTGCAAGGATTTGTGGCTAACTGCCAGAGACTACTGTCTGGGTGCTGCTGAAGCGATGATGATCAATGGTCTGCACAAACAGATCATCAATCGCATCCTAGAACCGTGGATGTGGTGTACGGTCATCTGTACTGGCAGCCAAGGTGCGTGGAATAACTTCTGGGCATTGAGATGTCATCCAGAAGCAGAGCCACACATGCAGAATATTGCAGAGCATACACGAGAGGCTGCTAATGCTTCTGAGACAGACAGGTTGTTTGAGGGTGACTGGCACCTGCCATTGATAGGATTCGATGGTGATGAGCAGTTATCCGCATCAGACGCTGTAAAGGTGTCTGCTGGTCGATGTGCTCGGGTCAGTTACCTGACGCATGATGGTGTACGCAATGTGCAGGCAGATATTGATTTGTGCCAGCGTTTAGTAACATCGAAGCACTTTAGTCCTACAGAACATCAGGCTATGTGCAGTGAGGTCCTTGATGGGCAGGGCGGCAACCTTGGTACTGGATGGGTTCAGTTTCGTAAGACTTTGATTGGAGAGTATCAATGTCAGTAGAGTACAGAGAGTTGGGGCAGCATGAGGTTATAGAGTGGTGTAAGGGAGATCAGACTTGTTTTCATGGAGGCTGGGTAGGAAGTGCTTACGACTTTCCCGACTGCATGACTCCATTTAAGGAGGCTCAGGGCCGCGGATATGAGGTCAAGTACCGAAGACCAGTGGATGCTGACGTGATCAGTAAACCTACTGTCCCAGAGCATGTGAAGGACACCAATCCCAAAGATGCTATTGGATGCACTAAGCCTCCTATTGCCAATGTTCCCCTCTCAGTAATTTCTGAGGTAGGAATGGCATTGGCTGAGGGTCAGTATAAGTATGGAGGGTACAACTGGCGAGTCATTGGTGTCAGGGCGTCAGTGTACTGGGATGCTACCTTCAGACACATGAAAGCATGGTGGGAAGGTGAGGATACAGATCCTGACAGTCAGTTAAATCACGTTACCAAGGCCATCAGTGCGTTGACTGTGCTGCGTGATGCCATGATTCAGGATAATTGGACTGATGATCGACCACCCAGAAGCAAGCAGACGGCTAAAGCTGTGTCTGATCAGTACAAGCAGATGCTGGAGAGACTGAAGTCTTTGCAGCCAGAACCAGTCAATGGATACACTCAGAAAGGTCTAGACGGTGCCAAGTGAACCAGAAGAACAGAAGAAGCGTAACCAAGGTGACTCAGCAGTGTATGGTATCTCTGCCACACAAGAGTTCTGGGATAAGATAGCTAAAGTAGCTGCAGCGAAGAAGATCTCACGATCAGCGGCAGTTGTGCTGGCTTGTAGTGATCATTATGGGTTTGGTGACGTGAAGACCAAGAGACCCGGAAGACCGAGGAAGAAGACTGTTAAAGGCAAGTAATGAAAAGACCCTGTCAGACTTATCATCTGGCAGGGTTTCTTTTTGTGCTAGTTACTTCCTTTGACCGATGAGATGTACTGTCTGCTTCCTCCGGGGTTGTGCATGAATCCGGCTGTGTCGACTACACGCATAGATCTACTGCCGTCTCTGACCTTCATCAGTGATTTCTGGGTGCAGTAGCTGGTCCAACCTGACCAACACATCACTTTGATCTCCGCATGAATCTCTGAGACAAGAGATGTACGGAAGGCTATTGATTCCTCCAGAATACGTTGTGCTCGCTGCTGGGGTGTCTCTTCATCGGAAGTAGGTGATTGCTTTGATTTCATTAGCGATAGCCTCAATAGGTGCTGCGGAAGATGCTTCTGGAGATACAAGGTATGTTATGTCCCGTGGAGACAGGCCCAGCTTCTCAAGGATCTTGATGAGCATGGGTTGCTGTCGGTTCATGATGGTGAAGTAAGGATTGGGGATGCTGGACAAGTAGTTGCCCTCATCGTCAAACTTCTCTACTACCAGTCCATCTTCGTCCAGTTTCTCTCTGCAAGTGTGCATCAGAGTGATGACCTCAACAAGTTCTGAGATGAGTAGAGTGTAGGTGTTGCTAAGACACTTACGGTTCTCCATGTCAGCTACGATGAAGTCCCACAGTTGCTTCTTGAGTGGGTCCCGGATAATACGTTCTGGGATGGTAATACTTTGTACAGTGCATAGTTCTGTTCCAGAATCTGGTAAGGGGACACCGGAGAAGTAAAACCTCTCCAGTGCTGTACGGAGCTTGGGTCGTGCCATGATGAGTCCTATTGGGGTGATATGGGCATTGAATGGTCTCTAACGAGGATGGTATGGGTGAATCAACGTGTCGAATGGTATCAGCATATCCAAAGCTGTCAATGCAGGTATCTAATATTTTCAGCAATTCCATATTGGCACCCATTAAATTGCATCATGCGTAAAGGTCCATCTGTGGTACCAGCTTAACCCTTGGGGGTAGTGTACGCCCTATCCCCTTTGTGGTGACCTATGGTACACTGACATTGTGTTCATGGGCCTTTGTCACCAGATCGGTCGGCAGCTTGAACTGAACAGGTACCAGCGAACCGGTGAACTCTTCCGCATTGTGGTACGTGCTAGGCTGACTGGTACTGTAGAGCGTAGGGTAGGATATACCCGCATACCAACAATAGGTGCCATGTGTGACAATCCGCACACTTGAACAGCTACTATGTGCATAGTAGGTCGGTCGCATAGGAAGCCCGTCAAGAGCCTGTTTTTTTGTGTGTACTCCACCCCGTACTACGAAATCAAAAACATTGGGTTTTTATATAGGGTAAGGAATACCCTACCATATCCTAGAATCGCATAGGATAGGCCGCCAGCATTCAGGTTTTGAGGGTGGCCGATATATCGGGTTGTCAGCGGAACGTACCCTATCGACGATCCTATGCGTTTTGGTATGTTTTTGGGTGTATATAAGAGGTCAAACTTTTTGCGTCCTGTTCATGCCCGTTTACTGAACACGTTTACAGTGTCACACTTTCGTCGTCAGAATTGTTGTTGGGAAGTGTTGACGATAGCCGATAATTGTGATACCGTTGGTACTCAGTCTCTCAATGTGAGGGACGGGGACAACATTTAACAGGAGTGATTGCAATGAGTGATGTGGTTGAGCAGGTTTTCAGTATTGTTGATGTGGATATGATGGATGCAATACGCGGTAATGATGTACCCGCTATGCTTAAGGCGGTGAATGAGATGCAGAGCATTTTAATACGCGCCCTGACAGTTGGTGGCGTTTGTCGTGAGCGATACAGGATCATCTGTGAACTCATTCATAGCGTTGAAATGGACTGTCATGACAATCTCGGACAAGTGTCTGACGATACACTTCGAGACTATGACGAAGTGTTCCAATCGTTCATGCTGCGATAGTGTCGATAGGTCCGTTCACACTTTTGGGAGTATTGAACATGGAAACCATTACAGAAAGCATGGTGGCCAGTATGACGATTGACGTTTTGCCAGAACTATTGACGGCGACAATGGACGATACGCAACGGGCCGAATGTATCGTTGATAAAACGATACTGGAAGGAACGTATCCAGCAGGGTACGGATTGACATTGGAAGGGTTTTTTGTCGTTCGCAACTACAAAACAGGTGAGCCACAAGTTAAACCGATTGACCATTTGCTGGGTTTGGCTAATAGTCGGGATATCGCACGGGTTACGATTCATAAAGTATGTTCGCCCAAACTTCACTACGCGAACGGTGATAGGATACATGATGTCTTCGAATCGTATCGCCCTGGTTCGTGCATGCGATATCCGAACTGTTCGGACTTGCGTGAAATGTACGTTCAAAACCCGGATGATGTGTCTTGCGTGTATTGGATAAAAGAGGAAAACGGCATTATCTGTTCGCATGGTTCTGCTTTGTTGTGGCACGGCAAAAAACGTGTTTATCTGGATCGGGTTTATTGCGGAGGGTATCTTTCTTTCCCGTGTTGGATTGACAGTTTGTGCGACACAATATCCGCCAAGTATGGCAAGCCTGTTGTCACACTTTACAATGCGGGCAACGATACGCCGATACACGACAAGACTGTCACGTTTAAGCTTAAAATACCGTCTACAGGCTACGCACCTTACTGCGATACTCTTTCCGTTATACGGAAAACGGATACCCGCAATAACTTGTTTTGGTTGTCATCGGACGGACCTGGAACGTCTTGTAATTCAACCGACGGTACGTCGATAGATGGTAGCGAACGTGAAGGCGTTTATCGCTGCTGTTGTTGCGGTGATAGAGTCTCTGAAGATGACGTATGTACTACGGATGGCGGTGATGGTACTTACTGCCAGTCGTGCTATGGTGATAACTTTTCACACTGTCAATGGAACGAAGAAGACTATAGTTCAGACGAAGTATCTGAACACGAGGTATACTGCTACGGTCCCTCACGTTATGCAACACGTTCAAACCGTGGTACGGCACAATGGCATTCGATGTTCATTTCTGACCAGGCATTGTCGGACGATTTTACCGAATTGAATGACGGGCGTTATGTTCATTCAAGTCTAGTTGTCGAAGATGTAAACGGGGATTACCATGATCCAGAGGGCGATAGTTTTACCATAACGGAAAACGGGGATATATACCCGGTAGACGAAGTGTGTCAGCTAGTGAATGGTGAATGCCACCCGATTGACGATTGTGTTGAAGTTGACGGTGAATGGTATCTAGATGGAAGCCAGCCAGAAGTAGAACCAGAAGTAGAATCCACAACAATCAACCAGGAGAATGATAATGCTAACGCCTGAAATACTCGAACCATTCGTACGCCTTGCGTGTTCAATGTCCGCCGATGAATTGTTTGGCTATCTGCAAACGATAGGCTTTACAGTCGTTGACTATGGTACCGAAACGGGACATAGATGGAGCAAAGACACTACCAAAAACCGGTACGCCATACGTCCCGGGTTGAATGAGGATTCACCATTGTTGGTATGCCATGCCGATACTGTCAGACCAATAACTTCGTACCATTACGACAATGAATCCGGTAAGGTCACTAGCCTAGGTTTAGACGACAGGCTTGGCATTGCTTTAATGTTGTACGGTATCGCCTATGGTGAACTGTTTGATTGTGCGATGTTAGTGTGTGACAATGAAGAAATCGGATGTTCTACAGCTTCCCAATTCGTTTCTGATCAGATGACGCTTCCGACTATCGTTCCCAATATGTTAATTGAGTTTGATCGTCGCGGGGATGATGTGGTTACCTATTGTTTCGGAGACACTACACTTCATTCATTGTTGCAAAGTGTAGGGTTCAGAATTGGACAAGGTAGTTTCTCGGACATCTGCTCAATGGAAGAGATGGAGGTGAAGGGTATTAACGTCGGTATAGGATACCATCGTGAACATTCGAACGAGTGCTACGCCATGCTGGACGATACATGCAAACAATACGATAAGACTCTTCAGTTTTTAGCATTGTTTGGGCACGTACGACTGGACCATACGATTGTAAAACGTGTTACCAGTCATTGGGATAATCCCAGACAAAACGATACCGTTACAATCGCGAATGACTGGGATGATATCGCCGACAATGAAGATGACAATGACGGATGGTATATGTGCGATTCTTGCGGCTTCCATTGTTTGGAAACGGATGATGGTTGTAACGAACTACATAACGGACTTGTGTGTGATAGTTGTTTAGACTGTTCAAAATACCTTGCGAAAAGAGTT
>JBIKII010000258.1:0-3095 GCA_044361705.1 Caulobacter sp.
CTTCGGACTGCTGCTTGACGGTCGACCTGGTGCCGTCGTCGAACGACACCTGGTCCGGCGCGAGCGGCGGCGCCATGCCGATGACCCCGCCGGGGAAGTACTTGTTGTAGTGCTGACCGGGAGCGAGGGTCACACCATGCTCCGGCGGGCCGTAGCCCTGCAGCAGGCTGGCGATGTACTCCGGGCCGCCTTCGCGGGCCTTGGCCATCAGCGACAGGTCGGGCGGCGCGATGCCGCCGTTGCTGGCCTTGGCCGCGATGACGTTGGGGAACGGCGACGGGAAGCGGTCAGCGGGAATGCCGGGACGCTGAATCGCGTCGCCGGTCTCGCTGTCCAGATCGGGGATCTGGGTGTCGGCCGCCAGCGCCTTGACCACCGGGTTGTCGTTCGAGGTCTTGCCCTTCGCCGCCGAATATTTCGGGTCGAAGAACGGGCCGCTCGGATCCCCGAGGTTGCGGAACGCCAGCAGGCTCATGCTGTGGCAGGCCGCGCAGACTTCGCGATAGACCTTGTAGCCCCGCTGGAGCTGGACCTGGTTGAAGCGGCCGAACGGCCCCTCGAAGCTGAAGGCGACGGGCTCGGGCTCGTGCGCCTTGCCGGCCGCCATGGCCGGACCGCCGACCAGGAGCAGCGCCGCCGCGAGCAGGGTGACTTTGCGCAGCATCGGGGCTCAGTCCTTGTGTTCGCCGCCGAGAACCGGCGAGGAGATGGTTTCAGGCGTTGGCAGGGGCTTCTCGATGAGGCCCAGCAGCGGCATCACCACCAGGAAGTAGGCGAAGTAGTAGAGGGTCGCCACGCGCGACAGCCAGACGAAGCTGTTCAGATCGGAGTCGATCAGCACGAACGTGGTCAGACCCGGGATCACCTGGTCGTCCGGCAGCTTGGCGCCGCAGAAGCCGAGGATCACGCACACCACCAGGAAGATGAAGAAGTAGAGCTTGGCCTGCGGCCGGTAGCGCATCGACTTCACCTTGGACGTATCCAGCCAGGGCAGGGCGAAGATGACGGCGATCGAGCCGAACATGGCCAGCACGCCGAGCAGCTTCTCCGGAACGGCGCGCAGGATCGCGTAGAACGGCAGGAAGTACCATTCGGGCACGATGTGCGCGGGCGTCACCAGCGGGTCGGCCCGGATATAGTTGTCCGGATGACCGAGCGCGTTCGGCATGAAGAAGATGAAGACCGCGAAGAGGATGAGGAAGACACTCATCGCGAAGCCGTCCTTCACCGTCGCATACGGAGTGAAGGGCAGGGTGTCGGCCTTGGACTTGGGCTCGATGCCGGTCGGGTTGTTCTGGCCGACCACATGCAGCGCCCAGACGTGCAGGATCACGACGCCCGCGATCATGAACGGCAGCAGGTAGTGCAGCGAGAAGAACCGCTTCAGCGTCGGCTCGTCCACGGCAAAGCCGCCCCAGAGCAGGGTCGTGATCGCGTCGCCGACGATCGGGAAGGCGCCCAGCAGGTTGGTGATCACCACCGCGCCGTGGAAGCTCATCTGGCCCCAGGGCAGGACGTAACCCATGAAGGCGGTGGCCATCATCAGCCCGTAGATCACGCAGCCGAGGAGCCAGAGCACCTCGCGCGGCGCCTTGTAGGAGCCGTAGTAGAGGCCACGCAGCATGTGGATGTAGACGGCGATGAAGAACATCGACGCGCCGTTTGAGTGCATGTAGCGCAGCAGCCAGCCGTAGTTCACATCGCGCATGATGTGCTCGACGGAGGTGAAGGCCCCCGCGGCGCTCGGCGTGTAGTGCATCTGGACGCCCAGGCAGAGCGAGAGGATGCCGCCGAAGGTGTACCAGTAGTTCAGGTTTCGCGGCGTCGGATAGTCGACGAAGCTGTCCCAGACGAGACGGCCGACGGGCAGGCGCGCGTCAAGCCATTTGGCGAAACCGTTGCTCGGTTGATAGGTCGATTGTCCGCTCATCTCGATCAGCCGATCTTGACCTTGGTGTCGGAAAGGAAGGCGTAGTCGGGCACCACCAGGTTCGTCGGCGCCGGGCCTTTGCGAATGCGGCCGGAGGTGTCGTAGTGCGAGCCGTGGCACGGGCAGAACCAGCCGCCGTACTCACCGCCGCCGACCGTGGGCACGCAGCCCAGGTGGGTGCAGGACCCGACCAGGACCAGCCACTCGGCCTTGCCCTCCTTGTGGCGCTCGGCGTCCGTCTGCGGGTCACGCAGGGCGGCGCCGTCGTCCTTCACCGCGGCCGCGATCTGCTCGGGCGTGCGGTTACGGATGAACAGCGGCTTGCCGCGCCAGTTGATGGTCACCTGCTGCGCCGGCTCGATCTTGGTCAGATCGTACTCGACGGTGGCGAGGGCCAGCGTGTCGGCCGCAGGGTTCATCTGCGCGACGAACGGCCAGACCGCAGCGAGACCCCCGCCGGCAGCGGCGGTGATGGCGGCAATATGGATGAAGTCGCGCCGGGAGGGATCGTCTCCGGCTGCGGGATTCGTTGCGTCCACGGCGGTGTGGGCCACCTTGAGATCACCCTTCGAAAAAGGCCGCGCCGGGAGCGCGGCTCGCAAATCCTTGCGGGCATTTCTGAAGCGGCGCGTGTGACCGGCCCGATCTGGGTTGGCCTCGCCCCGGAGAAACCCCGTTGGCAGGACCGATTAGTGCGCGTCTCGTCCTTTTTCAACCGACCATGTGGGGAATATGGATATCCGCGCTGCATGGACGCACGCAGGGGAGGCTGTAAAAGCCCGTTCATGACCGATTCAACGCTTCTTGAAGACCGCAAGGCCCGGGCGCGCGCCTGGTTCGAATCGCTGCGTGACCGGATCCTGACGGCCTTCGAGGCCCTCGAGGACGCCGCGCCCGCCGACCTGTATCCGGGCGAACCCGGCCGGTTCGAGCGCAAGCCCTGGGTCCGCGAGGCGGGCGGCGGCGGCGTGATGTCGATGATGCACGGCCGGCTGTTCGAGAAGGTCGGGGTCCACACCTCGATGGTCTTCGGGACCTTCACGCCCGAGATGGCCGCGAACATGCCCGGTGCGCAGGAGGACCCGCGGTTCTTCGCCACCGGCGTCAGCCTGATCGCCCACATGGCCAGCCCGCGCGTGCCGGCCGTGCATATGAACACCCGCTT
>JBIKII010000337.1:0-36777 GCA_044361705.1 Caulobacter sp.
AATTCAAGCGGAAATACTTACGTTGCCTACTGCTGGACACCCATAGCAGGATACTCAGCGTTTGGTAGCTACACGGGTAATGGTTCGACTGATGGGCCGTTTGTGTATACGGGGTTTAGACCAAAATTTGTGATTATTAAGCGTACAGACACAACCGGTGATTGGTATTCATTTGACTCAGTTCGTGACCCATACAACGCAACACAACAAGGGCTATCACCAAACTCATCTGCGTCTGAAACGACTTACACCGGATGGGGTGATTTGTTATCCAACGGATTTAAAATTCGCAGAACAGATGGCGCATGGAACGCATCCGGCGGCACATACATCTACATGGCGTTCGCAACATCGCCGTTTAAGAATTCTTTAGCGAGGTAGTCATGTTTGCAATAATCTCCAACGGCGTTATCGCCCTCCTAGTACCCGCTGGCACAGCCTTCACATGGGACGGCGTTCAATACCCCGCCAACTGGTGCAACCTGTCTAGCCCCGAAGAAAAAGCGGCTATCGGCATGGTCGATGTGGTGTACGGTCAATACCCAAACGACACCTACTACTGGGTTAGCCAAGACGCTCCTGTGTACAACGGCACGGTGGTCGAGATCAACTACACCGCTACACCTAAAGATTTGTTTGAGTGCCAAATGCAAGCGGTCAACGCTGTGCAAGCCCAAGCGTACTCAATCCTGTTGCCCTCAGATTGGCGAGTGGTTAAAGGTTACGAAACCAAATCAGCCATCCCAATGGATTGGAATACTTGGCGTCAAGACATCCGCACGCAATGCGACGCTCAGATTATTGCCATTAACGGCTGCACAACTGTTGCAGAACTAGCAGCGTTACCGTCCGTGGTTTGGGCGCATGATCCTAATTGGATACCTCCTGCTGTACAGGAAGATGCGCCCGCTATATAATTTTTAACGTATCGGCCCGTTAGACCGAGGTTTCTCAGGAAACAAAAATGTCAGAAGAAGTAACCTTAGCGGTAGTACCCGCGCCAGAACAGGACGTTACGGCAACACCTGTACCTGAAGTTTCAGCGCCGGAAGTAGTCGAAGTTGATCAGCAAGAGGAAAAGAAGTACTCCCAGGCTGAAATCGACGCGATGATTGGTAAACGACTTGCAAGAGAACAACGTAAGTGGGAAAGAGAACAGACGCAACGTGCGGTGCAAGCCCCACAGCAAAGTGCTCCACCCGTACCGGAAGGTTTTGCATCCACTGAAGAGTACATCGACGCAGTAGCCGAGTACAAAGCAACGGAAAAACTTGCGGCACGGGAAGCACAAAAGCAGCAGTCTGCAATCTTGGAGTCCTACCACGACAAGGAAGAAGAAGCACGGACGAAGTATGACGACTTTGAACAAGTCGCCTACAACCCCAACCTTCCAATCACTGACGTGATGGCTCAAACCATTCAAGCTTCTGATATTGGTCCCGACATGGCTTATCACCTAGGGGCAAATCCGAAAGAAGCTGAGCGGATTTCCAGACTTTCGCCATTCTTACAAGCCAAAGAAATTGGGAAGCTCGAAGCCAAATTGGCCGCTGATCCTCCCACCAAAAAGACCTCTTCGGCGCCAACGCCTATTAGTCCGGTCACTGCAAGAAGCACGGGGTCACCCTCGTACGATACAACCGACCCACGCTCCATCAAGTCGATGAGCACCTCGGATTGGATCGAAGCTGAAAGGCAGCGTCAGATTAAGAAGCAAGAAGCGCTACGTAACCGCTAACTTACTTTTTTAAAGGAACTACCATGTCAAATAGCTTATTGACCATTGACATGATCACCCGTAAGTCTCTCGAAATCCTCGAGAACAACCTGGTGCTCACACGTAACGTAAACCGCCAATATGACGATTCCTTCGCTGTTGAAGGCGCCAAAATTGGTTCAACCCTCCGTATCCGCCTGCCCGATCGCGCGCTGGTGACTGACGGTGCCGCCCTGCAAGTTCAGGCCGACAACGAACAGTTCACAACGCTGACGGTGTCTAGCCAAAAGCATATCGGCGTGAACTTCACGTCTGCCGAACTTACAATGCAATTGGACGACTTTGCAGAGCGTGTTTTGAAGCCTCGCGTATCGCAGCTCGCATCTTCGGTTGACGCCGACGTTGCAACTTCGTACAAAGGCATCGCCAACACAGTAGGCACTCCAGGCACGACTCCTTCGACTTCTTTGGTTTTGCTCCAAGCTAACCAGAAGCTTAACGAGTTTGCTACGCCTATGAGCCCACGCTATGCGACTGTTAACCCAGCCGCTAACGCTGGTCTAGTTGAAGGCATGAAGGGCTTGTTTAACCCAACCGGCACTATCAGCCGCCAGTTCAAAAACGGCATGATGGGTGAAGGCATTTTGGGTCTGGACGAGATCAACATGTCGCAGTCTATTGCTAACCACACGAACGGCGATTGGGGCACAAGCATCACTGTGACTTCAACTGTCACGACTGAAGGTCAATCCACCTTGCCAATCAGCTTTACTGGTTCAAGCAAGACATGGAACGTGGGCGACGTATTCACTATCGCTAGTGTTTTCGCTGTTAACCCACAGACACGTCAATCGACCGGCAGCCTCCAACAGTTCACCGTAACTGCTGTGGCAACTGGTTCTTCGACTGCTACGCTGAGCATCAGCCCAGCTCTGTACACCGCTGGAAACGCATTGGCTACTGTTCTTGCATTCCCGCAAGCTGGCGCTGTTGTGACAATGGTTGGTTCGGCTAACACCGGCTACCCACAGAACTTGGTCTACCACAAAGATGCCATTAGCTTTGCTACGGCTGACTTGTTGTTGCCACAAGGCGTTGACATGGCTAGCCGCCAAGTCCACAACGGTATTTCGTTGCGTATCGTACGTCAGTACGACATCAACAACGACCGTCTGCCTTGCCGTATTGATGTTCTGTATGGCTACGCTGCCATCCGTCCTATCACTGCGGTTCGTATGTGGGGCTAAACCAGTGGGGGCTTCGGCCCCCATTTGTAACTTTTTTTAAGGATATTTATCATGGCACTTTCTAATGGCACAGGCGGTTATCAAATCGGTGCAGGCGCAACTGACGAAGCAATTATGTTTGTTCAGGGCGCACCTACTGCATTGACAGCCGCAGCAACCGCAACGTCTGCACAACTCCAAAATGGTCTGTTTACTTTTGTTGGGACTGCTGGCAGCCTAACATTGCCAACAGTCGCTTTGTTGGAAGCAGATATGTTGAGCGCACAAAAGGTCAATTCTGCATTTGATTTCTTCATCATCAACACAGATGATACAGATTCAGTCACTTTGGCTGTTGGCACTGGTTGGACAATTGTTGGAGCGGCTGCGGTAACTACCGCAACGTCAGCCCATTTCCGCGCGCGCAAGACTGGCGACGGCACTTGGACTGCATACCGCATTAGCTAATGTAACAACCCCGTCCTTCGGGGCGGGGATTTAAAGAGGAATCAATCATGGCGAATACCAAACCTATTGGTGTAGCGTATGAAGATCAGTACCTTAACGGCGCGCTTATTGAAAACAGCACCATTACTATCCCTGGAACGACTTTAAACGCCGTTACCATTGGTAGTTCGGGTGGTACTGCTGGTTTTTATGGCACATCTCCGGTAGCTAAAGGTGCGGCTCTTACTACAGCGCTTACATCTATTACTGCTACAGCACCAGGAACACCTGACTACGCTATTGCTAACCTTACGTCTACAACGCCGTTTGGTTTTGCTTCAGCCGATGAAGGTCAAACTGTGTTGACAGTTATTGCAAACTTGCAAGCCCGCGTAAACCAGCTAGAAGCTCGCCTACAAACTTACGGTTTGTTAGCTTAATAAGGCGGGGGCCTCGGCCCCCAACTCAAAATGAACATATACCTAGAACATCCCTTGCACGGTCAAAAAGTTGCCACAATGGAACTTGAAGCCGAAGAAGATGAAAAAAATGGTTGGGTGCGTTATACTTTGGATACGCCTGAAGATGCGGAGCCGGTAAACGCGCTAAAACGTAAACGTAAAACTTCGGAGTAGCCATGAGCACCACAGCCGGCGATCAGATAAATGGGGCGCTGCGCCTAATCGGCCAATTAGCCGAGGCTGAAACGCCTTCGGCCGCTACTGCTGAAGATGCGCTGGCAACACTTAACCAGATGATTGATTCGTGGAACACCGAGCGCTTGTCGGTGTTTTGTACGCAAGACCAAATCTTTTCTTGGCTGCCAGGGTTTATGACCCGCACGCTAGGACCTACGGGAGATTTCATTGGAAACCGCCCGATTCTTATTGACGATTCAACTTATTTTCGCGATCCTTCTTCTGGTATTTCATTCGGCATTAAGCTAATCAACCAGCAGCAATACAACGGTATCGCGGTCAAAACGGTCACGTCAACTTATCCACAAGTCATGTTTGTAAATATGACTTACCCCAACATCACAATGACTGTCTATCCGGTGCCGACCAAGGTACTGGAATGGCACTTTGTGTCGGTTCAAGAGCTTACAACACCTGCGCTACTGAGCACGCCCTTGGCGTTTCCACCAGGCTATCTCAGAGCCTTTAAGTACAACCTCGCATGTGAGCTTGCTCCCGAGTTTGGTGTTGAGCCGTCGCCCACCGTGCAGCGCGTTGCGATGACTTCTAAGCGTAACTTGAAGCGCATCAACAACCCTGACGATATCATGTCCTTGCCATACTCAATTGTGGCCACACGTCAGCGCTTTAACATCTTTGCGGGTAACTATTAATGCAGTCACCTATCCTCGGATCAGCTTATGTGGCTCGCAGCGTTAACGCTGCCGATAGCCGCATGATCAATTTGTTTCCCGAGGTTATACCAGAAGGCGGCCATACTCCTGCGTTTCTTAACCGCGCCCCAGGTTTAAAGCTTGAAGTTGCCGTCGGCACAGGCCCTGTACGCGGGCTGTGGACGTTTGGCGGGTATGCGTATGTAGCATCAGGGAATACCCTATATAAGTTAGATTCTACGTACACCATTACAACAATTGGCACTTTGGCTAACGATGGTCCGGTGTCAATGGCCGATGATGGCACGCATTTGTTTATTGCGTGTAACGGCCCAAGTTTTGTCTACAACGCTACAACTTTAGCGTTTGGTCAGATTACCGATCCAGACTTTCCAGGCGCGCTAACCGTGTCCTACCTCGGTGGCTATTTTGTTTTTATTGAGCCCGACAGCCAACGCGTGTGGGTGACTGAATTACTTGACCCCACGTCTATCGACCCGCTTGACTTTGCAAGTGCTGAAGGCAGCCCAGACGGGTTGGTGTCATCCATTACCGACCATTCTGAAATTTGGTTGTTTGGCACAAACTCGGTTGAGGTTTGGTACAACGCGGGTACGGCAGACTTCCCATTACAGCGCATTCAAGGCGCGTTTAACGAGATTGGATGCGCGGCTACCTATTCGGTTGCCAAACTTGATAACGGCCTGTTTTGGCTTGGTGCTGACGCCCGTGGGCGGGGTATTGTCTATCGCGCTAACGGTTATACCGGCACACGCATTAGCACCCACGCCGTTGAATGGCAAATTCAGCAATACGGCGACATCTCCGACGCTATTGCGTACACGTACCAGCAAGACGGTCATGCGTTCTATGTGTTGACTTTTCCGACCGCTGATCGCACTTGGGTGTACGATGTGGCAACCCAAGCGTGGCATGAGCGTGCAAGCTTTACCAATGGCGATTTTGGTCGCCATCGCAGCAACTGCCAAATGGTATTTAATAACGAGATCATCGTAGGCGATTACCAAAACGGCAACTTGTATTCGTTTGATTTAGAAGTTTACGCAGATGGCCCCCGCGTACAGAAATGGTTGCGCTCTTGGCGCGCGTTGCCCACCGGCACAAACAACCTAAACCGCACGGCGCAGCATAGTTTGCAACTTGATTGCGAATCCGGTGTAGGCGCTGTGGGCGTGACTGAAGTGCCTGGGCATATTTACCTGACCCCCTTGACTATCGGTGACTTAGGCATTGAGGACGAGATTGTTATCGTCAACTCAATTGACCTGTATGTTGAGCCACAAGTCATGTTGCGTTGGTCCGATGACGGTGGGCACACGTGGTCTAACGAACATTGGCAGTCAATGGGAACCCAAGGCGGTTACGGCACCCGCGTCTTTTGGCGACGTCTTGGCATGACGCTTAAATTGCGTGACCGTGTCTACGAAATCTCAGGCACTGATCCGGTTAAGATTGCCATCATGGGCGCTGAGTTACATGTGAGTGCTACAAATGGCTAACGTCACCCAAATTCCAGCACCGCGTGTGCCAATTGTTGACCCCACAACAGGGCTCATGTCGCGCGAATGGTTCAGGTTTTTTAACGCCGTATACGAACAGCTTGGGGGCGGCGAAGGCGGCGCTACAGGCACCTTTACAACTGTTGATTCCAAGACCGTGACTGTCGTCAACGGCATTATTACAGGGATAGTCTGATGTCAATTAACATTTCCTACTTAGCTGGCGCAGGCGCTCAATTCTTTGACAGCAACGGCGATCCCTTGGCCGGTGGTCTGCTGTACACGTACAACGCCGGTACCACAACGCCCGTATCAACTTACACGTCACGCTCAGGCGTGGCTTTTAACACTAACCCAATTGTGTTGAATTCGGCAGGACGTACGCCGGCTGAGATTTGGCTAGAAGGCGGTGTGCTGTACAAGTTTGTGCTGAAAGACTCGACTTTTGTTCAGATTGGCAGCTACGACAACATTCCGGCTGTAAATGATCCGACCACGACCAACAACTTAATTACGGTTGCGGGAACTAACGCGTTGACAGGTTTGGCGATTCCCCCTTTGGAGGGCTACACCGCCGGCGCACAGTATTCGTTCATAGCGCAAAACACAAACACCGGCGCCGTCACACTCGACATTGACAGCTTGGGCGTTAAAGCCGTAACCAAGTTTGGAACGACAGCTTTGTCTGCCGGTGACATCGTTGCCGGTGCGATAACGCTAGTGGAATACGACGGCACACGTTTTCAATTAATTAACGTCACTAGCAACACGTTCAAGTACATTGTTGAGCCTACAACCATTTCGGCTACAGCCGCTACAGGCACAATCAATTACGACGTGGCAACACAATCCATCGTGTACTACACGACTAATGCAAGTGCCAACTGGACAATGAACTTTAGGGCAAATAGCGGGGCTACGCTTAACAGCTTGATGGCTACTGGCCAAACTATTACAGTGACGTTTATGGCAACCCAAGGTGCTACTGCTTACTACAACAGCGCGGTCACAATTGACGGTTCGGCAGTGACCCCTAAATGGCAGAGCGGTATTGCGCCAAACGCCGGTAACATCAACTCAATAGACACATACACTTACGCCATTGTTAAAACCGGCAACGCGGCGTTTACTGTGTTGGCTTCGCAAACAAGGTACGCATAAATGCCACGCTTATCTACCATTGGCGTAGCATCGGCGGGTGCGTTTGGCTTTGGCACAAACGCGCTAATCCCTATTGAATACCTTATTATTGCGGGCGGTGGTGGTGGCACGATAAAGATTGACGCTAATAGTAAAGGCGGGGGCGGCGGCGCAGGTGGCTATAGAACCTCAACTTTTAATTTAACTAGCAATACTTTATATACTGTTGTTGTTGGCGGGGGCGGCGCAAGCGGCTCTAATGGAACCAACTCTTCTGCGTTCGGGATAACATCTTTAGGTGGCGGTAGCCAAGGCGTCACTGGCGGTTCTGGAAGCGGCGCTCAATTTGGTACTGGCGCTGTAGGCGCGGGTGCGGGTACTGCGGGGCAAGGTTTTGCTGGCGGCAGCGCATCAGATAACGGCGGTGGTGGTGGCGGTGCGTCGGCTGTTGGCGGCGCGGGCAGTGGCATTAACGGAGGCGCAGGTGGTGCCGGTTCATCATCTTCAATCACCGGATCGGCCGTTACTCGCGGTGGTGGAGGCGGCGGACTTAGCGATAACAATCCTGGTGCTGGAGGTGCGGGTGGAGGCGGTGCAGGTGGCGGCCCAAGTAGCGGCGGAAGCGGTACGGCCGGCACCATTAACACAGGTGGAGGCGGAGGCGGAGGCGGCGGTGCTGGGGTTAGCGCATCTGGCGGCTCAGGCTTTATTGCTATCCGTTACCTTGGACCTCAACGCATGACCGGCGGCACGTACTCGCTTGTTGGAGGATATTCAATCCATGTCTTTACAACTTCAGCGAGTTTGCAAACATGACCTATTTTGCAAAAGTTTCTAATGGTATTGTTGAGGAAGTCATCCGCGCCGATCAAGACTTTATTGACACGGGCTTGGTGGGCGACCCCGCACATTGGATTAAAACTTCATACAACACCCGTGGCAACGTCTACTACATCCCCAACACCAATACGCCTGACCCTGATCAGTCTAAAAAACTAAGGGGCAATTACGCCGGCATTGGTTACACCTACGACTTGGTCAACGACGTCTTCTACGCCCCCGACCCAGGCCCAGGCTGGGTACTGGATACAGACACTTGGCTATGGGTTGAAGTGCCATGAATATGACTGTGTCTTATAGCGGCATGTTGGCTAAGCCCGTAGACATGCGCGGGCGGGTCGAGGCGCTTCAAGCGGCGATGTCAGAAATGTCGCAGTACGAGCCGCCCACCAACCATACGTTTCACGGTGGAATGTACTGCCGCCAAGTTTGGCGCAAAGCAGGCGTCACAATCGTTGGAAAAGTCCATAAAAAAGAACATTTTTATCTAGTTGTGTCAGGTACTGTGTCAATTACGACCGATGACGGGGTAAAATCCATTACAGGTCCATGTCTTATCAACAGTATGCCAGGCACTAAACGAGCGGTATATGCAGAAACTGACGCATTGTGCATGACCTTTCACGTTGTTGACGCTCAGAATGTTGAGCAAGCTGAAGCTGAATTAGTTGAAGAAGACGCCAACAGTATGTTTACTATTGGTAATATCGTTAAGGACAAAGAGGTACTGACATGACATTTGTAGCCGCAGCAGTTATCGGAGGTGTAGCCACCATAGGTGGTGCGTACATGGCCAGTAGAGCCGCAGGACGTGCGGCTGACACGCAAGCTGACGCTGCGCGGGAAGCTGCTGACCTTCAGTATAGAGTTTCGCAAGATCAGATTGCAGCGCAAAAAGAAGCGCTTGACAAACAATTAGCCGCGCAAGGTGGGTATCTTGATAAGCAATTGGCAGCTAGTTACGACACGCTAGAAAAGCAACTAGCGTTTCAAAAACAAGTTTATGAGCAACAGCGTGCCGATCTTGCGCCCTACCGTGAATCTGGTTTAGCTGGTCAGAACAAGTTAATGGAATACCTTGGCATTGGCGGCGATAGAGCGGCCGCTAACTACGGTAAATTTGCAACGGCTGAGTTTACGCCAGAAGCATTTGCCGCAGGGCAAGACCCAGGCTACGGCTTCCGTATGTCCGAAGGTTTGAAAGCTGTTGATCGTCAAGCAGCAGCCCGTGGTGGTTTAATTTCCGGTGCGGCTCTTAAAGCATCCCAGCGCTTTGGTCAAGAGATGGCATCGCAAGAGTACGGCAACGCTTTTAACCGTTACCAGACAATTCGCGGCAACACATTAAGCCCGTATCAGAACTTGCAAGGCGTGGGGTTGAACGCCGCTAACATGACAGGTGCTGCGGGCGCTAATTACGGCAGCGCTGGTGGCCAAGCAATGGGCGCAGCCGGCGGAGGCGCAATGAATGCGTACGGCGCAGCCTCACAGGGCGCTACAGGCGCGTATGGTGCGCTAGGCACGGGTACGTACAACGCTCTTGGTGGGTATGGCGCGGGTGCGAGTGAAGCGATGCTAGGCGGTGCTAACGCACGCGCGTCTGGTTACATTGGCAGCGCTAACGCTATCACCGGCGGCATCAGCAACCTAAGCAATCAGTATTATCAAAATCAATTGTTAAATATGTTAGGTAACCGCAGTGGCGGTGCATCTAACGTAGCCTTTGGTGGCGCACCTTAAGGATTAAGTCATGCCAATCAACCCAAACATTGCGTTAGGCGTTCAGCAACAGCAGCCCGTTAATATGCTTGGCCAATTAGGTCAAATTTATGCTTTAAAAGGTGCAAAGCAAGAATTTGAAGGCAACGAAGCATTGCGTGAAGCATACGCCCAAGGCGGCGATTTAAACGATCCTGCGTTTCGTCAACGTGTAATGGCGGCAAACCCTAAATTGGGTAGCCAACTTATTAAGACAAGCGCTGAAACGTCTAAGTTGCAAAATGAAGCCGTTGCAAAACGTATTGAATTGTCGAGAGAAATGTTAACCGGCATTAACACGCCAGAAGATTATCTAGCGTGGCATGAGTCTAACCATAGAGACCCCGTGTTAGGTAGCTATCTTTCTCAGCGTGGTGTAACCGCTGAAGACTCTCGCGCCAAAATTATGGCCGAACTTAGTAAGCCTGGTGGCTTGGAGCGGCTTAAGCGCGAATCAGCACTTGGCGCAGGTAAATTGCAACAAGAACTCATGCAAACTGAACGATCTGTTCAGGTAGCCAATATTGGGGCGGGGCCTGGGTACCAACGCAATGCGCTTGAACGTGAAAAAATGGAATTTGAAAGAGCCAATCCGGTACTTAGCCGAGTAGATGGCGAAAACGGATTTTATCTTTATAATCCCCGTGACCCAAATTCGGCTGTGCCGTTGGGTATGCGTCCATCTGCGCCGCCGCAAACCCCCGCTGCGGGTGCCGCGCCCGCTAACGGTTTGCTTATGACAACGCAACCTACTGCGACAAATCTTAATGCTTTTACGGGCGGTTCACCTAATCAAGCAGGACCTACGGTGGCCAACGCTGCTGCACAAACAGCCGCAGCAGCTGCACAGCCAACTATTATTAAACCTAAGCAAACAATCCGCCAACCTGTTGCTGTTATTAAAGATGGCGTAGTTACGCTTGTGCCGCCAGAACAAGCTGTCGGGATGACACCCGCAACACCAGGCGCTGAAAAAGCGCTTGAAAAAACAGTTATTGCAAAAGAAGGCAAAGAATCTGTTAACCGTGTGTTGGGTACTTTGCATTCTGAGTATAGTAATTTGGTTAAGTCAGGTGGAATTACCGACACTCGTCGAAGTATGGACGAAAATATTGCAGCAAGAACCGGCGCAAGCGGTGTTGGTCAATTGGCGGGAAGCTTTACTGGTTCAGAAGCGCAATCCTTTAGGGACACTATTGAACAAACGCGTCCTTTGCTGTTAACTGCAATTATGAAAGCAACGGGTTTGTCAGCTACGCAACTTAACTCTAACGTCGAATTGCAAACTTATTTAAAGACCGCAACTGATCCAAAAGTTTCTATTCAATCTAACGTAAAAGCGCTAAACAACATTAGCACAATGTTTGGCATTGGCGAAAAATTTGAAGTTCCAGAATTAAGTTCACCAAAATCTGCAAACGCAGCAGACGCACCGCCACCAGGGGTTTCTCCTGAAATTGCTAAACTTTGGCAATATATGCCGGCTGAGGATAGAAAATTATGGCAGAAATGACCATTGAGCAACAACAAGCCGTAGCGCTTGCAAAAGCTCGCGCTGCTGCGCTTCAGGTTAAAGGCGAGGGGATGCCATCTGCAAGGCCTGAATGGGCTGAAACTAGCCCTAACCTTTATAAAACTGCTGTTGGTGCAAGAGAAATGTTAGGCCCTACGGTTGAAGCGCTAGGAGCGGCCGGCGGCGGCGTGTTGGGATTGCCTTTGGGCGGTCCAATTGGTGCGGCTGCTGGTGCGGGTCTTGGGTATGGCATCAGCAAAGAAATATTAAGAGGCGCTGATTATTTGCTTGGTAGAACACCGCAAAGAACAACAGCGCAAACAATTGTTGAGCCATTGCAAAACGTAGCGGAAGGCGCATTTTTTGAGGGTGTTGCAGGTCCAGTAATTAAAGGCGCATCAAAAGTATTTGATATTGGTAAACGTAGCTCTCTTAAAGCAAAAAATATATTAACGGAAACATTAGGCGGCGTAAATACGCCAGCCGTGCGCAACATGCTTACCCGTGCGGGCGATGATGTAACTGCTGCACAAGCGCTAGAAGGTATTGATAAGCCCGCGTTTCAAGCGTTAGCTGAACGTGTAAGCGGGCGCACAGTAAGTGCTGCGGGGTCAAAATATACTACGCAAGAAGCTCAAGAAGCTGCACGACGCGTTGGCATTAAAAGCGTTACGCCGAATTTGGTTGAAAGCATCAAAATGCGTGATCAAATATCGCGCCCATTTTATGAAGCGGCTGACAAAGCCGTTGTTAAAATTGACGACGAATTAAAAACAATTTTTGACCGTATGCCAGAAGGCACGTTAAAAGCCGCCGCTGACATAGCAAAAATGGAAGGCCGTCCATTTATTATGGGCGCTGCCAAACCCGCCGGATCAGTGCCAACAGGGCTAGTTGACGCCGCGGGCAATCCGATTATGAAACAAACATCCGCTGAAATCCCAGAGATTACCGGCGAATCAATGCACTTTATTAAACGCGCGTTGTCCGATATAGCTAACGCGCCGCCGTCCCAAAAAGGAATTGGGCGCGATACGCAAGCGGCGGCCAAGGGCGTTTTAAATGATTTCATAACTAGTTTTGAAACGCGCGTTCCTGATTATGGAACCGCTCGTAATTTATTTTCAGAGGCATCGGGTCCAGTCAATCAGTCTAAAGTTTTAGACGCCATGATAAAAGTGCTTGATCAGCCTGGTGGTGGCGAGCGCGTCATGCCGTTCTTAAACGCTTTAGGTCGTGGTGAGACAGCATTGCTTAAAAAGTCTACAGGTTTTCCTCGTTATGAAGCGGGCGATCTGAGCAAGGTGTTGACGCCCCAACAAATGTCAGCGGTAGATGACGCTGTGTCACAAATGACGCGTGACATTCGCATATCGGATCAAGCTGCAACAGGTCGTGACGCGCTGCGCGATGTGTTGTCTGACAACATGAAAATGTTGCGTCTACCCTCGCTTATCAACTTTAAAGTTGCCGCAACCAATGCGATGCTTGACACGATAGAAAGGAAAGTGGGCCGTAAAGTTATGGACACTTTGACCGAATCGCTGCAAACAGCCAAAACAGCAGAAGAATTGTTGTCCGTATTGCCAGCAAATGAACGCCTTAAAGTGCTAAATGTAATTTATGATACGGCAGCTAGTTCTAAAACCGCGCAACGTGCAATTCGTACTGGTGCTAAAGAAGCAGTAACGCAAGAAACGCCTAATGCGTTAGCCCCTTCAGTTTTTTACAACCGTAACGCGTTGAGGCCGTAATGGATTCACAAATGTTTTTTAACATTGCAATTGGCTTGGCGTCGTTCTTCGGTGGCTGGGTGCTGAACAACATCACTAAAGCGATTGATCGCTTGGATAACGACGTGCGTAAGATGCCGATGGTCTACATTAGCAAAGACGAGTACCATCGCGACATCGCCGAAATTAAAACCATGCTTGGCAAAATTTTTGACAAGCTTGACAATAAAATGGACAAGTAATGGCCACCGCTAGAAGGCCCGCAACAAGGGCTAGAAAAGCAGCGCCGCGCGACACAACAGATAAGATTCTTGACCTGATCAAGTGGGTAGACAATCCTTTTAAACTTGTTTCGGTCATCCTGCTGTCTACAATTGCTTTCACCGGATACTTTGCATGGGACAGCCGTCAGGTCATCTTGGCTGCGATTAAGTCCAACAACTCGATGCCGCAGATCAAGGATCATGACCAATTACTTCCACTGGCAAACGCTTTGGTCAAAGAGGTAAGCGCTGTCGGAATTGTTATTAACAAGGTGAATCTTGCAACAAACTCACGCACAACGGTATTAGCTATTGCGAACGGTGAGCGCAACCACAAGCTTGAAGGTTTAACAGTTAGCCTCTTTGCCGCCAGCCCTGAGCGCAATGCAGATGTAGTGTCAATGTTGAACAACGAAGTAGCGTGTAAACCGTTTGAATCGTCTAGCCCCGTTGGTGAGTGGGCAAAGTTGATGGGTGTTACTTACATGTGCAGGGCTTCGATACCTAATGAAATCGGTAAGTTTGCTGGTTATGTTGCTGTAGGCTTTAAGTCTGAGCCACGGGACTTAATATCCGTTAAGACCCGAATGATATTAGCCGCATCGGAGATGGACAAATGAAAGCAAAATGGGAAGCATTTAAGGTTTGGTGTAATGCCAAGTGGACAGCAACTAAAGCATGGTTTTCAGGCGTGAGGTTCTAATATGTTACCGATAATGGATATCCTTGGCATCGGCATGAAGGTGCTAGACAAGTTCTTTCCCGATCCAGAACAAAAAGCAAAGGCTCAGCTAGAGCTTATGCAGATGCAGCAAAATGGCGAACTTGCCAAGATGCAAGCCGACATGCAAGAGCAGGGTGAGCTAACCAAGCGCCAAGAGAACGACATGAAGTCCGACTCATGGCTCTCCAAGAACATTCGCCCCATGACGCTTATAGCGATTCTGTCAGGCTATTTTACCTTTGCCATGATGAGCGCGTTTGATATGGAGACAAACAAAGCGTACGTCGAACTGCTCGGTCAGTGGGGTATGCTAATTATGTCTTTCTATTTCGGTGGCAGGACGTTGGAAAAGATTATTGATATGAAAACTAAAGAAAAAGTCACTGAAGCGGAGATTAAAAATGCAAAGTAATTGGGACAGCGCTTTTAAGATGATGTTGGCATCGGAAGGCGGCTACGTTAACCACCCGTCTGATCCAGGCGGCATGACCAACCTTGGCGTCACAAAGCGTGTCTGGGAAGAGTGGGTCGGGCGTGAGTCTAACGAGAAAGAGATGCGTAGCCTGACTCCTGAGATGGTCGAGCCGCTCTACAAGCGCAAGTTCTGGGATGCGTGTAAGTGCGACGATTTGCCGTCCGGCATTGATTACTTGGTGTTTGATTTTGCTGTCAACGCTGGTGTTGGGCGCAGCGCAAAGATTCTACAGACTGCCGTAGGTGCTACCCCTGATGGCGGAATTGGACCCATGACCCTAGCTGCGGTCAACGCCATTCCTGAAGCCGAGCTAATTGAAAAGTTTAGTCAAGCCAAAGAAGATTTTTACCGCAGTCTGAATACTTTTGAGACATTCGGTAAAGGCTGGCTAAACAGGGTTGCGGCCGTTAAAGTTAAAGCAACATCTATGCTTGGGTAAACCACCCCGTTTTTTAAGCGGGATGGTCAAGCACGTCAGGACTGCCGCGCTTGGGATGGCGGAGTCCAACCAAACTTAGCCCATGTTCTGGCCACGTCGGTGGATGCGGCCGGTACATACACCCACTTAGGATCGTCGATCAGTGGGCAAGGTAGTTTCTGTTCGTTCATCTTTTTTCTCCTTCATACATTTGTCGTTAATATCACACCATACGATGTGCTCGCACCTACAAATTTTGTCCTCCGGATCTTTAGACTTTTGGGCAAAAAACTTAAATATATTCATCGCACAACCCCCTCCAATCGGTCTGCGACCAATTTAGCATAGCCCGCAATGTCAACCCAAGAGTCGGCGTAATTAGGATCGCCGTTCAAGATGCGCGCAATCTTATGCACGATCATCTCAAGCGCTTCTTTCTGATCGGGGGCGAGCCGCGCCCATCCTTCTTCTTGTTTCATCATGTCTTTTATCGTTTGCGCGATCATCGCGTGGTCCTTAAACAGACCGTAGCGCCGGCCGCGCTCCTCTAGTATGGCTTCTACGCCTTTAATCGGGTACGCGTAGCCTTGAGCGTAATCACGCGCTTGTTGTTCGCGTACGATGTCGGCGAGTGTCTCAATATTTTTCATATAATGGCTCACAATCGTCAAAAGGGAAAGGGGTTGATTCGTCAAAGTAATGCCAGACGCCGTTAACCTTTTTGCGCCAAGCGACGGGGGTTTGTTTTTCTAACTTAATTGCGGCTTCTTTGTACTCGCAAGGGTTGTTTTCAGCATTGCAGCGCCCGCCACAGGCCTGCTCCCACATATTGACCGCAGCAACATGGAAATGATTGTGCTGGTGTTTGTACTGCTTATGCAATTGCATTAAGAACGTGCAAAACTTACTTTTTTCATCAGCGGCCACAAGCTCGGCAAAGCGACGCAATGGCTCGGAACAATCCTCATCCATCACTTGATCAAATATTTCTTCGATTCGGTCGGTCATTTTTTCTCCAACGCAACTTTAACCAAGTGAATAACTTGCCGGCTTATCGAGCGGGTCTGGCTGTCGGCTTGCTCTTTAATTATTTTGAACAACTCAATTGGCATTCTGATTGTTACGAATCGATCTTTAGGTTCTAGCATTGCGGTTCTCCAGTATTTGTGCCTTGGCATCCTCAGCACCAAGACCCACAATAACAGAATATCCAACACTTTGTAAATAATCTATCATAGCTTGTTGTTCAGGCGATATCTTGCCACCCTTAACTTTCTTCATCTCAATCCACAGCTTCCATGCCGGCACAAACAAGTCAGGGATGCCAGGCACAACGCCCTCAACCTTTAGCTTCATAGCCTGGGTCTTGGACCGCAACCCACCGTTGGGTATGGCAAAAATTAATGTATCCGGATATGTTCTACGAAACCACATAATAAGATGAGCTTGTTCTAAGTGCTCTGAAATCACCATAATCTCTTCACCACCTTATAGAATTTGCCATCGCGTTTGTAAGAAATTAACTTAGGTGACTTTGATTTATTCATTTGTGCAACTAAGTAAATCAACGGCACTGCCGCCTGATCAATGCCAGACAATATTGCTTCAGATTGCCTTGCAATGTCATGCAACAATTGAATAGCTTTGTTGCCCGCAAAGCTTTGATTAAGCACCGGCAAGTATTCTGTGATTGGCGGGTCCGTTAGCCCGCCGTAATACGTCAACGCAATCATCTCGTTCCCACTGGCTCGGCTTATGTGCTTGCGCCAATGCCAATCGGTCACAAGCATGTCCATGCCTTCTACACCCATAATGTCGTCATGGCGCAGCACTAGTTTCTTTTCCGCCGGTGGTGGGAACTCATGGCCGCAGTTCGAACAAACTTTGGCAGAGATATGCACAATCTCATGGCATTCATCGCACACTTTGACAGGCGCCTCGCCCTCACCCGACCCACCTTTCTTTGGTGGTTGCACGTTGGTAATCGGGCCATGAGTTTCGACCACACCGGCAAAGTCTAAAACCAAGCAATGATCGGTGTGGCTTTTGGGGCGCATACCGCGCCCTGCCATTTGCACGTAAAGCGACGCACTCATGGTCGGGCGCAGCATAGCAATCAAGTCAATGTCGGGGTAGTCAAAACCCGTAGTCAGCACGTTGGCGTTAGTCAATGCACGGATCCGCCCAGCCTTAAACTCAGTCAAAATCCTATCGCGTTCGCCTTTTGGCGTATCACCCGTCACGCACGCAGCGCTTACACCTTGGTTAATTAATTCTTGGCAAACGTGCTGCGCGTGTTTAACGCCAGCGCAAAAGAACAACCAGGCTTTTCTTTTAGCGGCAAGTTTAATGACCTCACGCACCACCGCAATGTTCTTGTCTTTGTTGTCCACCGCGGCTTGCAACTCGGACTCAATGTACTCGCCACCACGCTTATGTACCCCACTTACATCCAAGCGCTCGGCTGTCAATTTGCTACGCAGCGTTGCTAAGTGCCCCTTCTTTACCAATTCCTCAATACTCACCGGACTGATCAGCGCATCAAACAATGCTGGCTTATCCGTGATTAAACCGTGCCCAAGGCGATAAGGCGTGGCGGTCAACCCTACCACCCTAAGACTGGGATTGATCGTTTGTAGGTCGTTTAAAAGCGTTCGGTACCCACCCTCTTCTTTGTGGCTCACTAGGTGACACTCGTCCACAATCACCAGATCAATGTGCCCTAACAGTGTTGCCTTAGTCCTAACCGATTGAATGCCGGCAAAAGTAATTGGCTCACCCAATTGACGCTTGCCGATCCCTGCGCTATAAATACCCAAAGGCGCGCCTTTCCAATGAAGCCGCATTTTCTCCGCATTCTGAACAATTAACTCCTTAACATGCGTCAACATCAAAATTTTTGTTTTTGGCCAAGATTGCAGCGCGTCCTTACACAGCGCCGCCACGATGTGACTCTTCCCAGACCCAGTGGGGAGCACCAGGCACGGGTTACCAGTTGGGGTCTTGTTAAACCAAGCGTATAACTGGTCAATAGTGCGCTGTTGGTAATCACGAAGCATTAGCAATCCTTTTGCCAATCCACGCCATCACAGGCACAGCCATAGAATTGCCAAGCGATTTATATCGTGGCCCGTCTGGCGATTCGTCTTTCTTGCGCCAAGGGATGTTGGTGTATCCGTCAGGAAAGCCCTGCAAGCGCTCGCACTCCACAGGGGTAAGACGGCGTACGGCCATTTCCGTTAAAACAGATTGATTATGTTTTGCCTCTGATTTTGTTAATGTTAGGGCTTGGTTTTCATTAAATTTCGGCGTTTGTTCCGTCGTAAAAGCAATGGGCTGCATCACCACAGGTTCATGCCCATGCGTCTCACGCCTAAGTGTGCCCACCGTCCCGTCCTCCATTACGCTCATGACGCTACCGCCCTGATCCATGAGCACAGTAGGATGCGCCACCAAACTATGTCCATTTCCATCTGACGGGTCAGGGTAACCGCGTTCGCCAGAGCCGCCTTTAAGAGTGGCACTTACAGGATTAAAGGCAATTGGATGCGCCACTCCATGCACAAAAGCAGACGTAATAGTGTGCGCAGGATCACCCGCCTCACCGACCCCCACGCCTTGTCGGTTGATTGCGTCATACTTCTCTGGATCACGACCCGCATTGCGTAGGTCAAGAGGTATGGCATGCGCCACCGCATGGCGATCCCCCTTGGTCAGCGTGTTCATCGGCGCTCCGGGCTCACCTATCCCCAGTCCATTGCCCTTGCCATCCTGCTTATCGCCGTGCTTACCTGCGTGGCGTGTGGCCTGATCGTGAATGGGGATTGGCTGTGCAATCATATTGAAGCCATCTGCTCGGCTGTAATCATTACAAGTGGTTTCAAGACAATATGCAGGATCAGAAACTGGAATTATGGCGTCGCACTCAACTCGTTCGTTGCCTGTGCGACTGAATGGAGCGCCACCAGTAACGGTAGGCGCAACGTGCGCTACACACTCTTCGTGGTTGTTGCGACTGATTCCAAAGCGCGCTGCAATTGTTCCGGCAACCGCTTGCCCCTTTTCTCTGCTCGGCGCAGGATTCCCTGACAGGCTGTGGGACTCAAAAAGAATCTCGGCTGCACTGCGCCAGTCTCCAAGACATCCGACAACGAACACACGACGGCGTCGCTGGGCCACTCCAAAGTATTGAGCGTCAAGCACCCGATAGGCGAACCCATACCCGATTTTCCCCACCGCCCCGAGGAAGGAACCAAAGTCCCGTCCTGATCCACTACTGAGGACACCAGGCACGTTTTCCCAAACAAACCACTTGGGTCTAAACTTATCAAGAATTCCAACATAGGTAAGGGCAAGGTTTCCACGGGGGTCTTCAAGACCTTTCCTAAGTCCTGCAACGCTGAATGATTGGCAGGGGGTTCCGCCGACAAGAAGGTCAATTGTTCCAATGTCCCACTCCTTAAATTTAGTCATGTCACCAAGATTGGGGACATTTGGATAATGATGCGCCAAAACCGCAGAGGGAAATGGCTCAATCTCTGAAAAAGCAACAGGCTGCCAACCCAAATCATGCCAAGCAACAGTTGCTGCTTCTATTCCTGAACATACTGATAAATATCTCATCCCACCACCTTCGCACCAAAGTTCTCACGCATATCTTCTACAAAACGGTCGCCACTGGCACACGCAGTGGGATTGGCCACAATCTCACGGCTTGTAAAGGTTTCCCAGTCGCTTACGCCGTTTTTAATGTCGCCATCGGGTGTAATCCAAGTAATTACATTGTCCTTGACCTTGTGTGGCCACGGCACCAAGTCGGGGTGTAAAACGTGCGCTTCGCATCCAGCCTTTTGGTTTTCAAAGTCCAACGCAACATCGTACTGTTCACAGTGCCAAGTGCCGTCATCTTTAGCTGTGCTGTTGGCGCAGGTGCGGCAGTTAACTTCTTTTATTAGCTGCGTTTTATGACAAAATTCGTGCGCCGCACAGAAACGGCACTCAAACCATGTTGGGTCGGTAGACAATGGTGGTGGCATACGCTCAGACTTGACTAGCCTGTGCCCACGGTCAATAAAATCTTGCGCCACAACCTTGTCTAGCTTTACCCGCTCAGTGTGGATGCGGTCATCATCCTTGCACACTGCAACGTACAATGCTCTGTCTGCTTTAACCCCAGCCATGTACATCTGCATCTGCACATAGTGCATGGGCTTAGACTTCTCAACGCCATTCTTCTCTAAATCATCAAATGATTTCTTCCCGTGTGTTTTGATTTCCAGCACATGGGGTGTCTTGGGCGCCTCGGGCACGCCAAACTCAATGATGCCGTCAATGCTGCCTGACACATGGCATCCAAAGTCTACCCGTGCCTGATTTGTGCCTGTCTTTTGCACGTTCAGTCCAATGGCGCGCAAGTCTGACACGACCTGTGCTTCTTCGTTTTGGCCACGCCTAAACAGGCGCAGAATACGCCCTGGGAACTTCTCTACCACGGCCATCCGAAAAGACAACCATAACCACCGATCGCAGGGATGCCCAAGTATTGACGCACCCATATGGGGGCGTGGCTCGCTTTGAATTGACTCATGGTGCTTGTCAATCAATGCGCTAATGGTGTATTCTGATTCCGGTATCTTCATGGTACCTCTCCTTAGTTTTTTTTGCCCCCGAACTTATGTTCAGGGGCATTTTTTTTGGGCGGGGTGTCAATTTGGTCGTTATTAGCTGTGTGCGAGAAGCCAAGAAAATTACACACTTACGACATCCTTGAACGCTTGGCTAACCACCCCTGCTTTTTACTCTTCTGCTTTTGGCAATTGCGGAATTGCTTGCTCGCGAATCTTAGCGATCAACCCTTCTACTTGCTCATAGGGTTGACGACCAAGCATGCCAATAATTGCGTTTGCTTCTTCAATCGTAAAGGTAAGCGTAATCATGGTGAGCTCCTTATTTTTTAACCCAAGGTGGGGATGCTTTGCTGCTTGTAGCTACGGGCGCAGGTGCTTTCGTTGCTGATGGTGCAGCACCGTTAGCTTTGTAGCCTTTCACATCATTTGATGCGCCATATTGCTCAGACTCGCGCACATCCAACTTAATCATCAAATGACCACCGATCAATTGATCAGTATCCTGCACTGTTGTCAAGCCAATAGCTCGCATAAGCTCACCCAACTGCTGACGACCGATCTCCTCGGCCTTAGGGTTGGGGTTCTTGATGTTGAGATTGCCAAACACCACACGCCCTTGGTGCGTAGGTCCTGTGATGTCGTAACGCACCGCAATATATTGGCCAGTGCCGGCCTTGGTGTTTTTGATTTCCGCACCGTTGACAATTGCGGTGTACCAGCCTGGTGGCAATGGTTCGTAATTGTTGGTTGATTGGGGCAGCGCATCCACGCTAAAGGTTTCAAGAAGTTGTGCCATGATGTTTATTCCTTAGTGATGGTAAAAGATGGGCGACCGTTGGTGGTCGTTATTGCGTCTTGCAGTGGTGCGGTAATAAGTGTGTCTGCTGACTTCCATGCCGAAGCATTGACTTCAGGCTTCCACCGGAACAGGCTAGACAAGTGCTGCGTCAAACCATGCTCTGCGGCCAAGTCTTGGAGTTTGTCGCTATTGACTTTGCGGTCTAAGCGCCCCACGACCTTGATCTTGTAGCCGTCGGCCTCGATGTTCTGAGTGCCGTCTAAGGTCTTGGCAATACCAAGCTCCATAACCAGTTCGTCTTCAAGTGCGCGACGTAGGTCAATAGCGGCCTTCTCAGCTTCTTTAGCGTCGATCCATTGTTGGTATAGGCTCATGATCAACCCCCAATCTTAGCAATGATGGCACCCAAGTCCGGTGCTTCCCAAGCGCCAAGCTTGCCCGAGCGATCCTTGGCTTGCCAGATACCGTCCGAATCACACATCAGCGCACGTTGTGCGACGCCCTCAGCGTCTTTCTCAACACGGAGTGCAAGCACCTCATCAAAGAAATAAGGAAGTTGCTGACCCGTCTTGTTGCCAGGCATAGAAGGCGCATACAAAATGCGGCCAGTTTCGTCCGTAGCTTTCTCGCACTTGGCGGTAAAGTAAACGTGCTTGTTAGGAATGTCACGAAACGCACGAATGATATCGGACATCTGTTCTTGCATAGCGCCGTAAGCTTGGCGAGGGTCCTTAGCAATTTTCTTCTCATGGTTCAATACGACCTCTGCAATCTCACTGATTGAATCCAAAGCAATCGACTCAAAATGCTTTGCTTCGTCCGAGCCAGTTACCCACTTGTACGCTTCCATCAGCGTGTCGTAAGATGACACCTCAACAAAAGGCACATCAGCATCAGCGATCGACAGCAAACCGCCTTCAGCCGAAAACACAACAGGGTTTGGTAGCGTTGGGATCAGGGACGTCTTGCCCGAACCGGCATTGCCGTATACAAGTAACTTCACGCCGTTAGCGTGCAAACCTTTGGTACTGCGTAGATTGATAGCCATTTGGCTCTCCTTAGTGATCGCTGTTTGGGGTATCCGTTTAGCGATTGATTGAATTATTGCATGATTAATGTTATTGTGTCAACAACAAAATTTAAATATTTAACAAAAGGGCAAAAATGTTATCAATTGAGCAGATACGCGAGTTGATGCATGATAGGTCGGTGCCTATTGTTGCGGAACTTGCCGGAGTGCATTACAACACTCTGTTGAACATCAAAAACGGCACAAATAAGAATCCTTCTTACGAAGTGATTAAAAAATTGTCCGAGTATTTTGAACCCCAATCATGAGCACCCCTATGACAATAATTACGAAGTTAGAGGCAGCCCTTACTTATGCCTCATGGGGTTGGCACGTTTTGCCATTAGTCCCAAACGATAAGCGCCCAGCCTCGGCTCATGGCGTGCATGATGCGACCACCGATTTAGACAAAATACGTGCGTGGTGGGCACAAAACCCGAATTACAACATCGGGATTGCCGCTGGTGAAAAGTCCGGTATTGTTGTGTTTGACATTGACCCACGCAATGGTGGCAGCGAATCGTGGGACGATTTCACAACCGAGCATGGCGGTGTGCCCGATGGCATATGCCAACTTACCGCCGGTGGTGGTGAGCACCACATTGCCCAATGGCGCGATGGTTTAAAAAGTTGCGAGTTGCGCCCTGGCGTTGATTTTTTGGCCAATGGTCGGTACTTTGTGGTTGCACCGTCAAACGTAAATGATCGTGAATACGTATGGGAGGAGTCTAGCGACCCGACCGACGGTATTTGTCCTTTCGTCATTCCAGAGTCGTGGCTTGCAGCAATGGCGGTGCGAAAAGTGATTGTCACTGCGACTGATGGGGAGTTGATCACCGGCAATCGCAATGCCGGCTTGGCATCAATGGCTGGCTCTATGCGTCGTAGTGGCTTTTCAGCAAGCGAGATATATGCGGCCATTATGACCGCTAACGCCGAGCGCTGCGATATCCCGCTTCCCTTGTCTGATGTCAAGCGCATTGCCGAGAGCATAGCAAGGTATGAGCCCGCGCATGATGTCGGTGCGTCTAGCGCCCTTGGCGACGCCGCAGCACAAAATTTAATAACCAAAGATGACAACGTCATTGAAAAGTTAAACGCCATTTTTGGCGATGAGCTCGGCATCGATTACGAAGCACCCGACGAATTAGTTGAGGGGTTGATCACTATCGGCAGCTCAGTGGTGGTGTATGGCGACAGCAACTCAGGCAAAACCTTTTGGGCTCTGTCCGTTGCGGCATCAGTGGCTATGGGCACCACTTGCTACGGTCGAAAGACGGACCCAGGCTTAGTCGTCTATCTGGCAAGTGAATCCCCCACCAGCATCCGGTCCCGCGTTCAGGCCATTAAAAAGCATTACAGCGACAATTTAGAAAATTTAGTTATTGTTCAGGCACCCGTTAATTTTTATCAGGGCGATGGCGACGCAAACGACGTCATTGAGTTGGTCCGAAAAATAGAGGAAATTAAAGGCCAGTCCGTTCGCCTGATCATTCCCGACACCTTAGCAAGAATAAGCGCAGGAGCAAACGAAAACAGTGGGGAGGATATGGGACCCGTAATGTCCCGTTTTGACGTCGTGGCGGCCGCAACAAGGGCTTGCATAATGATTATTCATCACAATGGCAAGGATGCAGCCAAAGGGTCCCGCGGCTGGTCCGGTATCCGCGCCCACATTGATACTGAGATCGAAGTAACCGAAAAGGATGGCGTGCGCTCAGTAACCGTCACCAAGCAGCGAGAGTTGCCCAGCAAAGGCGAGGCAATTTACTTTAAATTGCACGTCATTGAGATGGGACGCACCAAATTCGGCAAACCGGCCACCACTTGCGTGGCGGTCCCCGACGAAGATTCACAAACCCAAAACCCCCACAAACCCCTTACCAAACACGATCAAAATGTGCAACTTTTGGAGCGTGCTTGGATCGCTTCGGGCTCTGAGATGCGCAACAATTGCCCATACCTGAGCAGAAGTGCATTGATGGACGTAATCGTGGCCGATGGTAACTCACAGCGCACTGCCGAGAACAAAGTGGCCCCAGGGCGCAAGGACGGGTTAATCATGCCAATGCTTAACGCGGGGGTAATGCGACCCTTTGAGCATGGCTGGATTTTCGTTAATCCGACACAAACTAATGCGATGTTGATGCTGTCGAATGCGAAAGGTTAACCCCCTTTTGCCCCCTCTGACCCCCTGGGGGTGTCAGGGGGTTTGCAGGTAAAGTAGGGCGCCCAACCCCCGCCCACCCCCTACCCCCTATAGGGGAGGGGGAAAGGGGGTTAGCTTATACGGTCGTTTTTTGGGGGATTGATTAAGTATTATTTGATGGGTTAATTTCAATGTCGGTTATGTCGTTATTTTCTATTAACCGAGCCTCAGCACTTTCCAAAGCTTGGGTAATGGATATCTGAGTATGAGTAACCGATACGTCAACCCTATCGCCCCATTGTTTGGGGCGCAGCTTGGCAGCTGTCCACTTTCTGGCATCAATACGTAGGCGCTGACGATTGACCCAAGCGTTGATTAATTGAGGGTCCAGGTCGGCCGGTGGCATTTCGTCCGATAGGTCGACCAGTTCATCTGCTAGATAGTCGCCCCTTTCCTCAATGGCCGAGCGATACCTTTTCTGCAATTCAGGATTATTGCGTAATTGGTACATGGCAGTGGCATAGGACATCTTGGCTTCTTTGGTGGCACTCATTAGGCTTTTGCCCTCTGTGATGCGTTCTAGCATGGTTGGCCACACTTCCCGAATGGTGTATTCGATGTTATGACTACCTAGGCGCCTAAGCTTGCCCTCATAGCTATACTTATCCTGTGCCGTCTTTGCGCGTTCCATAACCTTAACCCCTAAGTAATTTGATATTTTAATTCAAGACGTTATAAACAATTTTAATAGAAATACACGTCAATGGTAAGGCCACAATAAAAAAACCCGCCTAAGCGGGTTTAAATCGATTCTAGGGGTATGTTTTTATAGGTCGAAGGTAAGTATTAAAAGAAGCAATACAGCTCCAATAATTAATGAATAGGTCATAGTGGCAATAGCCCTTTAAACAAGGGATGCACGTTATCCCATTGTGCACCTATGTCTTTTGGATAAAAAGGGCGCAGGGTTCGTGATTCGCTCATGCTGCGCACGTAAACATAGCCTGATTTAACGTCGCATGAATCGACAGTGTATGGTTTGTTCTTGATGTGGACAATGTCCCCATGCTGAACGGGTTGCCCGTTGGTGTATTTAATCTGCATAGTGCTCTCCGTCATCCTCGAGCTCGATTAGCTCAATTTCCTTAAAAGTAAAATCCGATAACTGCGCGTCGTCGAATTGTTTAATGGCCGAATTTTCGTCGGTGGCGATAACTTCAATAGTTACTTTGGCCAAGCCAGTTAGTTTGTAAACGTGTGGTTTGTTCATAATTGCCCCATCAAAAGCTTTTTAAGATAATTTACCGGCTTGCCGGTGATGACCGATAACTCGGCCAAGGTTATGTTAGTGCTGTCGAATAAATCGATAATTTGTTGATTTGTCATCATGCGGCCTTTAAAATTCGGATTACTTTGTGCATGGTTACGCCATGCGCAGGGTAGGCAATAGTCTTTACTTTTTTATCGTAGCAAGCGCGACAACCCGAGCATTTGCCCGCGTTTTCGTATGCGCGACAGAGTGTCATACCCTTTTTAACGTCCGCGGCCGTCGGGATAATGACGGACCCATGCAAACCCTTTGTATATTGGCCGGTGACAGAATCAGAGCTAAAGCGCACGCTAACATTAGGCAAGCGCATCATTGCATAAAGCACCATTTCAAATTTGGGAAATTTATGCATACGCGTGGGGAGCCAATGTTGCACCCAAGGCGTGCGTTTCATTACATCTAGCATCTTTTCCGCCAAACCAAGCGCATACATATCGCCAGAGTCAAACCAGCGAAAATAGCGATCGTTTTGCAAAGCTTGGACCATGTCGTCGGCCCATTCCAAGCGCTGCCAGTCGGTTTTATTGTGCTCGCGTGGTGCCTTGACGTTTTTAAAGCGATAATTGCCCGTCGTCGCGTAGCATCCGCGACACGCGTCAACTAACTCACCGGGCGCTGCAACGGAACCTGGGCACGTATCCAAGGCCTGTAACGACCACGAGCGAATGCCGTCTAGTTTGGAAGTAATGGAAATTTTAACCATGTTATTCACCTTTAATAATGCTGTAATCACGATAGGGAGTGTCTAATTGATATCCAACTACTGAAATATCGTCTTCGTAATACCAATCGGGATCAAGATCATATTGATGCATATGCCGCAGCAAACCAATCATTAACGAAGCTTTAGCATTTTCTTTTGTCTTGCCGTACGCTTCAAAAGAAAAATTTCGGGATTCATAATTAGCACGATAAATTTTCATAGCGATCTCACAATTTCAGCAACGACAATAATTAACCCGCAAAGCGATGCAATGGCGATTAGTGTTTTTTCTATCATGATATTTCCTTGGGTTGATAAATCAGTTTAGGAAAACATATCATCTCACAAAAAAGCACATTGTGCACATATTTAATCAAATATATATTTATCGTTCCAGCACAATCAATAGCCAAACCCTATTGCATCTTGTTGCATTGCACAATGCATTGTTGCATCGCACAATGTTGCATTGCAATATGTTGCGTTGCACAATGTTGCGCTGCAACACAGCTAATTTATACTTAATATCGTTGTGCGTTGCAACATAGCGCTGCGGCCGAACGCCAGGCGCACGCACAAGAAAGGCTAAAAAAATCTTGAATGGGGGGGGTAGGGCCCTGGCCGACAGGTCCTAGTCTACGCAGGGATCACAAACAATTTTTATTTTTTTTATTATTGCTTCAACATCACTTTCATTTACAATCCACTCATGCAAAACACCGTCTACAGTCCCCAAGAAGAAATGACTCTTATGAGTCGCCTCTGGTCTGCATCAATTAAGGATGATCCACTGGCTTTCGTTTTGTTTGTCTTCCCGTGGGGCGTCAAGGGTACGCCTCTGGAGCATTTCTCGGGGCCACGCAAATGGCAACGGGTCGTGCTCCAGCAGATCGGCGACCACATCGCGCAGAACAAGGGCAAGGTTGACTTTGACACGCTACGCCAATCGGTGAGCTCGGGGCGCGGTATTGGCAAGTCAGCACTTGTTAGTTGGATTACGATCTGGATGCTGTCCACCAGGATTGGGTCAACGACCATCATATCGGCCAACTCTGAGAGTCAGCTCAGGTCAGTCACTTGGGCTGAGATTACTAAATGGTTGGCGATGGCGATTAACAGCCATTGGTTTGAGGTGTCAGCCACCAGACTTATGCCCGCCAAATGGCTAACAGAACTGGTCGAGCGCGACTTAAAGAAAGGCACACGCTACTGGTCGGTGGAAGGCAGACTCTGGTCAAGCGAGAATCCGGACGCGTATGCGGGAGTCCACAACTACGACGGTGTGATGGTCATTTTTGACGAAGCAAGCGGTATTGATGATGCCATCTGGGCGGTGACCTCTGGGTTCTTCACTGAAAACACACCGAACCGCTTTTGGTTGGCGTTCTCAAACCCGAGGCGTAACTCGGGCTACTTCTACGAGTGCTTTCACGCTAAGCGTGAGTTCTGGCGCACACAGGTGGTCGACGCGAGGACAGTCGAGGGCACAGACAAGGCGGTCTATCAGCAGATTATTGACGAATATGGGCCGGACTCAAGTCAGGCGCACGTAGAAGTCTATGGTGAGTTTCCGAACGCGAGCGATGATCAGTTCATCTCGGCGCAGACGGTGGATGACGCCATGAAGCGCCCCCGCTACAAGGATCAGTCAGCACCCATTGTGTTGGGCGTGGACCCCGCACGGTTCGGGGCGGATGCGACGGTCATCGCAGTGCGGCAAGGGCGAGACATTATTGACATCAAACGCTATCGGGGGGACGACACGATGACGGTAGTCGGCCACATTATTGAAGCGATTGAAGAATACTCACCCGCAATGGTCGTAATTGACGAGGGCGGCGTGGGTGGAGGGGTGGTGGATCGCTTGAAAGAGCAGCGCTACAAGATTCGGGGTGTGAACTTTGGCAATAAATCCAAGAACCCGCTCATGTACGGCAACAAACGGGCAGAGATGTGGGGCTCGATGCGTGAATGGTTGAAGTCCGCCTCTATTCCGTCAGACAGAATGCTTAAGAGCGACCTTATTTCGCCCATGATGAAGCCTGACTCTAAGGGCACGATCTTCTTAGAGAGCAAAAAGGATATGCGGGCTCGCGGCTTGGCCTCACCAGACGCCGCAGACGCAATATGTGTGACCTTTGCCTTCCCGATGGCGCATCGTGAAACTGTTGACAAGACCCCACGCAGGGGGTATTCTGCAAGCGGAGTACTAACTTCATGGATGGGGGCGTAATGGCAAAGAAATCCGTGTCATTATCTGTTGGGCGGGGCGAAAAGCTATCTGTTAAGCAGGGCGCTGGACTGACCGCCAAAGGTCGCGAGAAATACAACGCCGCTACTGGTAGTAATCTTAAGGCACCAGCTCCAAATCCAAAGACTAAAGCAGATGCGGGACGCAAAGCGTCTTTTTGTGCAAGAATGGGTGCGGTTGCGGCTAAGGCTGAGAACGGCGAACGTGCTAAGGCTTCTCTTAAACGATGGAAGTGTTAATCATGGCTACAAAACCTGGACTCTATGCAAATATTCACGCCAAACGCGAGCGTATTGCCGCGGGTTCTGGCGAACGCATGAATAAAGTCGGCAGCAAAAACGCGCCAACTGCTAAAGATTTCAAGCAATCGGCAAAGACTGCGAAGAAGAAATAGTATGCCTTTAAAGAAGTCACCTACAAAAGAAGCTTTCCGCGCTAATGTTAAAGCGGAAGTTAAAGCCGGCAAGCCTATCAAGCAAGCCGTGGCCATCGCCTACTCTGTTAAACAAAATGCTAAAGCCACTAAACGATAACATCGTAGTTAAACCCGACCCGTTCATCCAAAGCGGGTTATTGATTTTGCCTGAAGAAGATATGCGTACCGGCACGGTTGTGGCAGTCGGTCCAGGCAAAAAAGGCTCAAGCCGACCGCTAATGGTGTCGGTGGGCGACCATGTCATGTATAGTGGCACGATTGATCAGACTTACGAAGACTGCGTAGTTATGAAAGACAAAGATGTCATAGGGCTAGTATGAACATAATTACCAGACAAGAAGCGAAAGCCCAAGGGCTAACTCGCTACTTTACTGGTAAATCTTGTGTCCACGGCCACGTTGCAGAACGAAAAACAGCCAATAAAACTTGCGTTGTTTGTGGCGATTTAGCGATTGCAAAATCAAAAGCTAAAAAGCCAGAAAAATACAACGTAATTAACCAAGGCTGGTCTAAACGTAATCCAGACAAAGTAAAAGCGTTGCAATTAAAGCGCAACCGCGAAAATCCTGCGCGGCGTAATTTGTGGACTTCAAATTACCGCCAAGCTAAAGACAGCAGAATGCCAGCTTGGTTAAATTTAGGGCAATTGGCCGAAATGGAAGGTGTGTACGATTATTGTTCGGCGTTGCGCCGCGCAAGGCTTGACTATCATGTTGACCACATCGTACCATTACGAGGTAAAATTGTTTCCGGACTCCATGTACCGTGGAATTTACAAGTAATTTCTGGTGCGGACAACGTACGGAAAGGAAACCGATTCAATGGCTAAGAAAGAAAACCAAGATTTATTGTCGACCGCCCGAGATCGGTTAAAAATGGCCATTGCTGCTTTTTCTGAAAGTCGCGAAGACGAATTAGACGATTTAAGATTTTTTGCTGGAAGTCCGGATAACCAATATCACTGGCCCGCCGATGTGTTGGCGACCCGCGGCGCCGTGCAAGGGCAGACGATTAACGCACGTCCTTGTCTGACTATTAACAAGCTCCCCCAGCACGTACGAGAGATCACCAACGATCAACGCCAGAACCGTCCAAGCGGTAAAGTTATCCCTGTGGATGACAAAGCGGACGTTGAAGTAGCTGAGATTTTCAACGGTATGGTACGCCATATCGAATACCTGTCAGACGCTGATGTTGCGTACGACACCGCGTGTGAAAACCAAGTCGCTTATGGCGAAGGCTACATCCGACTGCTGACGGAGTACTGCGACGATGACAGTTTTAACCAAGATATTAAGATCGGTCGGGTCCGCAATTCGTTTTCTGTTTATATGGACCCCACCATCCAAGACCCCTGCGGTGCGGACGCGAACTGGTGCTTCATCTGCGAAGACATCACCAAAGAAGAGTACGAGCGTCAGTTCCCCGACGCGCTCCCGCACTCCTCGCTCCAGCAGCAAGGTGTCGGCGACCAGTCGCTCTCCGCGTGGATCAACGAAGACACCGTCCGCATCGCGGAGTACTTCTACATCAAGCACGAAAAAGCCACGTTAAACCTGTACTACGGCAACGTCACAGCGTTTGCGGGCTCGGCAGAAGATGCCGAAATGGCCATGCGCGGCATGAAGCCGATCCGCTCGCGCGCGGTGGACATTAAGAAGGTCAAGTGGTGCAAAATTAACGGTTTTGAGGTCCTTCAAGAGCAAGATTGGGCAGGCGATTGGATTCCCGTTGTGCGCGTCATTGGTAACGAATTTGAGATCGACGGGCGTTTATACCTGTCGGGCATTGTGCGTAACGCTAAAGATGCACAGCGTATGTACAACTATTGGGTTAGCCAAGAAGCTGAGATGCTTGCCTTGGCGCCAAAAGCACCGTTTATCGGGTACGGCGGCCAGTTTGAAGGCTACGAACAACAATGGAAGACTGCTAACACGACCAATTGGCCATACTTAGAGGTCAATCCAGACGTCACAGACGGCCAAGGCGGCCCGCTCCCACTGCCGCAACGTGCGCTACCTCCGATGGCTCAAACGGGGCTTATACAGGCCAAAATGGGCGCCTCTGAGGACATTAAGGCGACCACTGGTCAGTATGACTCAAGTTTAGGTCAAGTGTCTAACGAGCGTTCGGGTAAAGCCATTTTGGCACGCGAGCGTCAGACAGACCGTGGCACGTATCACTATGTTGATAACTACGCCCGCGCTGTGCGCTACATTACGCGTCAAATCATTAACCTGGTGCCTAAAATTTACGACACCGAGCGCATCGCGCGCATCATTGGTGAGGATGGCGAGGTAAGCACCGTCAAGATCAACCCAATGCAGCAAGAGCCGGTTAAGAAAATTGTTGACCAAACCGGTATTGTGATAGAAAAAATCTATAACCCAGGCGTTGGGAAGTACGACGTCATGGTAACAACTGGTCCGAGCTACATGACCAAGCGTCAGGAAGCTTTGGAAGCTATGGCTCAACTGTTGCAAGGCAACCCACAGCTTTGGGCAGTGGCCGGTGACTTGTTCATCAAGAACATGGATTGGCCTGGTGCTCAAGAGATGGCCAAGCGGTTTGCCAAGACCATTGATCCTAAGCTTATGGAAGACGGCGACAAAGACCCAGCGTTGCAGGCTGCCGAACAGCAGATGCAGGGCATGGCTCAGGAAATGGAGCAGATGCACACTATGCTTCAGAACGTGTCTAAGTCGATTGAAGTGCAGGACTTGGAGCGTAAAGACTACGAGGCGCAAATTAAAGCGTTTGACGCTGAAACCAAACGTATCTCGGCAGTTCAAGCTGGCATGACCTTCGAGCAGATTCAAGACATCGTGCGAGGCACTATTGCCGCAGCACTAGATACTGGTGATCTGATTGGCGGTGCGCCTGAGCGTGAATCATTTGAAATGCCAATGGAACAGCAGATGCCTCCGCCAGAACAACCCATGATGCCACCTGAAGGGATGCCACCACAATGAAATGCGCTGAATTCGTAGGTATGATGTTTCTAGCACGCGATGTTACACATTCTGTTCACTTGAACACGCGTTCGTATGCCAAGCATAAAGCACTGCAAAAGTTCTATGAGAACATCATTGATCTAGCTGATAGTTTTGCTGAAGCTTATCAAGGCAGACATGGTTTAATTGGTCCAATCGGACTACAATCTGCTAAGAAGACAACCAATGTCGTTGAGTTTCTTGAGAATCAACTTGAAGAGATTGAGAAATGTCGGTATGAGGTCTGTGAAAAGACTGACACACCGCTTCAAAATCTGATTGACGGCATTGTTGAACTGTACCTTTCCACATTATATAAGCTTCGCTTCCTTTCCTAAGGCGCATCATGGCAAATTACACGTATATTGAAGCAACCACACAAATCAAAAACGGCGCCGGCAAGATCAAAGGCGTTTTTGTAAGCGCAGCTTCTAGCACGCCTACAATTACGGTTTATGATGAGGCTAACGGTGGCACAACTAAAGTGCTGTTGGCTACCTTTACTCCCGTTGCGGCTACTTTTTACCCACTTGGTGTCGATGGCGCGTTTGCCAATAAAGGCCTCAATGTTGCGATAGGTGGCACGGTCAAAGCCACAGTTATTTACGAATAGGAATCGCCATGAGCCGCTTAATTTTTAATGCCGTATTAGGCGGCACGACCACTTTAGAGTCAACCAACTCGGCGGATACCTTTCTAATCACTGTGCCAGCCGCAAACGGCACAATGTCGCTTAAAGATTCGTCAGGCGATGCAACATTCCGTAATATCACGCTTACCGGTGCAGTCTTGGCTGGTGCTTGGAACGGCTCGACTATTACTGTGCCCTACGGTGGCACGGGTGCTGTAACTTTGACGGGTTACGTCAAGGGCAACGGCACATCAGCCATGACGGCATCTAGCACAATTCCTAACACCGACATTACGGGTCTGGGCACGATGTCCACCCAGAATGCCAGCGCCGTGTCTATAACTGGCGGCACAATTACTGGTTTGAGTTCTGCTATTCCTGTCCCCTCGGGCGGCACAGGTGCTGCAACGCTTACGGGTTACGTAATTGGTAACGGCACGTCTGCAATGACAGCAAGTGCCACAATCCCCAATACCGCTATCACCGGTTTGGGTACGATGTCTACCCAAAGCTCTGACTCGGTAACTATTACGGGCGGCACGGCCAACGGTCTAACTATTGGTGCGTCTAACCCTGCGGCCGGTATCTTTACAACACTTCGCTTTAACTCGACACTGTCCGCTAACGGCGCAACAGGCACCGCTGGTCAAGTGTTGACGTCTAACGGTGCGTCTGCTCCAACCTGGCAATCTGTAGCCGGTGTGGGTACAGTCACCTCAGTTGATGGCTCAGGTGGTACAACTGGTCTGACTTTGACCGGTGGCCCCATTACAGCATCAGGCACATTGACACTTGGCGGCACACTTGGTGTGGCTAACGGTGGTACGGGTGCGGTTACATTGACAGGCCTTGTGTACGGTAACGGCACATCTGCTATGACCGCAGCCAGTGCTTCGGAAGTTGTTGCTGTAATTGGCACAACGGCAGTCGCTAAAGCAACAAGCATTGCGGGCGGTGCGACAGGATCGTTACCTTACCAAAGCGCTGCCGATACAACAGCGTTCTTGGCCGCGGGCTCTAACGGTCAAGTATTGACCTTGGCAGCGGGCGTGCCTTCTTGGGCAACGCCAACTACGGGCACAGTCACTTCTGTTGGTGGCACAGGCACAGTTAACGGTTTGACCCTTACTGGCACAGTTACATCAAGCGGCAACTTAACGCTTGGCGGCACGCTTGATTTGTCAGCCCCTCCTGCTATTGGTGGCACAACGGCTGCGGCCGTGACAGGCACAACAATTACGGCGACTACAAAATTTGTAAGTCCGTATTTTGATGCGGTTAACTCAGCCGGCGGTGCGTTACGAAACTCAAGCGGCGTAGCACAACTTCAATGGGGTAGTGGTGGTGGCAGCAACGTGTCTGTTGATGTGGCGATAAACATAAACCCAGCTAACGCTGCGGTGTCTATTGCTCCGACAGGCACGGGTACAGTCACACTTAACCCAGCTACAGCAAGCACAATTAACAATATGTCGCTTGGTGTGACAACACCTGCTGAAGTTAAAGTCACAGTTGGTTGGGCAGCAAACACAGCTTTGACTGATGCTGCGACTGTAGCTTGGGATACAAACAACCAGGTCGCTACGTTTACGTTTGTATCGTCAAATAGAACGATGGGTGCGCCTACGAACTTGAAAAACGGTGCGTTCTACGCATTAGCTGTTATTCAGAACGCCGGTAGCAACACGCTGACCTGGAACTCGGTGTTTAAGTGGGCAGCGGGCACAGCACCAACATTGTCGACAGCCGCTGGGGCAAAAGACTATTTTACTTTCCGCTCTGATGGCACAAACCTCTATCAACAAGGCATCTCACAGGCGGTGGCGTAATGAGCTTTGTTATTGCCGGTAACTCTGCATCCACAGGCTACAACCTCACACGCTCGCTGCGGTTTCGTAAGTCTGCAACTGCTTATCTTAGTAGAACGCCTAGCGCAACTACGTCAGGGTCTTTTACTATATCAACGTGGGTTAAGCGTGGTGCTTTAGATGGAGCAACTCAAACAATACAAGGTTCTTCTCCAACTGGTTCAGTTGATTTTTGGGTAATGTATTTTAATTCTTCAAATGCTATGGTATTTGAGGCATATAACGCAGGGTCAAATTTAAGGTTTCAGCTTGTAACTTCACAAGTCTTTAGAGACCCATCGGCTTGGTATCACATTGTTGCTTCTTATGATTTAACAACGGCAAAACTTTATGTCAATGGAACACAAGTAACGGCTTTAAGCACAAATACGCAAAATGGCGGTTCGTTAAACAATATGGTTAACGGGCAAGAAACCTATATTGGCTTATACAGACCTGCTGCCGCTTTAAATTTTGATGGATACCAAACAGAAATAAATTATGTAACCGGTCAAGCCCTCACCCCCTCATCATTTGGTTCAACCAACGCACTAACAGGCGTATGGCAACCTGCGAAATATACAGGCACATACGGCACAAACGGATTCTATCTACCGTTTACTGACAACTCTGGTGCGACAGCTACGACCATCGGCAAAGACTTTAGCGGCAACGGTAACAACTGGACACCAAACAACATCAGCATTACGGCTGGCGTTACATACGACTCAATGACCGATGTGCCAACACTTACAAGTGCTACGGCGGCTAACTTTGCTGTAGGAAATCCATTGGCTGCGCAGTTAGCATCTAGTTGGAATATCGCCACAATGCAAGCAGGCAACCTCAATTGGGGTTCGGCGGCAGACAACCAAAATAAAGTCGGCATGGCTACCATGTCAATGACTTCTGGAAAGTATTATTGGGAAATTACGATAGGTAGCAACTTTCCATCTACTTCTACATTCTTAGGTATAACAAAAGAAAACCAACAATCCGTGTCTAAAAGCACGGGCGTGTATTATCGCAATGACGGTCAAAAAGTTATCGACGCTACTAGTTCTGCTTACGGAGCTAGTTATACCTCTGGCGATGTAATTGGTCTTGCGTATGACGCAACTGCTGGTACTTTAGTTTGCTACAAAAACAACTCAAGCCAAGGAACGCTCTATAGTTCTGGAACAGGCTTTAGTTGGATTCCTACAATGTCTTGTGATAATGCTGGCGCGGGCGTTACATACTTTAACAACATCAACTTCGGTCAACGCCCCTTCACCTACACACCACCAACAGGCTTTGTAGCCCTGAACACATTTAACTTGCCGACAGCTACTCTTGTCAAGGGCAATACGGTGATGGATGCTACGTTGTGGACGGGCGATGGATCAAGCCCACGGTCTATTACCAATTCAGCCGGATTTAAACCTGATCTAGTATGGGCTAAAAACCGTTCTACGTCTGGTTATTGGAACGTGCTGTTTGACTCAGTGCGTGGTGCGGGAAATCAATTATCTTCTAACCAAACCGATGCGGAGTTGGCAAGCGCATCAAACGTAGCAGGAAAGGTATCTGCGTTTAACTCTAACGGTTTTAGTTTAGAAGTTGGTAATACATCCATCCGTTCTGTTAACGGAAATACAGAAACCTATGTCGGCTGGCAATGGCAAGCAGGACAAGGCTCAACATCAACCAACACCAACGGCACAATCACATCGACTGTGAGCGTTAATGCTAGTGCTGGGTTTAGTGTGGTGACGTATACGGCAAACGGAACGACAGCAACTATTGGGCATGGTCTTGGTGTAACGCCTCAATTT
>JBIKII010000259.1:0-3088 GCA_044361705.1 Caulobacter sp.
CCTCTTTCCGACAACGCCGCGTCGACCCGGATCGCCATCCCGCGCGGGATGCCGCACGTCTATTCGGAATGCGCCGACATCTGGAATCCCATCCATACCGAGCGCGCGGTGGCCCTTGCCGCCGGATTGCCGGACATCATTCTGCACGGCACCGCGACCTGGGCGCTGGCCGGCCTGACCGTTCTTCGCCGCTACGCCGACTGCGATGTCACGAGACTTGCCAGAATGACCGGGCGATTCACCGGGATGGTCATTCCCGGCGAAGACATCGTGGTCCGCCATGAAAAAGGGACAGGGGACATGGTTCTCTTCGAAGTGCTCACCGCATCGGGCGCGCCCGCGATCAGCCAGGGCGCGGCGTGGCTACGATGAGCTCGCGACGACTGACAGCGGCGGAAGTCTCGGCCTACGACACCGAGGGCTATCTGCTCCTGGAGGGACTGATCAGCGCCGATGTTGTCGATCAACTGGTCGAGGCCATGCAGTCGTTCGTTGAGCGGAGCCGTTCGCTCAAGGACTCGGCGCCGGACATCCTGCTTGGTCCGGGCCACAGCGCGCAGCAGCCGATGCTCCGCAGAGTTCCCCAGACCGTCGCCTTCCATCCGCTGTTCGAAGAGTTCGGCCTGCGCGGGCCGCTTCTGGACATTGTCGAAGACCTGATCGGTCCGAACATCCGCTTCCATCATTCCAAGTTGAACTTCAAATCGCCGCACGGAGGCGAGGAAATCAAGTGGCACCAGGACATCCAGTTCTGGCCCCACAGCAACTACTCGCCGCTGACGATCGGCGTCTATCTGACCGATGTGGACGAAGACATGGCGCCGATGGGCGTGTTCGCCGGCAGCCATCGCGGGCCGATCTCGACTCTGCGGGATGTCGACGGCAACTGGACCGGATCGCTCAGTGATCGTGAGGCCTCGATGTTGGAGCCGGCGCGGCTGCGATGGCTTTGTGGCCCTCGGGGATCGGTCACGATCCACAACTGCCGCATCGTGCATGGCTCGCGTGCGAACCTCTCTGACCGGATACGGCCGCTGCTGCTTCACACCTACGCACCGGCAGACGCGATCCCGCTGACCCGGATCATGGACCCGGTCAGATTCGGCAATGTGATTGTCCGAGGAGGGCCTGCCAGCCATGCGCGTTTCGATGCAGAACCCTGCCCGATGCCCCCGGACTGGGGGGCCGGCGACTACAGCTCAATCTTCTCGGCGCAGCAGGAAAAGCTGGGGTGAGTGACCGCTGAACCACGACCTTTGACCGGGACGCGGTCACGCCGGCTCAGCATGACGCTGAACGGGGTGGCGCGTTTGACACCCCCCAAGACTATACATATGTTCAGTCAACAAAGCGGGCGACGAAACTTGCGCCAGCGGTCAGGGAGCAGCGCGTGCCGACCTACAACCGGGAAACGATCAAGAGCGTCATCGGGACCGAAGTCGGCTTGTCCGAATGGACCACGATCACCCAGGAGATGGTGAACCAGTTTGCCCAGCTGACCGGCGATCCGGTCCGGCTCCATACCGACGTTGAGCTTGCCAGGAAGACGCCGTTCGGCGGCACGATCGCTCACGGTCTCCTGACGCTGTCCATGATCGGCGGGTTCTGCACGGCGGCTGAAGTGCTCATGGAAGGCATCACCATGGGCCTCAACTATGGCTTCGACAAAGTACGGTTTGTCGCGCCGGTGAAGACGGGCTCGCGCATCCGGGGGCGGTTTCATCTGAGGTCGATGGAGGAGCGTAATCCCGGCCAGTGGGTCTCGACCATGGATGTGACCATCGAGATCGAAGGCGAAGCCAAGCCGGCCCTGGTGGCCGAGTGGCTCGGAATACAGCTCGTCAGCTAGCGATCCGGCGATCGCAGCCAAAGCACATCAAACCCCTCACGACGGAACGGCAGGAACAGAAGATGGCCATTACCTTTGATCAGCGCGTCGTCATCGTGACGGGCTCCGGAGGCGGGCTGGGACGCGAGCACGCCCTGCAATTCGCCGCCCGGGGCGCCAGGGTTGTCGTCAACGATTTCGGAGGAGCCGCGGACGGCACCGGCGGCTCATCTGAACCGGCCGAACGTGTGGTTCAGGAGATCATCGCGGCGGGGGGCGAGGCGATGGCGCATGGCGCCAACGTCACGAACGCCGCCCAGGTGGCCGACATGGTCGACAAGGTCATGGCCCGGTGGGGACGGATCGATGTTCTGGTCAACAACGCCGGCATCCTGAGGGACGCCAGCTTTCCCAAGACGACGCCGGAGTCCTTTCAGGCGGTCGTCGATGTCCACCTGATGGGATCGGCGATCTGCTCCATGGCGGTCTGGCCTCACATGAAGGCGGCGAACTACGGCCGGATCGTGATGACCGCCTCCACCTCGGGGGTCTACGGCAACTTTGGCCAGGCGAACTACGCCGCGGCCAAGACAGGTCTGATCGGCCTGATGAACGTGCTCCATATCGAGGGCGGCAAGAACAACATCCGCGTCAACACGCTGGTGCCCGGGGCGGCGACGCGGATGACCGAAGGGCTGCTACAGCCGGAGGTCTTTGCCCTGATGGCGCCCTCCGCCGTTTCGCCGGCGGTGCTGTTCATGGCGAGTGACGACGCACCGTCGCGGATCATTCTGGCGGCGGGCTTTGGTGGATATGCGCGGATTCACATCTTGGAATCGGAGGGCATCTACCTGCCCCCGGATGAGCGGACGCCGGACGAGATCGAACGTCGCTTCGCCGAGATCTCCGATCGATCGACGCTGCACGAGTACGTCGATGGCTCCGGTGAATTCATGAAGTTCCTTCGCAAATCCGCTGCCGATGCCGGCGTCACCCTAGGGTAAGGCTTCCCGCTCCAGGGGGGGGGCTTCGTGAAACGTCGAAGGTGATCAAGAGGCTCGAAGATGACCCAGGCTGGCCTGCCCGAACGCAATCGTCCCTTGTCGATCGCGGAGCAGTCTCTTCACTTCCTGGACCGCGTCCACATCGGACCACCGCCGGGTCCGATCAGAACGACAGCAGCCTGGCGCAATTCGGACTTCGACAGCGAAGACGCCTGGATTCAGGCCCTTGGCGACGCGGAGATCGCCGCGTTCGACG
>JBIKII010000260.1:0-3070 GCA_044361705.1 Caulobacter sp.
GCCGAGATCGGTTACGACCAGACCGCCCTGGTCGTGCGGGTGGCCGCCACGCCGAAGCTGGCGCTGCTGGCCGCCGGCCTCGACGACGGCCGCGTCTGGGTCGCCGACCTCAAGAGCGGCAAGATGGACACGCTGAAGGCGGAGAAGGGCGCGGCCATCTCCGCCCTGGCTATCACCGCCGACGGACGCCGGGTGGCCTGGGGCGACGAAGACGGCGCGGCAGGGGTCGTGGAGCGTCTTTGATCCTCCCCGTTTACGGGGAGGGGGACCGCGCGGAGCGCGGTGGTGGGGCAGCGCCGAGGTCGGCCGGTTAGCGAGCCACCGCCTCGGCGATCAACCGCAGCGCCGCGTCAGTATTGTCCCTGACGAGCTGGTCCGGGATCCGCAGCACCCGGACGCCCTGTGCGCGCATCCAGGCGTCGCGCTGGGCGTCGTGCGCTTGCCGCTCATCGTCCAGATGCACCCCGCCGTCGATCTCGATCGCCAGCCGGCGGGCCGAGCAGAAGAAGTCCACAACGTAGGGCCCAAGCACATGCTGGCGGCGGAACTTCACGCCGCCCAGCTGCTTGCCGCGCAAGGCCATCCACAGCCGCTGCTCCGACCGGGTCATTGAACGCCGGAGGCTTCTGGCGAGCGTGATGGTTGAGGGCGACTCCATGTCGCCACCCTAGATTGTTCTTGTTTTGTTCGCAAGCCGTCTGGCTGCGGCGCTGCCCCACCACCATGCTCCGCATGGTTCCCCTCCCCGCGAGCGGGGAGGAAGAAGATCTAGAACCCGTCCATGCTGCACCACACATCGAACGGGTCCCGCCTTGTCCGCAGGCTGTTGATCGGCGCCGTCTCGTCGGCCCAGCCCAGCGCCATGCCGCTGAACAGCATGTGATCGTCGGGCAGGCCCACATGCTCGGCCACGGTCCTGGGATAGCGGGCCCAGAACTCCTGGGCGCAGGTGGCCAGGCCCCGCTCGACGGCCAGCAGCATCACCGTCTGCATGTACATGCCGACGTCAGCCCACTGCGGCTTGCCGAGCTTGCAATCAAGGCTGAAGAACAGGCCGACCGGAGCGCCGAAGAACTGGGTGTTCTTGAACAGCTGCTGCAGGCGGGCGGGCTTGTCCTCGCGCGGGATGCCGAGCGTGGCGTAGAGGTCCTCGCCGCATTCGAAGCGGCGGGTGCGGAACGGGTCCCAGAGATTGTCGGGATAGACGTCGTACTCGGGCGTCTCGCCGCCGAGGTTGGCCGCGACCTTGGCCTTCAGCGCCTCCAGCGGCGCGCCGGCCAGGGCGTGGACCCGCCAGGGCTGCAGGTTGCCGCCGGACGGGGCGCGGTGGGCGGCCTCGAGGATTTCGCGGACCACGGCCCCGGGCACGGGATCGGGCTTGAAAGCGCGGACGGAGACGCGGCGATCGACGGCTTCTGTGACGTTCATGGCTCTTTCGCTCCGCGGCGGATTGGGCGACATGGGTTAGCATCCATCCGCGACGTCAAGGCAAGGGGAGCGGCGCGTGAACCCGACAGGCACTCATGGCCCGTGGCGGCTGATCCGGCGGCTGGCGCTGGCGGCCTTCCTGCTGGTGGTCGTCGCCCCGGTGGGGATGACCCTGTTCTACCGCTTCGTGCCGCCGCCCTTCACCATCCTGATGGTGCAGCGTGTGTTCGAGGGGAAGGGCTGGGACTACCGCTGGCGCTCGCTCGACCGCATGTCCCCGGCCCTCGTCCAGGCCGCCATCGCCGCCGAGGACGCCCGATTCTGCGAGCACAACGGCTTCGACTTCGAGGCCATGGAGAAGGCCTGGAAGAACAACCAGCGCGGCGGCCGCGTGAAGGGCGGCTCGACCATCAGCCAGCAGACGGCCAAGAACGTCTTCCTTTGGCCGGCCAGGTCCTACGTCCGCAAGGGACTGGAGGCCTATTTCACCGTCCTGATCGAGACGCTGTGGGGCAAGCGGCGGATCATGGAGGTCTATCTCAACGTCGCCGAGATGGGGTCGGGCACCTACGGCGTGGAGGCCGCCTCCCGCCGCTACTTCGGGGTCAGCGCCGACAAGGTCACCCGCGCCCAGGCCGCGCGGCTGGTCGCCATCCTGCCCAATCCGCTGAAGTACCGGGCGGTGAAGCCGGGCAAGTATGTCGCCGGGCGCTCGCGCCGCATCGGGGCGGCCGCCGGCACGGTGCGTAACGATGGCCTCGCCGCCTGCGTGGGCAAGATGCGCCGCCCGACGGCCGCCGAGCGGGCCGAGCCGGCGCCGGAGCGCAAGCCGACCGTCCGCCGGCCCGCGCCGGAGCAGAAGGCCGATCCGTTGCCCGAGGCCGATGCTCCCGCGCCCGAGCCCGTGGCCACGCCGGAGGCCGCTCCGGCCGCGGTCGAGCCGCCGGTTTTCGAAACGCCGCCGAACTCCGACTGATCTCCCGAGTTTCCTTGACGGGACTGGATCGGCGCGCTTCCCATGCCCGCCAATCAGAATCCCCCCGAGGAAACAGTCCGATGCTGAAGATGAAACTTCTCGCGGCCGGCGCGGCGATCTCCATGGTCGCCGGGAGCGCGGGCCTGTTCGCGGCAGCCCAGGCCAAACAGCCGGCCCCCGCCGCCGCGGCCGCCAGGCCGACACCGCAGGAGGCCAAGGCCTTCGTCGACCGCATCGAGGCCCAGATGGCCGGGCTGTCGCAGTACGCCGCCCGCGCAGCCTGGGTGCGCGCCACCTACATCACCGAAGACACCATGTGGCTGGAAGCCCGGGCCGGCGCCGAGTTCACCGATCTGGCCACCCGCGCCGCCATCGAGGCGGCCAAGTATGACGGCGTCGCGGTCGACGCGGTGACCCGCCGCAAGCTCGACATCCTCAAGCGCGCCGTGGTCGCCCCGGCCCCGCAACGCCCCGGGGCGGCCGACGAGATGGCCACCATCGCCTCGCGCCTGGACTCCGTCTACTCGACCGGCAAGTTCAACTACCAGGGCAAGCCGATCACCCTGAACGACGCCGAGGACCTGCTGTCCTCGAGCCGCGACCCGGCGCAGCTGCAGGCGGTCTGGGAGGGCTGGCACTCGATCTCGCCCGGCATGAAGACCGACT
>JBIKII010000112.1:0-10755 GCA_044361705.1 Caulobacter sp.
CCGAGGTACCCGAGTGACCCGTTGTCGCCGCCGACGCCGGTGATCGTGACGTTGTCGTCCTCGGTAGCGGTGTAGTCGCCGCGCGAGGCGCCTTCCTCTCCGTTGATGGCCTTGGTGAAGTAGTCAAACGTCCCGGAATCGGTGCCCGCGCCGAACAGCTTGATCGGCTGGTTCGGGAAGCTGGCGCGCACCTGGTTCCAGGTCGAGATCTTGCCCTGGGCCTCGGGCGCCCAGATGGTCTTCAGCTCGTCCACCGTGAGGCAGTCGACGAAACTGTTGGCCGGGTTGACGATAACCGCCAGGGCGTCGAGCGCGACCGGCAGTTCGATGAATTCGACGCCGGCCTGCTTGCAGAGCTCAATCTCTTCGGCCTTGATCGGACGAGAAGCGCTGGCGATGTCGATTTCGCCACGGCAAAGCTTCTTGAAGCCGCCGCCCGTGCCGGACAGGCCAACCGTCACCCGCGTGCCGCTGGCCTTCTGGAACTCCTCGCCGAGCGCCTCGGTGATCGGATAAACGGTGCTCGAGCCGTCGATAAGCACGATAGCGTTGCTGTCGGCGCCCGTCTTTCCAGCGGGCGCGGTCTGATTGCAGGCAGTCAGGGCGAGCGCCGCGACCCCGCAGAGCACCAGCTTTTTCATCGTTATCCTCGTCAGGCGTTTGAATGTGGAGGTCCCGCGAAAACGGCCTCCCCAGAAGCAGGCGTCTAAGCGGTCGCGACAACAGTTTTGTGACGCCCAGCGGCAATCGTCGATAAGCGATAGACTATCAAGCCCAGGCGGTTCGTGCGCGCCCGGATCGTCCAGGTCCGGCGACAGACGTTTCCGGAGGCGACACCGATTGTCACGCCGCACCGTCCGTCGCATGATCGTGCAACCTTCGCCGCCACCGGGCGCTTGGAGGGGCCGACGCCCCACCAGTCTGCGTCGGGCCGGCGAGGGATCCAGTCATGACGTTCCAGATCGAGGCGCGGTTTGTCTACCGCTTCGACCAGCGCTGCGAGGTCCTCCTGCTGGTCGAGGCGGCGAGGAGTCCCGACCAGATCGTCCTGTCCGAATCACTTCGTCTCGATCCCCCCGTCGCGGTGGCGCGGCTGGACGATGACTTGACCGGCGAACGGCGCGCCGTCTTCGACGCCGAAGGCCGGATCGAGATCGCCTACTCGGCGACCGTCCAGGTGCTTCCGCGGCTGTCGCGGGTCGGCGAAGGCCGCATTTCGCCCGTGAGGGAACTGCCCGGCGAGGCCCTGAAATACCTGCGGCCCAGCCGCTACTGTCCGTCGGACCGGTTCGAGTCCTTCGTGGCCCGCGAGTTCGGCGCCCTGGACAGCGGCGACCAGGTCGCCGCCCTGCTGGCCTGGATCGCCGAACACATCGACTACCGCGCCGGCGTCAGCACCGTGGAGACCACGGCGCTGGACACATTCGTCGACCGCGCGGGGGTCTGCCGCGACTTCACCCACCTGGCGATCTCCCTCTGCCGGGCCGCCGGGGTGCCGGCGCGGGCGGTGAGCGCCTATGCCTGGGACCTGCAGCCGCCCGACATGCATGCCGTCCTCGAGGTCTACCTGGGCGGGCGATGGCAGCTGGTCGATCCGACCGGCAGGGCTCCGGCCGACGGGCTGGTGCGCGTGGCGACCGGGCTGGACGCCGCCGACATCGCCTTCATGACCATCTTCGGTCGCGCTGAACATGTGGAGCAGTCCTTCTCCATCAACCGCGCGGGCTAGCGGAGCCGCGCCGGCGACCGGACCGCCGCCCCCCCATTTCGGGGCCCATCGCTCGACAGCGCATCCGTTTCGGAGACCGGTGTTAACCGCCGCTTGAGGCGATGGCGCCATTGTCGCGTCATGTTGACCGCCCCCGCTCACCGCCCTGACGAGCAAGGCCAGCCGGATGACGGCTGGGTCGCCGCCGTCCGCGCGCTGCATGACGGCATGATCGCCGGGCCGGGCCATCGCGGCGCGGAACCCGGCGAGGATCCCCGCGATCGCCGCGGCCCGTTCAGGCCGACGCGTCTGACGCCTGTCCGCTCACGGCTGGAGATGCAGCAGGTGACCCGCCTCTACGGCTGGGTAGACGCCCTGTTCGCGGCCGTCTTCGCGGGTCTGGTCACGCACTTTGTGACGCCCGGCGGCCTGCTGGCCGCCACGGTCGGCCAGATCCTGCCGCTGGCCGCAGGCTTCGCCATCCTGGTCTGGGCGCTCGGCGCGCTGGGCTGCTACGCCTTCGCCCACCGCGAAACCCTTCCCCGCCACCTTCTGCGCGTCTTCGCCGCCTTCGGCCTGACCGGCGCGCCGCTGCTGCTGGGCGAGCTGCTGCTGCCGGGCGGACGTAACTCCCTGCCCCTGCTGGCGCAGTGGTTCGGTCCGGTGCTGGCCACCCTGGGCCTGCTGCACGTCATCTGGTGGAGCACCGTCCGCCGCTGGCGGCGCGACGGCAAGCTGACCCCCAACATCGTCATCGTCGGGGCCACCGAGGCGGCCCGCAAGCTCATCGAGACGGCGTTGAAGACCCGCGAAGTCGCCGTGCTGGGTGTGTTCGATGATCGCCTGGGCCGCGCGCCCAAGGAAATCGCCGGCGTGCCGGTGCTGGGCGACACCAACGACCTGCTCGGCCACAAGGTGCTGCCCTACGTCGATCGCATCGTCATCGCTGTGAATCCGGGCGCCCAGACGCGGGTGCGCGAGATCATCGCCCGCCTGCGGGTTCTGCCCAATGACGTCAGCCTGGTTCTGGAGTCGGGCGGCGAGGACGGTCGCGTCCGGGCCCTGTCGCGCATCGCCGACGCCCAGCTGGCCCAGGTCTCCGGCGAGCCGGCCGATGTCCGCCGCGCGGTGGTCAAGCGCCTGCAAGACATCACCATCGGCTGGACGGCCCTGATCCTGGGCCTGCCTGTCATGGCGCTGGTCGCCATCGCCATCAAGCTGGACAGCCCCGGCCCGATCTTCTTCCGCCAGCGGCGCCATGGCTTCAACAACGAGGAAATCCTCGTCTGGAAGTTCCGCTCCATGCGCCAGGAAGCCGCCGACTTCGCCGCCGTCCAGCAGGTCCAGGCCGACGACAACCGCGTGACCCGCGTCGGCCGCTTCATCCGCAAGACCAGCCTCGACGAGCTGCCGCAGCTGTTCAACGTCATCGGCGGCGAGATGTCCCTCGTCGGCCCGCGCCCCCACGCCGTCGGCATGAAGACCGGCCAGACCGAGTCCGCCCGCCTCGTGGCCGAGTACGCCCACCGCCACCGCATGAAGCCCGGCATGACCGGCTGGGCGGCCATCAACGGCTCGCGCGGGCCCGTCGACAGCCCCGAACTGGTGCGCCGCCGCGTGGCCTTCGACATCGAGTACATCGAGCGCCAGTCGTTCTGGTTCGACATCTACATCATGGCCATGACCATCCCCTGCCTGCTGGGCGACAGCGAGACGGTCCGCTAGCCCGATGTACCGCCGCGGCCTCCTCGGCTATCTGCCCGCCAACATCACCTCCGGGATCGTGGGCCTGCTCACCATCGTGGTGTTCACGCGGCTGATGACGCCGCAGCAGTACGGGGCCTACGCCCTGGCCATGACGGTGATGATCCTGGCCCACACCCTGCTGTTCACCTGGACCGAGGCGGCCATGGCCCGCTTCCAGGCCCGGGCGCGGGAACAGGGCGACATCCCCGGCCATATGGCGACGATCTACCGGGCCTGGCTTCTGCTGGCCGTCGCCTTCCCGCTGGTCGCCGGGCTCGCGGTCTGGGTCGCACCGATCAGCGACAGCCTCAAGGTCGCCGTCGCCGCCGGTCTGCTGGCCGTGGTGTTCCGCAGCCTGATCAAGCTGGTGCAGGAACGCCGTCGGGCGGATGGCGAAGTCGCCGCCGCCGCGCTGCTGGACATGGCCCAGTCGGCCGGCGGCTTCGCGGCCGGCATTGTCTATGTCGCCATCGGCTTCGGAGGCGGCGGACCGCTGATGGGCATGGCCGTGGTCGCCATCCTCTGCCTGGTCTTCACCCTGCGCCGCGAGCTGGGGATGATGAAGGGCGGCAAGGCCGACCCGGCGCGCCTGCGCGAATACGCCGGCTACGGCATGCCCGTGGCGCTGTCTCTGATCCTGGCGCTGGTCATCTCCTCCACCGACCGCTTCCTGCTGGCCGGCTATCTCCATGAAGAGGCGGTGGGCATCTATCACGCCGGCTACAGCCTCGCGAACCGGACGCTGGACGTCATGTTCATCTGGCTGGGCATGGCCGGCGGCCCGGCCATGGTCGCGGCGCTGGAGCGCGGCGGCCGCGCGGCGCTGGCCGAAACCGCCCGCGAACAGGCCTCCTTCATGGTGCTGCTCACCCTGCCCGCCGCTGTCGGCGTGGCCCTGGTCGCCGGACCGCTGGCCCAGGTGATGGTCGGCGAGGCGCTGGTCGAGGGCGCGGCCCATGTCACGCCCTGGATCGCCATCGGGGCCTTCTTCTCCGGCGTCACCACCTACTATCTGCATCAGGCCTTCACCCTGGGCCAGCGCACCAGGCTGCTGTCGGTGGCCATGACCATCCCCGCCGGCCTGAACCTGGCCCTCAACCTTGTCCTCATCCCCCACTTCGGCATCGACGGCGCCATGTGGGCCACGGCGATCAGCTATGCGGTCGGCGCGGTCGCCTCCTGGAGCCTCGGCCGCCGTGCGATGCCGCTGCCGCTACCGCTGGAAGCCCTTTGGAAGGCCGGCGCCGGCTGCGCGGCCATGGCGGTGGTCGTGCTGGCCATCCCGCCGCTGGGCGGCATCCTCGAACTGGCGCTGAAGGCCGGAGCCGGCGCGGTCGTCTACGGCCTGGTCGTCTTCGCCCTCGACGCCGCGGGCGCCCGCACGCGCCGCCATGAACTGCTGGCCAGCCTGCGCCCGGGAGCAGCGACATGACCGTCCAGCCCACCGAATGGACCATCGAGAGCAAGGCCTGGCGCGGCGCGGGCTCGCCCGTGCTGTCAGTGCTGATCCCCTTCTTCCGCGACGATCCGGTGCGGCTGCTGGCGGCGCTGGACGGCGCCGCGGCGCCCGGCGTCGAGATCATCGTGCTCGACGACGGCTCGGGCGACGCCGACCTCGCCACCCGCGTGGCGCAGGCCGTCGGGACCATGGCCCTGCCCGCCCGCTTCGTGCGGCTGTCGACCAACGAGGGCCGCTCCAGGGGCCGCAACCGGCTGGCCGGCCACGCGCGGGGCGGTCACATGCTGTTCCTCGACGCCGACATGCTGCCCGACCGGCCCACCTTCCTGGCCGACTGGCTGGCGCTGGTCGCCGGTCGCAACCCGGCCGTGGCCTTCGGCGGCTTCTCGCTGGACCAGACGCCGAAGACCCGCGAGCACGCCCTGCACCGGGCCATGGCGCTGAAGAGCGACTGCCTCAGCGCCGCCATCCGCGCCGAGGCGCCGGAGAAGCACGTCTTCACCTCCAACCTGCTGGTTCGCCACGACGTGTTCGAGGCCATCGGCTTTGACGAGGCCTTCACCGGCTGGGGCTGGGAGGACGTGGAGTGGGCCATGCGGGTCGCCCGCGACCACCCCATCGTCCATGTCGACATCCCGGCCAGCCACCTGGGCCTGGACACCGCCGCGACCATTGCCCGCAAGTACGAGCAGTCGGCGGCCAACTTCGCCCGCGTCGTCGCCGGCCACCGGTCGGTGGTCGAGACCTACCCGAGCTACAAGGTCGCCAAACTGTTGAAGGCTGTGCCGCTCAGGCGCCTGTGGCGGCCGGCGCTGAAGGCGGTCGCGGTCGCCGACCTCGCCCCCCTGCCCGCCCGGGACCTCTTCATGCGGCTCTACCGCGCTGCCCTCTATGCGGAGGCCGTCTGATGGAAGCCTACAGCGCTGACCGCTCCCTGAAGGGCAAGCTGCGCCGGCGCATCGCGCGGCTGGCCCAGCGCCGACCGGTACGCATGGCGCTGGAGCGGCCGATGATCAGCTTCACCTTCGACGACATGCCGGTGACCGCCGCCCTGGCCGGGGCGCGGGAGCTTGAGCAGCGCGGCGTGCGCGGCACCTACTACGTCTCCACGGGCCTGGCCGGACAGACCGGGCCGATGGGCGTCTACGCCGAGGCCGAGGACGCCCGGCGCCTGGCCGCCGCCGGCCACGAGATCGCCTGCCACACCTTCTCCCACCTCGACTGCGGCCAGGCCGACGCCGCCGCCATCGTCGGGGACGTGGACCGCAACTCCGAGGGGCTGAAGGCCTGGGGCGCGGCCTATACCGAAAGCTTCGCCTACCCCTACGGCGACGTCTCGATCCCGGCCAAGCGCGTGCTGGGCGGCCGCTTCCGCACCCTGCGCACCGTGCAGGCGGGCCTGGTCGAGGACGGCGCCGACGCCAACCAGCTGCCCGCCGTCGGCATCGAGGGCCCCGAGGGCGAGGCCGCCGCGATGCGCTGGCTGGACCGGGCCGCCGAGCGGCGGGCGTGGCTGATCCTCTACACCCACGACGTGGCGGAGACCCCGTCCGCCTGGGGCTGCACGCCCGAGGCGCTGGGACATCTGGTCGACGCGGCGGTGACGCGGGGGTTCGACGTGGTCACTGCGGCCGAGGGGGCGCGGCGGCTGGGGCTGTAGGCTGCGCTCTGCGTGCTTCGACACGCGCCTTCGGCGCTACTCAGCATCACTATGGTGGGCAGCCTTTCTTCTCAGTCATCCTGAGCAGCCGCGAAGCGGCGTGTCGAAGGACGCACGGAGCCCCCTACTCCCGATCCCCCCACGCCAGCTTCACGGCCAGCGCCACGAAGATCGCCCAGCGCAGGTCGTTGTAGCTGACGGCGATGCTCTCGGTCAGGCTGACCAGCGAGTAGATGACGAGGAACGGCAGGGCCAGATACGCGCCCTTGTCGCGGAACACCGCCACCAGCGCGGCGATCAGGGTCTGGCCGTAGAACAGGGCCCAGGCGATCAGGCCGGCGAAGCCCATGCCCAGCCACTGCTCCAGCCAGCTGTTGTGGGCGTGCTGGGCCTTGAAGCCGGCGTCCTTGGTGATCCAGGCCAGCGGGCCCCAGCCGCTCTTGTCGTCCCAGACCGCGGAATAGCCGAAGCCCGTCCAGGGCCGCTCCTCGATCTGGCGCATGACGGCGGCCCAGATCTTGGTTCGGCCGGTCAGGGTGGCGTCCTTGCCCAGCAACTCCAGGAAGACGTCGGCGGCGAACAGCAGGAAGGCCGCCAGCAGCGCCGCGCCGGTCACCGCCGCCCAGGTGGCCGCCACGCCGGACGCCGCGCCCCGGCGGCAGATCCAGACGAAGGCCAGCGCCGCCCCGCCCAGGCCCAGCGAGACGAGCGAGGTCTTCGAGGTCGACAGCAGCACCAGCCCCAGCGCCAGCCCGGCCAGCGACCACCACAGCCAGGCGCGCTTCGGGACCAGCATCGCCGCGGCCCCGAAGATCGAGAAGGCCATGGCCATGTTGCCGCCAAGCGCGTTCTTCTCCATCCACACCCCGCGCCAGGCGCCGGGGAACAGCTCGGTCATCCTGCCGAACGGCAGCACCAGACCGGCCACGAACGAGGCGACGGCGAGCAGGCCCAGCGCCGTGGCCATCACCTCGGCCATGGTCGCCCAGCGGAAGCGGACGGCCAGCACCACGCCGGTCAGGGTGGTGGCGAACAGGGCGACCAGACGCCGCACCGTGGCGTCCGGCGCGATGGACCAGACCACCGACAGCGCCGTCACCGCCAACAGGGCGATGAGGAACGGCTGGCGCAGCGTCGCCATCGCCGTGTCCCACGGCCGCATGGCCAGGATGACCACCGCCCCGGCATAGGCCGGCAGATAGGCGTTGCGGATCGCCGCCGAGCTGGCCGCGTCGAACCGGCTGCCGAAGATCGGCAGGATCCAGCCCTGGCTGTAGAGCAGCAGGCTCATGACCAGCAGGCCGAAGGCCAGCACATCCCAGACATCGATGCGGTGGTCCGCGGCCGGCCGCCCGGCCTCCCAGGGGGCGGCCGCCCAGGTCACGGGATGATCCTGCGCAGGAAGGCCGGGGCCTCCACCTGCGCCCGGTTGAAGAAGACCCCGGACGGGCGTCCGCCGGCGGCGGTGATGGCGTCGCGCAGGCGGGCCGGGGCGCTGACGTCAGGCTGGTCGGCCGAGACCACCAGCACCGTCTGGTCCATGAACGGCGCCACGGTCAGGGCCGCCTGCGAGCGGTCGGCCGAGGGGCTGTCGACGATGACCAGGTCGGCGTGGCGCTTCATCGTGTTCCAGTAGTCGCTGCTGGGCAGGACATGCACCGCCTGCTTGCCGCGCAGGGCGTCGGCCCTGAAGCGGGTGACCCAGAAGCGGTCGCCGCCGACCTGGTGGGCGACGAGGAACTTGGAGTCCGGCGCCAGCGTGCCGTCCGGCATCGGCGTGGGCGGTTGCACGGTGAAGAAGACACCGCCGTCGGGCGTGGCCGACACAGGCTTGCCGAGCTCGCCGTACAGGTCCGGGCGGGCGGCGATGGCGGCATGCTGCGGCGAGATGAACAGATCGAGATCGACGAGCCAGACCGTGCGACCGGCCCGCCGGGCGGCGAAGGCGGCCAGCTCCCGCGCCACGGTCGAGGCGCCCTCGCCGCGCCGCGCGGCCACGAACTGGATGGCGCGGGCGCGACCCGGCGCCGGCGGCCCGAGGGACGCCCAAAGCTCAGCCGCTTCAGCGCTCAAATCCACCATGGCTCGAATCGTTACGCGCCCAAGTCTGACAAGCTAACGCATGAAGGGGTCGGAGGAACCTGCCCCTCACCTTCCCTTGTACGCCGCGACGCCCAGGACCGGCATGTCGAGGGTGCGCGAGGCCGAGGCGGGCGTCGGAAGGCCGGGGCGCAGGAATACCCGGATCAGGCCGGCGCACAGGGCCGAGAAGGCCCCGAACAGGAAGGCCAGCGCGAACACCGGCTTGCGCAGGCTCTCGCCGCGCGTCGGGGCCACCGCCCGGTCGACGATGCGGATGTTGTCGTTCGTCTCCGAGGCGATCAGCCGCGCGGCGCCGTCCTGGCGCTCCTTGACCGTGAAATCGCGGACGCTGGACTGCAGAACGTCGCGGTCCATGCTCAGGGCCTGGAACTGCGGCTCGATCACCGCCAGCCGCTGCAGCTGGTCGGTCGCCTGCTGCGCCTGACGGGCGTAGGCGGCCAGCGAGGTCCGCAGGGCCGCGACCTCGGCGGCGGTCTGGATGCGGTCGGTCTGCAGGGTCTGGTGCACCGGATTGACCCCGATGCGGCGGGCGCCGTCGGTCTGGGTGCGGCCGGTGTTCATGCCGGCCTCGAGCTGGGCGATCTGGGCCTCGACGTCCTTCACCGGCTGGGCGGTCGGCAGGTAGCGGGACAGCATCTCCTCCCGCTGCAGCCTGAGAGCGGCCAAGCGGGTGGCGGCGGCGGGGTCGATGTCGCGGAACAGGCCGATCTCCGGCGCGACCTGGGCCAGCTGGGCGTCCAGCGTGGACAGCCGCGCCTCCCGATCCTGCAGCGTGACCTCGGCCATCTGGCGCTGGGCCTCAATCTGGCCGATCAGGTTGGTCAGGGCGTTCTTCTGGGCGTTGAAATCGCCGATATCGTTGGTGGTCAGGAACTGCTGATAGGCGTTGTCGGCCTGGGCCAGCTGGTCCTCGAACAGCACGCGCTGGCGCTCCAGCACCGGCGACGTCGGCTGGATCAGCACCGTGCGGCGGTAGATCAGGTACTCCTCGAGCAGGGTGTTGACCGCCCGGGCCGCCATCTCGCCGCTCTCGTGTTCGAAGCCGATGCGGACGACCGGATTGTCCGGAGCCGATCCGACCGACAGGTTCTTGCCGAAGTCCTCGACCGCCTTGGCCATGACCTGGACCTTCCCGGCCGGAGCGGCGGCGGCGTACTTCTCGCCGAGCTCGGGATAGAGACCCTCCAGCCCGATGCGGCGGATGGTCCGCTCCCGCAGCTGGGCGCTCATCAGGATCTCGACTTCCGACTGCACCAGCGAGTCGTTCTCCGGCACCGCGCCGCGGGCCGCGTCGCCGGCGCGGGGCTCGTAGACGTACTCCTGGCCCAGCTGGACCAGGATGCTGGCCGAAGCCGGATAGGACTTCTTGAGCGTGAAGGCAAAGGCCGCTCCCACCCCGAAGATGAACAGGAAGATGAGCAGCATCAGCCAGCGCTCGCGCCACAGCAGGGTGATGAAGTCGCTCGGCGCGTAACGCGGGCGCGAGGCCCAGCCGGGAGCGGCCATCGCCCGACCCGGCAGCGGGTCGTGCGGGAGCGTGCTCCAGGCGCTTTGCGTGCTCATGCGAATCCGGGACTCTGCGGCTTCTACCGGAGAGGACCGTCGCGGAGCGCGATTAACACTCCGTTACCCCTTTTCCTTAACGTTTGGATCATGCGCACGAACGCCCCGTCCCGAGCTGTCCTGCTGGCCTGCGCCGCCCTTGTGGCGGCCTCGCCCGCCGTGGCCGCACGGGCGCCGGCGCCGGGCTTCTCCAACATCGGCTACGCCGACTGGACCGAGCAGGAGCCGGAGTACCGCTTCTACCCCGGCGACACGATCGACATCTCCGTCCCCTCGGCGCCCGAACTGGCCCGCACCGGCGTCATCGTCCAGCCCGACGGCCGCATCACCATGCCGCTGGTCGCGCCGGTCATGGCCGCCGACCGCACCATCAATGAACTGCAGGCCGACCTGACGCGCGCCTACGCCAGCCAGCTGCTGCGACCCGAGGTGGTGATCCAGGTGAAGTCGGTCGGGGCGTTGAAGGTCTTCGTCGGCGGCGAGGTCGGCGCACCGGGCGTCTTCGACATGCCGGGC
>JBIKII010000261.1:0-3063 GCA_044361705.1 Caulobacter sp.
CCCTAACGAAGCGCCCATGGATCCGTTCATCGAGCCCGGCGCCCTGGTGCGCCATCCGGACCGCGAGGACTGGGGTCTGGGACAGGTGCAGTCGGTGACCGGGCGGCGGGTCACCGTGAATTTCGAGCATGCCGGCAAACAGGCGATCGACGGGTCGGTCGTGCGCCTGGTCTTCGTGGCCGACGACCCTGGAGCCCGCCGATGAGCGACGCCGACATTGGACTCATCCTGGCGGACATCGTCGAGGAGGCCGGGCGGCTGGTGCTGCCCTACTGGTCGCACGGCGGGACCGTGGCCCACACCAGCAAGGCCGACATGAGCCCGGTGACGATCGCCGACCAGGAGGGCGAGAAGCTGATCGTCGCCCGGCTGAAGGAACACTTCCCCGACATCGCCATCGTCGCCGAGGAAGCCGCTGCCGAGTTCGGCACCCCCGACGCCATCGGCGACCGGTTCTTCCTTGTCGACCCGGTCGACGGGACCAAGGCCTTCATGCGCGGCGATCCGAGCTTCACGGTCAACATCGGCCTGGTCGCGGGCCGGCGTCCCGTCGCGGGCGCGGTCTGCGCCCCGGCCTCGAACGAGACCTGGTTCACGACGGCGGGCGGGACGATGAAGCGCGCCGAGGGCGGACCGGCCTCGCCGGTGCGCGTGCGCCCCTGGCCGAACGGCGAGGCGGTGGCCCTGATCAGCCACACGATGAAGGAAGAGACGTTGGCCAAGCTGACCGTCGAGTACGGCTTCCACCGCACCCTGGCGATGGACAGCTCGGTCAAGCTCTGCCGCATCGCCGAGGGCGTAGCCGACATCTATCCGCGGCATGGCCCGACGAGCGAGTGGGACATCTGCGCGGCCCAGGCGGTGCTCGAGGCGGCGGGGGGGAGCGTGAGCGGGTATCAGGGCGCCGAGTTTCTGTACGGCAAGGCCGACAAGCGGTTCCTGAACGAGTGGTTCGTGGCGCGCGGCGGGTAGGGTTGTCCTGAGTGTCGCTGAAGCGCCCGCTTCAATAATCTCCGTCATCGTCGGACTTGTTCCGACGACCCATGCGCGTCGATCTCGCCGGAGATGACAGTGTGCATGGGTCCTCGGGACGAGCCCGAGGATGACGGAGGATGGGGTGCGCGGACCCTTGCTCCGTAAGGGTTTTCGCCGGGGTGTCTGGACCTTCATCCCGCCATTTTAACCCCGGCTGAAGGGGCGGGGCGTCGGTTCGCGCGCTTTCGGGGCGGGAGTCTCTGGAATGTCTCGCCTTGTCGCGGGATTATCTGTCTCGGGAGTCCTTCGTAGGCCCAGCGCCCACCACCGCGCCTCCCTCTCCACCACGCTCCGCGTGGTCCCCCTCCCCCAAATGGGGGAGGAAAGCCTTAAATCTCATGCAGGCCAGCGTGCCGGTCGGAATGAGCCTTTGCCAAATGCGGCATCGCCTACCCCCGCAACCCCAGCACATCCTGCATATCGAACGCCCCGGCCCCGCGCCCGGCGACCCACCTTGCCGCCGTCACGGCCCCGCGCGCGAACAGCGACCGGTCCCGCGACGAGTGGCTGATGGTCAGGATCTCCTCCTCACCGGCAAACGTCACGCTGTGCTCGCCGATGATGCCGCCGCCGCGCAGGACGGAGAAGCCGATCTGGCCGTCCGGCCTCGCGCCGGTCAGGCCGTGTCTCGCGGGCTGGATCACGTCGTTCAGCGCCACGCCGCGACCCCGCGCCGCGGCCTCGCCGAGCATCAGGGCGGTGCCGGACGGGGCGTCGACCTTGCGTTTGTGGTGGGCCTCGAAGATCTCGATGTCGAAGTCGCTGGCGTCGAAGGCGCGGGCCGCCTGTTCGACGAGGCCGAGCAGCAGGTTGATGCCCAGCGAGAAACTGCCCGACCGGACGATGGCGATGCGGCCGGCGGCCTCGTCGATGCGGCGGGTCTGGTCCTGCGAGAAGCCCGTGGTGCCGATGACCAGCGCGACCGCGCCGCGGCCGGCGGCCTTTTCGGCCAGGGCGACGGAGGCCTCCGGCGTGGTGAAGTCGATGACCACGTCGGCGGCGGCGATGGCCTGGTCGATGTTGACCAGCCCCTCGCCCTCGACCCCGGGGCGTTCGTAGCGCGCGACGACCGCGACGTCCTCACGGCCCTCGCAGAGCGCGATCACCGCCCGGCCCATCCGGCCGAGCGCACCGGCGACGGCGATCTTCACGGGGGCGGGGGCGGTGTGGGTCATGGGGAAGGATTAGCGCCTGCACACCCATCCGTCATCCTCGCCGCAACAAACCCCCGTCATCCTCGGGCTCGTCCCGAGGACCCAAGCACACAGTCCTCTCCGGAAAGGCCGCCGCGCATGGGTCCTCGCCACAAGGGCGAGGATGACGGATTTGATTGTGGGGCCGCGACAGGTTGTCCCGCACCCTCCCGCCCGTTAGGTTGCGCGCCTCTCAACACACCGACGCGCCACCAGCGTTCCAGGGACGTCCCTCTCCCCCATGAGCGATTCCGAAAAGAAGACCTTCACCGACGAGGAAGCGCTGGCCTTCCACCAGTTTCCGACGCCCGGAAAGATCGCCATCGCGGCGACCAAGCCGATGGCGACGCAACGGGACCTGAGCCTGGCCTATTCGCCGGGTGTGGCTGTGCCGGTGCTGGCGATCGCCGAGAACCCGGACCTGGCCTACGACTACACCTCCAAGGGCAACCTCGTCGGGGTGATCTCCAACGGCACGGCGATCCTCGGCCTCGGCAACCTCGGCGCCCTGGCGTCCAAGCCGGTGATGGAAGGCAAGGCGGTGCTGTTCAAGCGCTTCGCCGACGTCGACGCCATCGACATCGAACTGGACACCGAGGATCCCGACGAGATCATCACCGTGGTCAAGACCATCGGCGCGACCTTCGGCGGCATCAATCTCGAGGACATCAAGAGCCCCGAGTGTTTCATCATCGAGCAGCGCTGCCAGGAGCTGCTGGACATTCCGGTGTTCCACGATGACCAGCACGGCACGGCGATCATCTGCGCCGCCGGCCTGATCAACGCCTGTTTCATCACCGGCAAGAAGCTGGAGGACGTGAAGGTCGTGCTGAAC
>JBIKII010000262.1:0-3062 GCA_044361705.1 Caulobacter sp.
CAGGATCTTCCAGGCCACGGTTGCGCCCCCGGCCAGGAGGGCGGCGCCGCCGCCGATCGCCAGCCAGTTTCCGCCGACGATGAGGCTGGCCAGGGCGGCGATGACCGCGAAAGCCCAGAGGGCGCCGACCAGCAGGCTGGTCCCGGTCTTGCGTTGTTGTTCGAGATCCAGGAACACGATCAGGCCTCCAGGGTGACGGGGTCGGCGCACAGGCGGGCGGCGTCGCCCCCCAGCACCAGCAAAGCGCCGGATCGGCGCAGCCGCGTGGCGAGCCCGCCGGGCTCACCGTGAATGACAAGGACATTACGCACGCCGCCCGCGGCGGCGATGTCGCCGGCCGATGCCGCCGCGCCGGCGATCCGCGCATCGGACCACCAGGGCGGATAGACGGCCGCCAGCAGGCGCTCGCCCGGACGTGGTCCAGCGCCGAGCGCGATAACTACAGTTGTGCTCAAGGCGAGCATCAGTATTGGTCCAAGGAACCGCATGGTCCCCTGATGCGGGTCAGGCCCTAAACGAATGATAAACCACGCCCGATTTGGGTAGGGCAGTATGTCGCGGGTCCTGAACCCGAGTGTTCCGCGCGAGATCGCCGGCGCCGCCGTGCGATCAGCACCTGCGGAAGCCGGCCTCCCGGGCGCTGGCGCGCATCGTCTCGATCATCAGGACCATCTTCGCAGCCGTCGGGACCACCGCTTCGGACTCGCCGAACGGCTTGGCCTTGGCGAAATAGCCGCCGGCCTTCTTGAGGTCGCTGCAGGGGTCCTTGACGGTGATGGCGCCGTGGAAGCCGTCCAGCGACCTGCAGAACGAGCCCATGCCCTCGGCCGCCCAGACAGGCCAGTAACCGCCCATCTTCATCCGCTCGCCCGTGAGTCCCTTGCAGGCCTCGTGCTGGCGCTTGAGCACATTGCCTTCGTTGGTGGTGGGATCCTCGAGGACGGCGATGAAGGCCTGCGACCGCGCGACCCAGGCGGCGGCGGCCTCGGGCTTTGTCAGGGCGAAGGCTTCGGCCGGCGCGAGCGCGGCGGAAGCGATGAAGGCGGCGGCGAGAACGCGGTTGATGCGTGACATGACTGACGGATCCCTTGAAGGCGGAATGGCCGCTTCAAGCAAGGAGACCGGGAGAGTCGCAAGAGGCCGGCGGCACGATGCCCCCCTTTTGGTGCAAGGATTTCGGGTGGGGCGCAAAGGAGGCGGGGGCGGCGGAGGGACCTCCGGGGGAGAGGGAGTCGCAGGTACGCGCGACGGGGCTCTCCGTCGCCAGGCCGGCAGACGCCCCGGTCCCTAACGAAGACTGGAGTGCGGAAACTGCGCCGCCTTTTCCGGGTGCGACATCGTGGCGCCCGCCGGGGCGGATCTTCCTGTTTCCCTCAGTAGCTCTGCAGCGCCCTCACATCCAACGCCTCGAGCGGCGCGGTGCTGATCGCCTGGGCGGCGGCGAGGGCGCCGGCCGAGGTGGTGTAGTAGGGGATCTTCATCATCAGCGCGGTGCGGCGGATCTCGAAGCTGTCGCTCAGCGACTGCTTGCCCTCGGTGGTGTTGAAAACCAGCTGGACCTCGCCGTTCTTCATCGCGTCGACGATGTGCGGACGGCCTTCGAGGACCTTGCGGACGAACTCGGTCTCGACGCCCTGCTCCTTGAGCCAGGCGCCGGTGCCGGCGGTGGTCAGGACGCGGAAGCCCGCCGCCTGCAGCAGGCGGACCGGCTCGAGGATCCAGACCTTGTCGCTGTCCTTGACCGACACGAAGGCGGTCCCGGCCGTCGGCAGGGAGACGCCGCCGCCGAGCTGGCTCTTGGCGAAGGCGCGGGCGAAGGCCGGCGCCATGCTGGTCTCGCCCTCGCGCTTCCAGTCGAGGCCCATGACCTCGCCGGTCGAGCGCATTTCCGGGCCGAGCACGGTGTCGACGCCGGCGAAGCGGGCGAACGGGAAGACCGCCTCCTTCACCGCGATGTGGTCGTAGGGCTTGTCGACCAGGCCGAAGCTGGCCAGCGACTCGCCGGCCATGATCCTGGCGGCGATGGCGGCGACCGGCCGGCCGATGGTCTTGGCCACGAACGGCACGGTGCGCGAGGCGCGGGGGTTCACTTCCAGCACGAAGATGCGCGGGGCGTCTGAGTGCGGCTCCTCGATGGCGAACTGCACGTTCATCAGGCCGCGGACGTTGAGGGCCAGGGCCATGTCGACCGTCTGGCGCTTCAGCTCGGCGATGATGTCGGGGCGCAGCGAGAAGGGCGGCATCGAGCAGGCGCTGTCGCCGCTGTGCACGCCGGCTTCCTCGATGTGCTCCAGCACGCCGGCGACGAAGACGTCGGTCCCGTCACAGAGGGCGTCGATGTCCACCTCTGTCGCCCGGCTCAGGTACTGGTCGATCAGGATCGGGGAGTCGCCGCTGGCCTCGACCGCAGTCCGGACGTAGCGGTCCAGCTGCTCGTCGTCGCGGATGATCTCCATGCCCCGGCCGCCCAGCACGTAGGACGGGCGGATGACGATCGGGTAGCCGACCTCGGCCGCGGCGGTGAAGCACTCGGCGGCGCTGCGGGCCAGGGCGTTGACCGGCTGGGCGATGTCCAGGCGGTGCAGCAGCTGCTGGAAGCGCTCGCGGTCCTCGGCCAGGTCGATAGAGTCGACGCTGGTGCCCAGGATCGGGATGCCGGCCTGCTCCAGCGGATGGGCCAGCTTCAGCGGCGTCTGGCCGCCGAACTGTACGATGACGCCGGCCAGGGTCCCGTTCTTCTGCTCGACGTGGATCAGCTCCAGCACGTCCTCGGCCGTCAGCGGCTCGAAGTAGAGGCGGTCGGAGGTGTCGTAGTCGGTCGAGACGGTCTCGGGGTTGCAGTTGACCATGATCGACTCGATGCCGATGGCGTCGAGCGCGAAGGCCGCGTGGCAGCAGCAGTAGTCGAACTCGATGCCCTGGCCGATCCGGTTGGGACCGCCGCCGAGGATGATCGCCTTTTTGCGGTTGCTCGGCTCGGACTCGCAGTCCGGCGCCTGGCCCAGCGCCCCGGTCTCGTAGGTCGAGTACATGTAGGGCGTGGTGGCGGCGAACTCGCCGGC
>JBIKII010000263.1:0-3059 GCA_044361705.1 Caulobacter sp.
CAGCATATAGGCTGACGCCCGCCGTTGGGCCGTGTCGTCTTGCAGGGCTGCGGCAAGGATGGCGGGATGCGGCGCGCTGAGTACACACAGGCCGGCGAGTCGCTCCGGGCGCGTGGCCGCATAGGTCCAGGCCACGGCGCCGCCCCAGTCATGGCCAACCAGCAGCACCGGCCCGTCGCCGGCCTGGGCGTCCAGGATGTCGTCCAGGTCGGCGGCCAACCGGTCGAGCCTGTAGGCGGAGATGTCCTGCGGCTTGCCAGACAGATTGCAGCCTCGACCGTCGGGCGCGATAACCGTAAAGCGCCGCGACAGGGTCTCGATCTGCGCCCGCCAGCCCCGCCAGTAGTCCGGAAATCCGTGACACAGCACGATCACCGGCCCTGATCCGCCCCGCTTCAGATGCAGGCGGCAGCCGTCCGAGGCTGCAAGCGTGAGGCTGATGGTCAAGGCGTGCGCCCGCTCTCTGTTAGAAGCTTCGTCAGTAGCGATACTGTCCGATCACGCCAGCCGTCAATCGGCCCCCTGTCTTGCTGGCGCCATCCGTCCGCACCTCTATTGACGGCATGAATAATAATGCTTGACGCGATCGCGCCCGCCCGCTTACCTCTATTGACTAACAATACAATAGCGGTGCGGTCAGCGCCCGCCGAAGGGGAGGGATTCAATGAATACCTGGACATCACGTTCAAAGAGCATGCTCGCCGGCGCCTCGGTCATGGCCCTGTGCGCGGCGGCGATTTTCGGCCCGACGGTCGCGTCGGCTGCGGAGTCCACGCCGGCGGCGACCGGGGTTGAAGCGATCATCGTGACGGCGCAAAAGCGCGAGCAGGCCCTGCAGGACGTTCCGCTGGCCGTGAGCGCCTTTTCGGAAGCGACGCTCGATCGCGCCCAGATTGAAGACGCCACGGATATCCAGTTCTCGATCCCCAACGCCGTTCTGACCGGCAATGACCGCTTCACGCTGCGGGGCATCGGCACCAACGCGCTCGGCTCGTCCGACCTGGGCGTGCAGTCGTTCGTCAACGGCGCCGCCATTGGCTACCTTCCGCAGAACGAATTCTTCGACATGGCGCGCATCGAGGTGCTGCGCGGACCGCAAGGCACGCTGTACGGCCGCAACACCACCGGTGGCGCCATCAACCTCATCACCAAGCGCCCGGGCGGCGATCTCGGTGGGGATGTCAGCGTTCAGCTGGGCAACTTCGCGAACGTCCGGATCGGCGGCGCGGTCGACATTCCCCTAGGTGAGCGGGTCGCCGTTCGCCTCGCGGGCTACTCCCTGCAACGCGACGGTTACACAGAGAACCTCGGCACCGGCAACGATATTGACGGTCGCAGCCAGTGGGCCGTGCGCGGCACCGTGACCTTCGATCTCGGCGACAACACCGACGCCACCTTGATCGTGGGCCGGTATGATGAAGACAGTTCGCGCGCCCGCGAAGGCAAGCGCCTGTGCAAGGCGCACCCCGTGCTCGGGTGCGATCCGCGGCAGCTGGGTTTTGACTCTCCGGACGCCAACACCACGATCCTGCAGACCCTGTCCCGGTTCTTCACCCCCTTCCCGGTGGGGGGCAACATCTACGCTGGCGCACCAAATCCTCGAGACCTGCGCAAGGTCCAGGCCGACACGGACCCCAGCTATCTGCTTGACCAGGACTTCGCGACGTTCAACCTGGATCATGACTTCGGTCCGGTGACGCTCTCCACCGTCCTGGCCTATTCGGAAGGCTCTTCCGAGCAAAACACCGACTGGGACAACGCCGACCTGCCGTTCCGCTTCACCGCACCGATCACCTACAACAAGGATCGCGACACAGTCGTCACGACTGACCGGCTTCTGACGACCGACAGCTTCTCGACCCGCAGCAGCACGACGACGGGCGAACTGCGGCTGGCCTCCGACTTCGATGGCGGTTTCAACTTCCTGATCGGCGTGTTCGGCCTCAAGGGCACCAGCTCGGGCGGGTTTGAGACCTGGCATCCGGCGATCGAGTATTTCCAACGCGCAAATGGCCGTCCGGCAGAGACCTGGCGCGTGTCAGCCCTGACACGGAACGGCAAAAACGAGACCTGGGCGCTGTTCGGCGAGTCCTACTTCACGCTGTCTGACACCCTTCGCCTGACCGTTGGCGCCCGCTACACGGACGAACAGCGCTCGGGCGAGTCGCGCTCGATTGTCCTGACGGGTCTCGTGCCCTGGAGCTACTCCGAGTATTCCGGGAACAAGGCGACCTACAAGGCGGCGCTGGACTGGTCGCCGGACCTGTCGTTCACCGACACCACGCTGGTCTATGGCTCGGTCTCCACCGGCTACAAGGGTGGCGGACTGAACAACAGCGGAACGGTTCCGACCTACGGACCCGAGACCGTCACCGCCTATGAAACGGGGGCCAAGAACACACTGCTGGGCGGCCGGATGCAGGCCAATTTTTCGGCCTTCTACTATGACTACTCGGGCCTCCAGCTCGGGCAGCGCATCAATGGCGGCGTCGTCACCCGCAACGCCGACGCGACGATCTACGGCTTCGAGGCCGAGTTCGTTTACGCGCCCAACGATCAGTGGCTTTTCGACGCCAACCTCTCGACCCTCAACACGGAAATCGGGACCTTCTTCAGCGAGGACGCCGCCAATCCGGCCCAGAGCCTGACGGCCACGACCCCTACTGTGCAGGTGAACCTCGCGGGCAACCAGCTGCCTCACTCACCCCCGGCCAAGGTCAAGTTCGGGGGTCAGTATACGACGGGCCCGATCTGGGGTGATTGGACCTCGACCTGGCGTGTGGACGCGGTGTGGCAGGACTCCTACTTCGCTCGCGAATACAACTCGCCTACCGACCGCATCGACTCCTGGGGCGTCATCGACCTGCAGGCCCGCTTCCGCAACGACACGACCCAGACGGAGGTGCGCTTCTTCATCAAAAACCTGACGGACGGCGACAACATCACCAACATCATCATCGAGGACGCGCTGGTCGGTCGCTATCGGAACGCGCGCCTGCTTGAGCCGCGGACCTACGGCCTGATCGTGTCCAAGGCCTTCTGATCCAGCAACCTCCCTG
>JBIKII010000264.1:0-3052 GCA_044361705.1 Caulobacter sp.
GTCGTCGACGGAATCGATCAGTACGGCCGCCACAACCCGCTGCGGCTCGCTCAGGCGGGCCACGGCCAGCTGGTCATGCAGGTGCTCGCCGAGCGTCTTGTCGCGGGTCAGGCGGCCTTCCAGGCTGTCCTCGCCCTCGAAGGTCGCGCCGCGACCGGCGCGGGACCAGTCGATGTCGCCGCCGGCCTGGCCGGGCTCGCGGGTATCGCCGTCGCCGGCGTCGCGTTCGCCAGGTGAGAGATCGGACGGCCCCGCGTCCATGTCGGCCTGGGCCGCGCCGTCGGGCAGCTGGTCGGCGGAAAAGTCAGGCGTCTCGACGCGGACCGGCTCGGCCTCCGGCTCATTGTCGCGATCATCGCGCGCCAGCAGCGGATTGCGCTCCAGCTCGCCCTCGACATAGGCCTCGAGCTCGAGATTGGTCAGTTGCAGCAGCTTGATCGCCTGCTGCAGCTGCGGCGTGATGACGAGGCTCTGGCCCTGTCTCAGCTCAAGTCTTGGACCGAGCGCCACGCGCTTCCCCCACCCGTCGGAACAACCAGCGGACAGCTAAGCAGCCTGACAGTTAACGCCGCCCTTAAGCGGCGCGGTTCTTGCACAACGCCGCAACGGCGCTCATCCGCCCTTCCGGCGAATTCAGATCAGTTGAAGCGGTCGCCCAGGTAGACGCGGCGGACGTCGGGGTTGTCGACGATCTCCTGCGGCGCGCCCTCGAACAACACTTCACCGGCATGGATGATCGAGGCGCGGTCGATGATGTCGAGCGTCTCGCGCACATTGTGGTCGGTGATCAGGATGCCGATGCCGCGACCCTTGAGGTAGCCGATCACGTCGCGAATGTCGGCGATGGCCAGGGGGTCGATGCCGGCGAAGGGCTCGTCCAGAAGCATGAACGACGGCTCGCTGGCCAGGGCGCGGGCGATTTCCACCCGCCGGCGCTCGCCGCCGGACAGGGAGACGGCCGGGGCTGACTTCAGATGGCTGATGCGCAGTTCGTCGAGCAGCGCGGCCGTCGCGTCACGGGCGCGGCCGGTCTCCTTCTCGCGCATCTCGACCACGGCCAGGACGTTTTCCTCGACCGTCATGCCGCGGAAGATCGAGGCTTCCTGCGGCAGATAGCCCACGCCCATCCGGGCGCGTTGGTACATCGGCAGCGCCGTGATGTCGCGGCCGTCGAGACGGATCGCGCCGTCGTCGACCGGGATCAGTCCGGTGATCATGTAGAAGCAGGTGGTCTTGCCCGCGCCGTTGGGGCCCAGCAGGCCGACCACCTCGCCGCGCTTCAGCCGCAGGCTGACGCCGCGCACGATCTGTCGCTCGCCGAACGACTTGAACAGCCTGTCGACGACGAGACCCTCGCCGCTCTGGTCCAGGTCGGCGGCCACCTAGTTGGTGGTCCCCTGGTTGGGGTAGAAGACGCCGCGCACGCGTCCGGCCTTGTTGCGGCCGGTGACGCCGGACGACATCTGCGCCTGTCCGGTGCGGGTGTTGATGACCAGCCGGTCGCCGCGCACGACGCTCCTGCCCTGCACGACGATGACGTTACCGCTCAGGGTGATCGACTCACCGCCGAAGCTGTAGACGGCCGCGTCGGCCCGGACGGTGCGCTCGGGCGTTACGAAATAGACCTGGCCGGCCGCTTCCATCCGGTCGCTGGCGCCGCAGGTGTCACCCTTCTTCTGGCTGTACATCCGCACGCTGTCGGCGCGCAGGCGCGTGCGGCCCTGCAGGGCCTCGACCGCGCCGCTCCAGGTGGACTGGCACAGGCTCTGGATGACTTCCGAGGAATCGGCGGTGATGTCGATCGGCGCGCGTGGATCGAGCTGCGCCAGCGCGCCGCCTGCTCCAAACAGAACGCCGACGGCGACAGCGACCGCCAATCCAGTGTGTTTTACCGCGCTCTGCATGCGCGCTCCCGACCTGATCATGACCCGTCTTATTCCGGATTGACGCGCGTGCGAACCCTGCCTCGGAACTCGATGCGGTCGCCCTTGTCCTTGACCGTATATGAGTCGGCCGAAACCTGGCCCACCGGACCGTCGCCCTCGATGCCCTTCTGGCCGACGGCCTGGCCTGTCCGGGTGTCGATGGTGATGTCGTTCGAGGCGATGCGATTGCCCAGGCCGTCGTCGATGCGCACATCGCCGGTCAGCTGCAGCAACTTCGTGCGTTCGTCATAGACGCCCATCCGCGCCATCAGCCGGCGCGGCGTGGCGGTCTCGGCGCCGACGACCATGATCGGCTCGACGAGGCTGACCCGGTGCGGCTCTCGCTCGTCGCGCGCGGCCTCCTGGGCCCCGATCAGGAAGCTGCGGCCGTCCTCGACCCTGCCCTGGAAGCGCGCGCCGACCATGCGGATGATCGGATCATCGTTCTTGACCAGCTTCGGAGCCCTTACGGCGCTGAGGATCACGAGGCCCACGAGACCCAGCGCGATCAGGGCCATCACGGCCGGCAGGGCGCGACGCAGGCGCGTGATCAGCCGCAGGCGGCGTTCCCAGCGGGCGAACGCGGCGTCGCGATCAACGGGCGTGTCGGCGGGGTGCGCGGCGAGCGTCATCAGCCGCCTCAGCTGTGGGCGAAGATATCGACCTCTTCCCAGCCGGCGAGGTCGAGTCGCGCGCGCTGGGGCAGGAAGTCGAAGCAGGCCTGGGCGAGATCGGCCCGGCCTTCGCGATCAAGCATGGCCTGAAGCCGGCTCTTGACGCCGTGAAGCTAGAGAACGTCCGAGGCGGCGTAGGCCACCTGGTCGGGCGACAGCACCGCGGCGCCCCAGTCGGAGCTCTGCTGGGCCTTGCTCAGGTCCACGCCAAGCAGCTCCTTGCACACGTCCTTCAGGCCGTGGCGATCCGTATAGGTCCGGGCGAGCTTGGAGGCGATCTTGGTGCACCAGACAGGGTTGGTCGTGACCCCCAGATGACGCTCGAACATGGCGATATCAAAGCGGCCGAAGTGGAAAATCTTCAGGACCGCCGGATCGGTCAGCAGCGCCTTGAGGTTGGGGCAGTCATAGAGCGGGCGGTTCATCCGCACGACATGGGCGTCGCCGTCGCCG
>JBIKII010000384.1:0-3048 GCA_044361705.1 Caulobacter sp.
ATTAGGATAAAATTAATCCATAACTTTATAAAATGGATTAATAAAATCCAAATAATTCAATTTATAATTGACATCTAATGTAGGCATATTGTAGGCATATTGTAGGCATTTTATAGGCATATTGTAGGCATATTGTAGGCATATTGTAGGCATTTTATAGGCATTTTGTAGGCATATTGTAGACATTTTATAGGCATATTGTAGGCATATTGTAGGCATTTTATAGGCATTTTATAGACAATTTAATTATATAATATTATTATTAAAGATGAATAAAGAAATTAATTTAGACCAGTATAAAATTGATTATAATAATTGTATGTTGGCGGAGGATATGATGAAAAAATATAGTATTAATTATTACTTCTTTAAAAAATTAAAAAAGAAATTGAAATTAGACAGAGGGGGGAAAATTGGTAAGTTAGAATATATTTTAAAAAAAAATAATATTGCCGAAGAACCTGAAATAATTGAAGAACCTACAAAACCTACAAAACCTATAAAACCTATAAAACCTATAAAACCTATAAAACATACTAAATCAATTTTAAAGGCAAATACTGAGAAAAATAAAAAAGGGGCAAAGGTTAATATAAATATAAAATCAATTAATACAGACGGTGAAACCCCCGAATATGAAATAAAAAAATGCGATACGACTTATAATAATGATAAAAGCAAATTATTAGATGTGTTAAAATAGAGGATAAAATCGAAAGAAAATAAAAAGAAGGTTAGGAATCCCTGCGTCGGAGGATAGTTTTTTTTTCCAAGAAATTAAAGTATTTCAAGAGAAATCGATAAATTCACTAAATGTTGTTCAATAATTAAAGGGATTAACTGGTCGATATAGGAATTGTGTAAAACGTTAATATCAAATTTGGAAATATTAGGAATTTCTTCAAGGAGAAGATAGAAGAATTATTAACAGTAAACACGACACAAATCAAATATACATTATATGGAGCGGTTAGGAGTCTAATAGAGAAGGTGGAGAGAATAGAGGAACGTGTAGATAAATTATATAAACTGGCGATACCAGATGTAGAAATAAAAGAAATTACATCGAAGATAACAGAAATATTTAAGTCAAATCAAATATCTCAAAAATAGATGTAAAAACCTCAACATCTAATATGGATATAGTTTAGATATACAAAACCAATTATGATAATCTGTGTAGAAATAATTGGTAATAATTGGTAATAATTGGTAATAATTGGTAATAATTGGTAATAATTGGTAATAATTGGTAATAATTGGTAATATCAGGTAATAATGAAAATATTACCAAGAAATCGCAGCATTTTAATAGGAATAAAAATCACGAGGATGGTAAAACCTTACGAGAAGTGAAAAGGTAATATTTAGACAACTCTAAGACTTTTCAGGACTTTTGAAAAATAAAAATTTTTTTTAAATTTTTTTTAAAAATTCTAAAACGGATATTTAAAAAAATCAAAGATAATGAATAAACTAATGGATTATGATAACGATATGTTGGTAACACCTTAGTTTTTATGATAATCTACATGGTAATATTTGGTAATATTTGGTAATATTTGGTAATATTTGGTAATATTTGGTAATATTTGGTAATATCAGGTAATAATGAAAATATTACCAAGAAATCACAGCATTTTAATAAGAATAAAAATCACGAGGATTGTAAAACCTTACGAGAAGTAAAAAGGTAATATTTAGACAACTCTAAGACTTTTGAGGACTTTTGAAAAAAAAAAATTTTTTAAAAAAAAATTTAAAAAAATTAAAAAAAACTAAAACGGATATTTTTGTATTTGATAAATTAATGATATTTATAATAGATATTTATATAAATATTTAATTTTTTTTAAATTTTTTTAAATTTTTTTAAATTTTTTTTAGAAAGTTATAAAATTATAAAGAGAGAGAAAATATTACTTTTAAAGTTATGATAAGGAAAAAGAGAAAATAAGCAAAGAGACATTACATAAACGATGTGAAAACTTGGTAATATTTCAATATTACCAGAAAAAAAGGAGTGATAACAAAAAAGACATTAAAAAGCAAAAAACCAGATAGGAATGATGTAAAAATGCTGGTAATAAAAAAGTAATATGAGAAATTACCAAGAAATAACCAAGAAATTACCGAGAAATTACCGAGAAAACATCAAAAAACAAACACCAGTTAAGACATGCCTATGACATACATATTGAGGGATTCAATAGAAACCAAGAATCTTTCAAAAATGAAAAGAATAAATTGAGTACATAACTTTATTTATTAAGAAATTTATAAAAAAGTTAAGAAAATTTAGAAAATAAAAAGTTATGTACTCAAAATTAAAAAAAAGATTATTGAAAATATTAGGTTAGGATTTTAGAAGGTTATAGAGAGGCATCTCAAGACATCCCTACGGGATGGGCGACCCTTTGAGGGATTATAGAGAAGTCAAGATATTTATATTTTTTGATTTTAAAATTTGAGTACATAACTTTATTTATTTTATAATTTCTAAAAAACTTTTAAGATTTTAGAAAATGTAGAGATATGTACTCAAAATTAAAAATAGGATTTTTAAGATTTTTTGGTTTGGATTATAGAAGGATATAGAGAAGCCTATTAAGCCACAAGGCTACACTTAACATACTCTATAATATTTTTTATAATTTTTTAGAAAATAATAATATATATCTTGAGAGGCCTCTTGAGGCACGCCTATGGCGTGGGCGACCCTTTGAGGGATTCAATAATACTTTTTATAATTTTTAGAAAATAATAATATATATCTTGAGAGGCCTCTTGAGGCATGCCTACGGCATGGGCGACCCTTTGAGGGATTCTAGAAAAGCCAAGATATTTATATTTTTTGATTTTAGAATTTGAGTACATAACTTTATTTATTTTATAATTTCTAAAAAACTTTTAAGATTTTAGAAAAAGTAGAGATATGTACTCAAAATTAAAAAAGGATTTTTAAGATTTTTTGGTTTGGATTATAGAAGGATATAGAGAAGCCTATTAAGCCACAAGGCTACACTTAACATACTCTATAATATTTTT
>JBIKII010000265.1:0-3044 GCA_044361705.1 Caulobacter sp.
CGGCGCGCCGCGCCGCTGTCCGCCAGGCTGTCGATGATCAGCCCTGGTCTCTCCACGCCGAGCGCCTGCGCGACATCGGCATCGGCACGGGTGACCGCGATGCCCAGCCGGCCGCGCTCGAGCCGGCCCTCGCGGGCCAGTCGCAGCAGCGCGGGCGCCGCGGTTTCCGCCGGGATGGCCAGACCCACGCCGATGTCAAAGATCGTCTCCGGCGGGGTGGCCGTGTTCACGCCGATGACCTGACCACGCTGATCGAACAGCGGCCCGCCCGAGTTTCCGGGGTTGAGGGCGGCGTCGTGCTGCAGAAGGGCGACCGGGAACGTCTCGTCATAGAAACGGTCGCGGCCGGACAGGACCCCGGAGGTTACAGAAAAGCCGTAGCCCATGGGCGCGCCGACCGCCCAGACAGGGTCGCCCTCGCGCGCCTGCCGGCTGTCGCCGAAGGTGACGGCGGGCAGCGGCGCGCCGGCCTCGATCTGCAGGACCGCCAGGTCGAGCGTCGGATCCACGCCGACGATCCGGGCCGGCAGCAGGCGGCCATCGCGGAGACCGACGGTGACCCTGGTCGCGCCGGAAACGACATGGGCATTGGTGGCGACAAGGCCGATTGCGTCGAAGATGAAGCCGCTGCCGCCGCCACGACCGGACACCTGGCCCGGACGCCAGCCGGCCCCCCGGTCCGCCGGTCCTTCGGAGAACACATCGGAAGTCGCCGCGCGCTCGACCTCGATCTGGACCGTTACAGCCAGCTGTCGGGTCATCGGCGCCGGTCCGGCAAGGGCCGGCGCGGCGAACAGACTGAAGAGGAGCGCGAGCAGCGGCAGGCGGAGGCTGGGCGGCACAGGTGTTTCCCCGGTTGAACAGGCCACCGTGATGCTCGCGGGCCGGTGAGCTCGCTACTGACGTTTTCTGACGTTCACCGGCGTAAGGTTTCGACAGGTCGCAAACGGGGTGACTGGCGGTAGTCTGACGGTGCTGCTAGTCGGCAATACGGTGTTTTCTGAAGCAAGGGGTGCGACGTGGCGGGTGTCAGGGCTTTTGTGATTGCGGGTGTCAGCCTGGCCTTGGTCGCCAATGCAGCGCTGGCGCAGAGCGTCCCGACCTCTGTCGGCGCCATTCTGGACCCCCGGCGCGGCGTACTGACCTTCCAGCCCCAGATCGGCGCCTCGCTGGCTTCGGTCGTGCGCGTCGTGACCCTGGCCAACGGGACGGGCGGCCGGCGTCAGGTGACCGGAAACGGTTCGGGCGTGATCTATAACGCGGCGGAAGGCCTCATCCTGACCAATCACCACGTGGTCAAGGACGCGGTCGCCTACCGCATCGAGTTCCTCAATGGCCGTTCGGCGGAGGCGACGCTCGTCGGCGCCGATCCCGAGACCGACATCGCCGTCCTGCGCGTCAAGGCTCCCGCGCTGCGCGCCATTGAGGTCGCCGACTCCGACGAGATCCGAGTCGGTGATCTCAGCTTCGCCGTCGGTTACCCGCTGGGTCTCGACCAGACTGTCACGATGGGCATCGTCTCGGCGGTTGGCCGGTCCAGCGGTGAGGGCATTCAGGATTACATCCAGACGGACGCGCCCATCAACAGCGGCAACTCCGGCGGCCCGCTGCTCGACAGTCGGGGACGGCTGATCGGTGTGAACACCGCGATTCTGTCGCGCGGTGGCGGGGGCAACGTCGGGATCGGCTTTGTCGTGCCAACCCGAATCGCGATGGCTGTCGCCAACCAGATCGAACGCTACGGGCGCGTCAAGCGCGGCACCCTCGGCGTCCGCGCCGGCCGCGTGACCCAGGAACAGGCCGATGTCGCGGGTCTGGCCGATGCTCGCGGCGCCGTCCTGGATGCGGTCGAGGCCGGCTCGGCCGCCGACCGCGCCGGCCTTCGCCCGGGCGACATTATCGTCTCGGCGAACGGACGACCGGTGCTCAACGACGCCAGCCTGCGCGCGGCGATCGGCGTCGCCGAGGCCGGCAGCCGGGTTCGTCTCGACTATGTGCGGGGGCGCACCCGCGCCAAGGTCGAGGTCACACTGGCCGAAGTCACCATTGTGGTCGCCGAGTCCGGCCCCAAGTCCAATCCGAGGATCGACGGCGGAAACTCGCCGCGTCCGCCGTCATCCACTCGCCCGACGCCCGCGCCGGCTCCCGCGCCCGCGCCTGCGCCCGAGCGTCCGGTCCAGCCGCGGCCTGCGCCGCCGCGGGTCGATGTCGGCCTGACGTTCCGGGACCTGCGCCCGACCGACCCCTATCCGGCCGAGGCCAGAGGCGCGTTCATCGCCGAGGTGGTTGATGGATCGCCGGCCGGGCAGAAGGGGCTGCAGCGCGGCGACCTGCTGATCTCGGTCGGTGACAGGCCGGTGACGTCCGCCGCCGCCGCCCGACAGGCTATCGACGCTGCGACCGGTCCCCTCCGGCTTGTGGTCGCGCGGGGCAATTCACTGGTCCCGATCGTAATCGGATCATGACCCCGGCACGGCGGGCCTCAAACTAGCCGGAAGGGCGAACCAGGATGCGACTTCGATCTTCCATCGCGATCCTGGCCGGCGTTCTTGCGCTGGCTGCCACCCATGCAGCCCGGGCCCAGGGCGCTGCGCCGGTACCGGAAGCAGCCGTGCCCGAGACGACCCGGCTCTACCGGGAGGCGCTCGAGGACTATCGCGCGGGCCGCTACGCCGCCGCCGAAACCCGGTTCCGAAGGGCCATGGTGATCCTTCGGGATACCAAGGGACCCGACCATCCCGACACCCTGACCGCGATGACGGGACTTGTGAGAACCCTCGATGACCTTGGACGCGTCGCAGAGGCTGAAGTCCTGCAGCGAGCGCTCTGGATGGCTCGCGTTCGCGTCAACGGACCGGACGATCAGAAAACGTTGAACGCCGAGTCGAACCTCGCGGAAATGCTCCTGCAACTCGGGCGACCGGCCGAAGCGGAGCCCATGCTGCGGCGCCTGGTCGAGGTGCGGACGAGGCTGGAAGGGCCTGGCGAACGGGGCGTGCTGGTCGCGCGCAGCAATCTGGCGTCCGCCCTGGAGGATCTGGGGA
>JBIKII010000266.1:0-3014 GCA_044361705.1 Caulobacter sp.
TGGGCTCGGGCACCGCCAACTACGCCTTCATCTGGGCCATGGGCGGCGAGAACCTCGACTACACCGACATGAACGTCCTCGACATCTGCCAGCTGAAATAACGTGTCATCCCGGACGGCCGCAGGCCGATCCGGGACCCAGATTGAATCCAGCCCGAATCTGGGTCCCGGATAGTCGCTGCGCGCCTTCCGGGATGACAGTTTGAGGCGCTGCGCTTGACCCACCCCCCACCGCCGCTTACCGCCCGATCATGACCGTCACCCGCCTGACCCTCGATCTGGACGCGCTTGCCCGCAACTACGCGGTGCTGCGCGATACGGCGGGTGTGGAGGCGGCGCCGGCGATCAAGGCGGACGGCTATGGCGTCGGCGCCCTGGAGGCCGCCTTGCGCCTGTGGGACGAGGGCGCGCGCAGCTTCCATGTCGCACGCCTGACCGAGGGCGAGGCCCTGCGCGCGGCGCTGGGCGAGCGGCAGGCGACGATCTACGTGCTGGATGGGCCGACGCCGGGATCGCAGGATCGCCTGCACGCGGCGGGTCTGACGCCGGTGATCAATAGCCTCGACCAGGCCGCGGCCTGGGACGGCCCGGCCGTGCTGCACATCGACACCGGCATGAACCGGCTGGGCCTGACGGCGGCGGAAGCGGCGACTCTGTTCGATCGACCCGATGTCGTGCTGGTGATGAGTCATCTGGCCTGCGCGGGACAGCCGGGTCATCCGATGAACGCCCTTCAGCTCGATCGCTTCCACGACGTCCGGGCCCTGTTTCCCCACGCCCGCGCCAGCCTCGCCAGCTCGGGCGGCATCTTCCTCGGCCGCGACTATGCCTTCGATCAGGTGCGGCCGGGGATCAGCCTGTTCGGCGGCCCGCACGACCGGCCGGACGCCCGGATCACCACCGTCGCGACGCTGGAGGCGGCGATCCTGCAGGTGCGCCACGTCCCCGCCGGCGAGACCATCGGCTACGCCCGCGCCTTCACGGCCGAACGTGACCTGACCGTCGGCATCCTCGCGGCCGGCTATGCCGACGGCGTGCCCTGGTCGCCCCATCCGGGCGGCAGCGTCTGGTTCGAGGGCGCGCTGCGGCGAATGGTCGGGCGGGTTTCCATGGACATGATCGCCGTCGATCTGACCGGCTGCGCGGCGGCACGACCGGGCGAGATGGTCGAACTGCTCGGCGCGAACCTGCCCGTCGATGACGCAGCCCGGGCCGCCGGCACCACGGCCTATGAGCTGCTGACCCGTCTGTCATCGCGGGCCGAGCGCCGCTTCGTCTCCCGCACGTAGCACGATCTGCGAACGAATGAAGAACGCCCGCGCGAGGCCGCGCGGAAATCGCTATTGTAACTCCCGTTCCCGAATCAGGAGTCCGCATGGCCCGCGACGGCGCCGTCTATGTCTGCCAGTCCTGCGGCGCGGCGCAGTCCAAGTGGGCGGGCCAGTGTCCGGCCTGCAACGCCTGGAACAGCCTGGTCGAAGAGGTCACGTCCCGCGCCCCCGGTACGCTCGCACCCACCAAGGCGACCCGGACACGCGGCCTGGCGTTTGAGGGCCTCCAGAGCGACACCCCCGCCCCGCCCCGGATCGCCACGGGCGTCGATGAGTTCGACCGCGTCTGTGGCGGCGGCGTGGTGCCGGGCAGCGCCATCCTCATCGGCGGCGACCCCGGCGTCGGCAAGTCGACCCTGATGCTTCAGGTGGTCGCCCAGGCGGCGTTGCGCGGCGTCTCCTGCGCCTACATCTCCGGCGAGGAAGCGGTGGAACAGGTGCGCGGCCGCGCCGCCCGGATGGGTCTGGCCGAAGCGCCGGTGAAACTGGCCGCCGAGACCGCGCTGCGCGAGATCATGGACGGCCTGAAGAAGGAGCACTTCGACCTCGTCGTGATCGACTCGATCCAGACCATGTGGAGCGATGCCCACGAGGCCGGCCCGGGCTCCGTGACCCAGGTGCGCAACTGTGCGTCCGAACTGGTGCGACTGGCCAAGAAGCGCGGCGTGGCGGTGATCCTCGTCGGGCATGTGACCAAGGATGGCCAGATCGCCGGCCCGCGCGTCGTCGAACACATGGTCGACGCGGTGCTCAGTTTCGAAGGCGAGCGGGGATACCCGTTCCGCATCCTGCGCGGCGCCAAGAACCGCTTCGGCGCGACCGACGAGATCGGCGTCTTCGAAATGGGCGACGCGGGCCTGAACCAGGTCCTCAACCCCTCCGCCCTGTTCCTCAATGACGGCGGCGAGCGGGCCGCCGGCGCAGCGGTTTTCGCCGGAATCGAGGGCTCGCGCCCCGTGCTGGTCGAGTTCCAGGCGCTGGTGGCGCCCTCGGCCTACGGCACGCCCCGCCGGGCCGTGGTCGGCTGGGATTCGGGCCGTCTGGCCATGGTGCTGGCGGTGCTGGAATCCCGCTGCGGCCTGGCGTTCGGGAACAAGGATGTCTACCTGAACGTCGCCGGCGGACTGCGCATCACCGAGCCGGCGGCGGACCTCGCGGCCGCTGCCGCGCTGGCGTCCTCCGCGCTGGACGAGGCCTTGCCGCAGGACTGCGTCGTCTTTGGCGAGGTCAGCCTGTCAGGCGAGGTCAGACCGGTCGGCCGCGCCGAGACGCGCCTCAAGGAGGCTGCAAAACTGGGGTTCAGACGCGCCCTTGCCCCCATGGGCGCCGGCGACAGTCTGGCGGTCACGGGGGTGTCCCGGCTGGTCGATGCCGTCACGCGGATCGGAGAGCAACGATGGAACTGACGCAGTTCGACTTCATTGCTGGCCCGCTGCTGCTGGTCTCGGCGATTATCGGCTTCACGCGCGGGGCGACGAAGGAGCTGATGACGGTGCTGGCCTTCCTGCTGGCCGTCATCCTGGCGATCGTCTGCCTGCGGTTTACCGCGCCGCTGGGAAAATCGCTGATCGATCCCGACTGGGCGGGGGTCAGCATGGCGCTTCTCTTCGTGTTCGGGCTCGCCTACATCGCGCTCAGGCTGCTGGGCTCGACGCTCGAACGGCAGGTCCGCGAGACCCAGACC
>JBIKII010000113.1:0-10574 GCA_044361705.1 Caulobacter sp.
GCGCCCGGGCCGCTGGTGAAGCTGGCGATGACCAGGTCGTCCAGCGACAGGGTGAAGGCCAGCATCCAGCCGGCCAGCACGGCCGGGAAGATGTTGGGCAGGGTCACCTTCATGAACGACTGCGCCGGGGTGCAGCCCAGGTCCTGGGCGGCCTCCTCCAGCGCGCGGTCGAAGGTGACCAGCCGGGAGTGCACCACCACCGCCACATAGCTCAGGGTGAAGGTGGTGTGGGCCATCATCACCGTCCAGAAGCCGCGGTCGAAGCTCATCGCCACGAACAGCAGCAGCAGCGCCAGGCCCATGATCACCTCCGGCATGACCAGCGGCGCGTAGACCATGCCGGAGAACATCGTCCGTCCCCGGAACCGGCCGCCGCGCACCAGGGCGATGGCCGCCAGCGTGCCCAGCACGGTCGCGATGGTGGCCGACAGCAGCCCGACCCGCACCGTCACCCAGGCGGCGGCGAGCAGCTGCTCGTCCTGCAGCAGGGCCGCGTACCACTTTGTCGAGAAGCCGCCCCAGACGGTGACCAGCTTGCTGGCGTTGAACGACCAGGCGACCAGCAGCACGATCGGCAGGTACAGGAACGCGAACCCGAGCGTGACGGAGACCAGGTTGAACCAGGAGGGACCGCGCCTCTTCGTGATCCTCCCCTCGGGGGGAGGTGGCTCGCCGAAGGCGAGACGGAGGGGGTGGTGGCGATGACCCCCTCAGTCACCGCTGCGCGGCGACAGCTCCCCCAGAGGGGAGCATCTTGATGCTGCCTCGCCGTCATCGTCCTGCCTCCAGCGCCCGCGCCTGCTGACGCTGGTAGAGGACGATGGGCAGGACGAGGGTGAACAGCAGGATGATGGCCACGGCGCTGGCGAAGGGCCAGTCGCGGTTGGCGAAGAACTCCATCCAGATCGAGCGGCCGATCATCAGCGAGCCGGGTCCGCCGAGCAGGTCGGGGATCACGAACTCGCCGACCATCGGGATGAAGCACAGCAGGCAGCCGGCCACCACGCCCGGGATCGAGAGCGGCCAGGTGACCTGCCAGAAGCTCTTCCACGGCGGTGACCCGAGGTCGGCGGCGGCCTCCAGCAGGGTGTGGTCCATCCGCTCCAGCGCCGCGTAGAGCGGCAGCACCATGAACGGCAGGTAGCTGTAGACCAGGCCGATCTGCACGGCGGTCGAGGTGTAGAGCAGGTTCACCGGCTCCAGACCCAGCAGGCCGAGGAAGGCGTTCAGCAGGCCTTCGGGCTTGAGGATCCCGACCCAGGCGTAGACCCGGATCAGGAAGCTGGTCCAGAACGGCAGGATGACCAGCATCAGCATGATATTGCGGGTCGCCGGCTTGCAGCGGGCCATGCCGTAGGCCATCGGATAGCCGACCAGCAGCGCGATCAGCGTGCCGCCGGCCGCGAACTTCAGACTGGTCAGATAGGCGTCCAGGTACAGCCGGTCGCTGGTCAGACGCTCGTACATGTCGAAGTCGAGACCGCCGAGGAAGGCCTTGATCGCGGCCAGCCCGCCGCCCCAGTCGAGCTGCGGCGCGTAGGGCGGAATGGCCAGCGCCGTGTCCGACAGCGACAGCTTGAAGACCAGCAGGAACGGGAAGGCGAACAGCACCCCCAGCCACAGGGCCGGCAGGATCACCGCCCTTGAACGGGGGCGGGCGGTCATACCGTGCGTCCTTCGCGACGCTCGCCCAAGAGCTCGCTCCTCAGGATGACGAAGCTGAGTGGGTCGCAAAAAAGCTCGTCATGGTGAGGAGCGCGCAGCGCGTCGCGAACCACGCAATGAGTACGCACCCTCACGACGTCAGAACCACGCCGGCGTCGGGGTCGAAGCTGACCCAGACCTTGTCGTCCCAGCCGATCGGGCGTTCGACGAAGCGCTGGCTGTTGGCGCGGGCCACCCGCACCAGCTTTTCGCCGGGCAGTTCGACGATGTAATTGGTCCAGTCGCCGGTGTAGCCGATGTCCCAGATCTCGCCGGCCAGCACGTTGCGGGCGCCCTCGGCGGGCGGGTCGAGGCTGATCCGCATCTTCTCCGGCCGCACGGCCAGCCAGACGGTCGAGCCGGGCGGCGGGCAGTCGTCGTCGAGCACATAGAAGCCCGCCTTGGCGTCCTTCGCCTCCAGGTGCGCCATCGGATGCTCGATGGTTTCCACCCGCGTCTCGAACAGGTTCACGTCGCCCAGGAACTCGGCGACATAGCGGGAGGAGGGGGTCTCGTAGATCTCCTCGGGCCGTCCGACCTGGACTGTCCGGCCCTCGCCCATGACGGCGATGCGGTCTGCCATGACCATGGCCTCCTCCTGATCGTGGGTGACGATCAGGAAGGTGACGCCCAGCTCGACCTGCAGGTCCATCAGCTCGAACTGGGTCTCTTCGCGCAGCTTCTTGTCCAGCGCGCCCAGCGGCTCGTCCAGCAGCAGCATCTTCGGCTTGCGGGCCACGGCGCGGGCCAGAGCCACGCGCTGCTTCTGTCCGCCGCTAAGCTGGTCGGGCTTGCGTCGCGCGAAGGGCGTCAGCTTGACCAGCTCCAGCATCTCCAGCACCCGGGCGGCGATCTCGCTCCGGGGCAGGCCCTCCTGCTTGAGGCCGAAGGCGATGTTCTGTTCGACCGTCAGGTGCGGGAACAGCGCATAGCTCTGGAACATCATGTTCACCGGCCGCTGGTGCGGCGGCACGCCGGCCAGATCCTGCCCGGCCAGGGTGATGCGACCGCCGTCCAGCGTCTCGAACCCGGCCAGCATCCGCATCAGGGTCGTCTTGCCGCAGCCGGACGGGCCGAGCAGGGCGAAGAACTCGCCCGGGTAGATGTCCAGCGACACGTTATCGACGGCGGTGTGGGCGCCGAACCGCTTGGTCACGCCCTCGAACCGAACCAGGGGTACGGCGTCGGGATCATTCCAGGGCGCGAAGCTGGAGCGGACGGCGCCGATGTTCAGACGCCGTCCTTCAGGCTTGGCGGGTTTGCCGGCCCGACCGGCCGCCGGCGGGCGGCTCATTGACCGCTCATCACCTTGGTCCAGAGGCGATTGACCTCGCGGACCAGACCCTGGTCCTTGGTCGTGGTGACGAACAGCCGGCCGAACACTTCCGGCGTCGGATAGACGTTGGGATCGCTGCGCAGCTCTTCCTCGACCAGCGGCGTCGCGGCCGAATTGGCGTTGGCGTAGGCGGTGAAGTTGGACGCCCTGGCGATGATTTCCGGCCGCATCATGAAGTCGAGGAACTTGTAGGCCGCGTCAGGATTGGGCGCGTCGACCGGGATCACGAAGACGTCGAACCAGACCTGGCTGCCTTCCTTGGGGATGGCGTAGGCGATCTCGACGCCGCGCTTGGCCTCCTCGGCCCGGTCGGCGGCCTGCAGGATGTCGCCGCTGTAGCCGACGACGATGCAGGCGTCGCCGTTGGCCAGCGCGTTGATGTACTCCGAGGAGTGGAACTTGGTGATGTGCGGGCGCAGCGTCTGCAGCATCGCCGTGGCGGCCTCGTAGTCGGCGACCGACTTGGAGTTGGGGTCCTTGCCCAGGTAGTTCAGGGCGACGGCGTACATGTCCTCGGACGCATCGAGGAAATAGACGCCGCAGTCCTTCAGCTTGGCGAGGTTCTCAGGCCTGAAGACCACGTCCCAGCTGTCGATGGTCACGCCGGGCAGGCGCTTGGCGATCTCGGCGGTGTTGTAGCCGATGCCCATCGTGCCCCACATGTAGGGGACGTTGTACTTCGCGCCGGGGTCGAACGGCTCCATCCGCTGCATCAATTCGGGCCACAGGTTCTTGCGGTTGGGCAGCTTCGCGAAATCGAGCGGCGCGATGGCCTTGGCGGTGATGTAGCGGGGCAGGTTGTGGTTGGACGGCGCGACGATGTCGTAGCCGGTCGAGCCGGTGAGCACCTTGGTCTCGAGCATCTCGTTGGAATCGAAGGTGTCGTAGACGACCTTGATGCCGGTCTCCTTGGTGAACTCTTCCAGCAGCGCCGGGTCAATGTAGTCCGACCAGTTGTAGATGTGCAGGGTGTCCTGCTTGGGACCACCGCAGGCGGCCAGCGCCAGCGCCGCGGCGCCCATGGCGACTACGGCCCACCGCCGCGTGTGACCCTTGAAGAGCGACATCCCCTACCTCCCCGACAAACCCAGGAGTCGTTATACGGCCTGGGCAGCGGGGGAAAAGCCCTGCCCCACCCGCGGAAGGGCTGTGAGGCGCTAGCCCGCCGCCTTGCCCAGCCTCAACCCGCCGATCAACGCGCCGCTGACCAGGTACTGGATCAGCATGTAGCCGCCGTCGATCGGGATCAGGCCGGTGTTGTCGCCGCCGTAGATGAAGCGCAGCGACATCGTCGCCAGGCCGAAGAAGACGCAGGCGATGAGGCCCGCCGTCGCCCCGCCGACCCAGCCGGTCATGCCGGTGCGGGCGATGAGCCAGCCCAGGCCGATGGCGATGACCAGGTTCTGCACCGCCCCCAGCGCCATGGTCGAGGAGCCTTCGGCGTCGGACACCGATATCCCGGCCAGCGCCATCCACTGCGCCGAGAACAGCATCCCGTACCAGACAACGCCGATCGCCTGGCTGGCCGCCAGCGCGGCGAGCACGCCGATCCAGTTGATACCCTTCATGCGTCTTCCCCCGGAGTTGGGCGAGGAGGCGGTCATGGGGTTCGCCGCCGCCCTCGCCAGGATGACGCTACGGTAGGCCGCTACACCGAACGGTGATATGGGGCGGCTTGTCGCGCGGCGCTTCCGCTGGCGCGCGGGCCCCTCTATATCCGCCGCCATGGCTCGTATCCTCATCACCTCCGCCCTGCCGTACATCAACGGGATCAAGCACCTGGGCAACATGGCCGGCTCGCAGCTTCCGGCCGACGTGTTCGCGCGCTTCAAGCGGGCCCAGGGGCACGAGACCCTCTATGTCTGCGCCACCGACGAGCACGGCACGCCGGCCGAGCTGGCCGCCGCCGAGGCCGGCCAGGATGTGCGCGCCTATTGCGACGAATGGCACGAGGTGCAGCATGCCCTCGGGCGCGGCTTCGGCATGAGCTGGGACTGGTTCGGCCGCAGTTCCAACGCGCCCAACCATCGCCTGACCCAGCACTTCTGCGAGGCGCTCGAGGCCCGGGGCCTGATCGAGGAGCGGGTCGACAAGATGGTCTATTCCATCGACGACCGGCGCTTCCTGCCGGACCGCTACGTCGAGGGGACCTGCCCGAAGTGCGGCTTCGAGAAGGCGCGCGGCGACCAGTGCGACAACTGCGGCTCGCTGCTGGATCCGATCGACCTGATCAATCCCTACTCCACGGTCAGCGGATCGCGGAACATCGAGGTGCGCGACACCCGCCACCTCTACCTGCTGCAGAGCCGGATGCAGGAGCGCATCCGCGCCTGGGTGGACAGCAAGTCCGCCGACTGGCCGGCCCTGACGCGCGGCATCGCCTACAAGCACCTGGACGAGGGCCTGCTTGATCGCGGCATCACCCGCGACCTGGCCTGGGGCATCCCGGTCACCCGGAACGGCGCGCCGCGACCGGGGTTCGAGAACAAGGTCTTCTACGTCTGGTTCGACGCCCCCATCGAGTACATCGGCGCGACCGTCGAATGGTCCGAGGCGACCGGCGCCGACTGGAAGCGCTGGTGGCGGACCGACGAGGGGGCCGCCGACGTCGAGTACGTCCAGTTCATGGGCAAGGACAACGTCGCCTTCCACACGGTCAGCTTCCCGGCCACCATCCTGGGCAGCGAGGAGCCGTGGAAGACCGTCGACAGGCTGAAGGCCTTCAACTGGCTGAACTGGTATGGCGGCAAGTTCTCGACCAGCGGCAAGCGCGGCGTCTTCATCGATGCGGCGCTGGAGATCCTGCCGCCCGACCTGTGGCGCTGGTATCTGACCGCCAACGCGCCGGAGGGCTCCGACACCGCCTTCACCTGGGAGCATTTCGCCCAGACCATCAACAGCGACCTGGCCAATGTGCTGGGCAACTTCGTCAACCGCATCGGCAAGTTCGACGAGAGCAAGTTCGAGGGCCGCGTTCCGGACGGCGGCGAGATCGGCCCGCTGGAAGAGGAGCTGTTCGCCGATGTCGGCGCCCAGCTGACCGAACTGACCGCCCAGATGGAGGCCATCGAGCTGCGAAAGGCCGCCCAGGCGGTGCGCCAGCTGTGGGTGCTCGGCAACGAGTATCTGCAGGAAGCCGCGCCCTGGACCGCGATCAAGACCGATGCGGCGCGTGCGGCGGTCGTTGTGCGCACGGCGCTGAACCTTTCGGCCCTCTACGGCCGGGTCTCCGCGCCCTTCATCCCGTTCGCGGCCGAGCAGATCATCGGGTCGTTCGGCGAGGTCTGGCCGCCGGTCTGGCCGTCGACCGACGCCAGGGCCGAGCTGACGCGGCTGGAGCCGGGCAGGGCGGTCGCCGTGCCGCCAGTGCTGTTCACCAAAATCGCCGATGAGCAGATCGCCGAGTGGACGCAGCGCTTCGGCGGCGCGGACGCATGACAGCGGCCCGGCCCGTCCTGCGAGCGCGCACGTCGGCCGACAGCGCCGCCCTCGCCGCGCGGCTGGCAACGACCGGCCGGGTGCAGATCCCCGACGTGCTGGACGACGCTTCCGCCGAGATGCTGCGGGACGAGGCGACCGTTCGCACGCCGTTCCAGACCGTCACCCTTGGCGGCAAGGGGCACGTCGACCTGCCCGCCGCCTGGCTGGAGGGGCTGACGCCGGCGCAGCGCACCGACATGGGTCGCGCGGCGCAGGAGGCGGCGACCGACCGGTTCCACTACCTGTACGACAATCATCCGCTCTGGGACCTGGATCAGGCCGGCCGCCTGGACGGCGTCTGGAAGACGTGGCTGGACTTCGCCAACAGCGAGGCCTTCCTTGGTCTCATGCGCGAGATCACCGGCGAGGGGCGCATCGCCTTCGCCGACGCCCAGGTCACCCGATACCGGCGCGGCCACTTCCTGACCGCCCACGACGACGGCATCGAGGGCAAGAACCGCTACTTCGCCTATGTGCTGAACCTGTCGCCGCGCTGGACGATCGAGTGGGGCGGCCTGCTGATGTTCCATGGCGACGACGGCCATGTGGCCGAAGCGTTCCTGCCGAACTTCAACAGCCTGAACCTGCTGAAGGTCCCGGCGTTGCACTCGGTCTCGCAGGTGTCGCTGTTCGCCGGCGACGACCGGCTGGCGATCACAGGGTGGCTGCGCGGGCGCTGAGCGCCCGGAGCCAGGTCAGCCCGCGGGACCCATGCGGACTACGGCAAACGAAAAGGGCGCGGAGTGATCCGCGCCCTTATCTCTGTGCGCCGCGTCCAGGCGCGGGGATGGCCAGGGAACTCTAGTGGCCGCCCGGCTTCTCGGCCGCCAGGGCCTCGGCGGCTCCCGGTATCTGCTGCAGACAGGTGTCGCGAACAGCCCCGGCCTTCTCGACCCGGCAGCCATGCCCGAGCTCCTTGACCTTGATGTCGGCGAAGCCGGGCATCACGGCGTTGTAGCTGTCCACCTGCAGGGCGCGCACGACGATCTGGCGGTGGCCCTCCCACATCATGTTGAGCGCGACGTAGAGCACGGCGATCAGGCCGATGTAGCCGATCCAGCGGTAGCGGTGCAGCAGCTTGGCGATGTAGGTCGCCGCCACGCCCATCAGGGCGATGGAGAGGATCAGGCCGAAGACCAGAATGTAGGGGTGCTCGCGGGCTGCGCCGGCCACGGCCAGCACGTTGTCCAGCGACATCGACAGGTCGGCGATCAGGATCTGCACGAAGGCCTGGCGGAAGGTCTTGGGCTTGGTGCCGGCGCGGGGCTGGGTGGCCGGGTCGCTGTCGAGCACGGCCTCGGCGTCGGCCTCGGCCGGCGCGGCCTGCTCGCTGAGCTCCCGCCACATCTTCCAGCAGACCCACAGGAGCAGGATGCCGCCGGCGAACAGCAGGCCGATGATGCCCAGCAGCTGGGTGGTGATCAGCGCAAAGCCGATCCGCATGACCACGGCGGCGATCAGGCCCCAGAGGATGGCCTTCTTGCGGTCCTTCTCGGCCAGACCGGCCGCCGCCAGGCCCACGGCGACGGCGTTGTCGCCGGCCAGGACCAGGTCGATCATCAGGACTTGCCCGAGGGCGATGAGAGGGCCGGAGAGTTGTTCGAGCATTACGCCTCAATGCGACAGCCGACGGACTCGTTCAAGAGGCCGTCGGCTGCGTTCTTTCACGAACGTCCGTCAAACGCCTCAGGCGTGGGCGGGTTCGCGGTGGTGAGGATCAGCGGCATGGGCGTGGTCGCTGTGGTCGCCGTGGCCGCCGTGGCCGTCATGATCGTGGGCGTCCGGCGCGTGGCCGTCGGCCGCATGGGTGTCATGGCCGTGGTCGTCGTGGCCGTGGGCCGGCTCGGGGTGGTGGGCGACGGGGTGAGCGTCATGGCCGTGGGCATGATCGGCGCCGTGGCCGTGGTCGCCATGGCCGTCAGGGGCGTGGGCGTCCGGCGCATGGCCGTCGGCCGCATGGGCGTCATGGCCGTGGTCGTCGTGGCCGTGGGCCGGCTCGGGGTGGTGGGCGACGGGGTGGGCGGCATGGCCGTGATCGGGGGCGTGGCCGTGGTCATCGTGATGGCCGTCGGCGGCGTGAGCGTCGTGCGCGTGGGCGTCCGGAGCGTGGGAGTCATGGCCGTGGTCGTCGTGGCCGTGATGGTCGTCGTGCGCGGCATGTGAAACCGCCGCTCCGGCGACCGCGCCGCCGGCGGCGGCGATCATCGGGTTGACGTAGGGCTGGGACACCGCCGCATGGGCGGGCTCGGGATCAGCCTCGACCCGGCCGTAGTCCTGCATGGTGCGGAACTTGCGGCGGCGCTCGGAGCGGGCCCGGGCGGCGCTGGCGTTGCGGGCCATGGCGATGACCAGCAGCAGGGCCAGCAGGGCAAGGCCCACGCCGACCAGCTTCTCGGACTGCACCTGGCCGACGCCGGGCAGGGTCACGGGCTTCATGCCCGGAATGGCCAGCGATTTCAGCGACAGCGACGGGAACCTGAAGCCCTTGGCGGCGGCCTTGGCGTCTTCGATGACGGGGGCCACGGCCTGTTCGAGCGAGGCGAGCGAGAAGGTCGTCTTCGTCTTCTTGTCGCCGGTCAGCGTGCCGTCGACAGTGGCCTTCAGCGGGGCCTTGTCGCCGGCGCCGGGCTTGACGTTCCAGTCGAAGCGGGCCGCCTCGCCGGCCTTGAGCGCCTGGGTCTGGGCGCCGGCGGGGGTGATCTCATAGCCTTCGCCGGTCAGGTTGGCGGAGACCTCGGCCTTGCGGGCGGCCTTGCCGAGGCCCAGCTTGGCGGCCTCGCGCTTGATGACGTCCATCAGGTCGGCGGGCAGGGCCAGCGAGACCTTGGACTCCTCGCCCTTGGCCAGGCCTTCCGGCACGGTCAGGACGGCGCCCTTCATCACCTCCGGACGGACAGCGGCGCTGAGTTGCTCGGCGGGCGTGAGCTTGGGGGCGGGGGCGATGGCGGCGGGCGCCACGACCGGCGCGGTTTTCAACGGCGCGGTCGGCTTGGCGACGGGCGCGGCGGCCGCGACCGGCTTGGTCGGCGTGGCCACGACGGGCTTGGGCGCCACGACGGGCTTGGCGGGAGCGGCGGCGACCTTCGCGACCGGCTTGGCGACTGGCGCGGGCTTGGCGACGGGCCGGGCCACCGGCTTGGGCGCATCCTCGCCACGCCACAGGCGGCGGGGGGACCAGCCGACGCTCGGACGCGGCGCATAGCGGTTGCCATAGACGCGGCGACGCTCGGCCGCCGACATGTCCTCGGGGTTGGCGATGGGCCGCATCGAGATTTCAAGGGTGCCGTCGGCGCGGCGGCGCACGATGAGCGGATACGAGGGGGCGGTAGCGCCCGCCTTTGCCTTGGCTCCCTTGGGCTCGGGCAGGTGGTCGTACTTGTGGCCGTAGTAGCGGACGCGCTCGGCGCGGGTCAGGTCGGCCGGGTTGGGGATGGGCGCCATGGTCCCGGACGCCGGGCCGCCGGCCAGGCCGCCGCTGTCGGCCGGACGCGCCGAAGGCGTCGAGCCCATCAGCACCGGCGCGGAGCTTCCACGGTCATAGGCGGCGGGCGGCGGACCGGCATAGCCGTCATCCGGCTGCCCTACGCCGCATCCCGTCAAGGCCAGAAAAGCCACGCCTGACGCTACGCACGCCGACAGACGTCCAAAGCCGTTCAACATCGGAACCCCCGAACCCATGCCGAAGAGAACGAGGTCGAACTTGACCCCGCTCGCTCACAGAGGCCCACAGAACCACGCCTTGACGACGAAATCAAAACGGTTCGTTCAGATTCGGGTAACCTTTCTCCCAAATTTAGGTAACCTTTCTCCTAGTGCGGGTATCTAGTCTCCTGGCGCGGGAATCTAGCCGCGTTTTCGGGCAGCCTCGTACAGGGCGATAGCGGCGGCGTTCGAAACATTGAGGCTTTCGAACCCCCCAGGCATGCGTATCCGCGCCAGCACGTCGCAATGCTCCGACACCAGGCGGCGTAAGCCTTCGCCCTCCGAGCCCATGACCAGAACCGTCGGTCCGCCGTCGAGCGCGGCGTCCAGATCAATGTTCGAGGCGCCGTCC
>JBIKII010000268.1:0-3006 GCA_044361705.1 Caulobacter sp.
CCAGGACATGACCTCCGATATGCTCCGTAAGCTGCTCGTCGCCGGCGCCGCCGTCGCCGCTCTCTCCGTCGCCGCCTGCGGCAAGCCCGCTGAAAAGGCCGAAGACGCCGCCGCGACCGCCGACGCCGCCGCCGCTACGGCGACCGACGCCGCCGCGACCGCTGACGCCGCCGCCGCCGACGCTTCGAAGGCCGCTGCTGACGCCGCCGCCGCTCCGGCTGCTGACGCCGCCGCTGCTCCGGCCGCCGACGCTGCTGCTGCCCCGGCCGCCCCGGCGCCCGCGCAGTAAGACACGTCACGACGCTTCACGCGTTGTAAGGAAGGGCCGTCCTCCGGGGCGGCCCTTTTCTTTTTCCGGTTCAGATGACGTCAGACCCGACCCGAGCCGCCGATCCCGCCCTGGTCTGGGGTGAAGACGGCCTGCCGCGATCGGGCCGGTTCGGCGATGTCTACTTCTCGAGCGATGACGGGCTGGCCGAGACCCGCGCAGTGTTCCTGACCGGCTGCGGCCTGCCGGAGGCCTGGGCCGGCCGACGCCGGTTCGTCGTCGGTGAACTGGGGTTCGGGACGGGCCTGAACATTGCCGCCCTGCTCGATCTGTGGAGCCGCCACCGGCCTGCCGGCGGCAGGCTGAACATCTTCTCCATCGAAGCCTTTCCGGTATCGCGCGACGACGCGGCGCGCGCGCTGGGGCGCTGGCCCGGGCTGGCCCCCGTCGCGGAGCGGATGCTGGCGCAGTGGCCAGGGCGCGCGAACGGCTTCCACCGCCTTGACCTGCCCGAGCTCGGCGCGACGCTTGATCTTGCAGTGATGGATGTCGAGCGGGCGCTGGAGCAGTGGACCGGGCGTGCGGACGCCTGGTTCCTCGACGGCTTCGCCCCGGCGACCAATCCACAGATGTGGAGCCAGCCGGTCTTCGACCGGATCGCCGCCGCGAGCGCGCCCGGGGCCAGGGTCGCCACCTTCACCGTGGCCGGCATCGTGCGGCGCGGTCTGCAGGCCGCGGGGTTCGCGGTCGAGAAGCAGCCCGGCCATGGCCGCAAGCGCGAACGCCTGGAGGCCCGGCTTTCCGGAGAGCCCGCCATGGCGCCGCCGCCGCCGACGGTGGCCATCCTCGGCGCGGGCATCGCCGGGGCTTCGCTGGCGCGGGCGTTCCGCCGGCTGGGCGTAGAGCCGGTCATCATCGACGCGGGCGGGGCGGGAGCCGGCGCGTCCGGCAATCCCGCGGCATTGGTCTCGCCCCGCCTGGACGCCGGGCTCGGCCCCTCAGCCGCCCTGCATGCGCAGGCCTTCGCCCACGCCGTCGACCTCTATGCGACCCTGCCCGCCGCCGTCATCGCCCGGGGCGCCCTTCAGCTGGAAGCCACGGCCCGGGATGCCGCGCGGTTCGATACCCTGGCCGGGGCCGATCTCTTCGAAGACGGAACGCTCGTGCGGCTGGATGAGGCCGGGGCCAGCGTCCACCTCGGCGAGGATGCACCCGCCGGCCTCGATATCCGCGACGCCGTCGTGCTCGACCCGGCGGAGGCGCTGAAGGCATGGACCGGGCCGGTTTTGCTCGCGTCCGTATGCCGGATCGAGGCCCGGGACGGACGCCAGGCCCTGATCGACGCCATGGGCGCGGTGCTCTGCACGGTCGATGTGGTCTGCATCGCCGGCGGCCACGCCAGCGCGACGTTCGCACCGGACCTGACCCTGCAGCCGATCCGCGGGCAGGCAAGCTGGACCCTCGACCCCGAACCGGCCGCCGCGGTCTCGAAGGGCGGCTATGTCATCCCCCTGCGGGACGGCGGCGTGCTTTTCGGCGCCACCTTCGACCGGGATCGAACCGATACGGCGACCGCGCCGGACGATCATGACCGTAACCGCGCCCTGCTGGCCGAAACGCTGCCAGGACTCGCCGGGCGGATCGCCGGCCACGAACTGCTGGGGCGCGCCTCGATCCGGGCCGCGACGCGTGACCGCCTGCCGCTGGCCGGCCCGGTCCCGGAGACGCCAGGCTGGTTCATCCTGTCCGGGCTGGGCTCGCGCGGCTTCTCGACGGCGCCGCTGCTGGCCGAGCACATCGCGGCCCTCGCGACCGGCGGCCCCTCACCCCTGCCCGCCGACCTGGCCGCGCTCGTGGATCCCGCAAGGTTCGCCGCACGTGCGCGCCGTCGCGCCTCGATCTGGCCGTAACATCCTGTCAGAATGGCGCCGGGATCGGGAGCCGCTCGCCTGGAGACCGTGATGAAAACACTGATCACTGCCTGCCTCATTGCCAGCCTGGCCCTGACTGCCGGCGCATCGGCGCTCGCGTCCGACGAAACATCCGGACCGGCCGCCAAACCTCCTGCGAAGAGAGCCTGCTTCTTCTCTCATCAGATCAACGGCTGGCGGGAGGGCAGGTCCTCGCGGGACAATGTCGTCTATCTCGATGTCGGCGCGCGCGACGTCTATCGACTGGACACATTCGGCCCGTGCGATGGCCTGGACGAGGCGATCTCCATCGGTGTTGAAACCCGTGGCGGCGGCACAGCGATCTGCGACGGGCTCGACGTCACGCTGATCACGCAGTCCGGCGTCGGTCCCTATCGCTGCCCCGTGTCGAAAATCACGCGCCTGACGCCGGAAGAGATCAAGGCCCTGTCCGCGAGCAGGCGGCGCTGACGCCACTTTCCGGCCCACCCCGCGAGGAGGGCCGGCTGAGCGCCTAGTGTTCGCGGCCCGAGCGCCAGAAGGTCTGCAGCAGCGGTTCCATCAGGTAGTCCAGCGCCGTCCGTTTGCGCAGCGGGATAAGGACCTCGACCGGCAGACCGGCCTGCAGACCCGTCCGGGCGCCGCGAACTTTCCGGATTCGCTCCAGCTCCGCCGGCGGAACCGAGATTTCCGACCGGAAGAAGCGCTGGCCTGACTGCTCGTCAACAAAGCTGTCCGCCGAGAGCTTGGTCAGCTTGCCCTTCAGGATGGGCAGGTTGCGTTCGTGCAGCGAGGTGAAGCGGATCTGCGTTTCCTGGCCGAGCTTGA
>JBIKII010000267.1:0-3006 GCA_044361705.1 Caulobacter sp.
CACCGGCAACGGCAGGTTCACCGACGGCCGCCTGACCAAACTCTGGCTGCGCGACGCCTGGACCACCGGCAGCGGCGCGATCCCCACGCCGGACAAGCAGACCGACGGCAAGTATTTCTCGGTCGAGACCGACGCCGTCGATCTCCAGCCCGGCGAATTCCGCCTCTTCTCCGTCACCGACCAGATCCAGATCAGGGCCGGCCAATCCTACAAGCTCAAGCCCGGGTGGAGCGAGAAAGGAGCCTTCGTCGTCGACCTCTCCTACGAAGCGGGGGACGGGTCCGTCGCCGAACGGCTGATCCCTTCCGGCTACCGCGCCTGGTTCGGCGATGTCGTGCTCCAGGACACCCAGAGCAGGGAAACCCTCGACCGCTATCCCGCCCTCGATGTCAAACAAACCGCCTCCTGCTGGTTCACCCTGAAGTCGGGCGGCAACGTCCTGCTGCGCTCCACCGAACTCTGGAACGGCGACCCCGGCGCCACCGTCCCGGTCCCCGAGCCCGTCGTTTCCGGCTCCTCCGGCGGGCTCGACACCACCAAGGAAACCTTCCTCATCGACGACCTCGCCGGCGAAGGCGTGGTCGCCCACGTCGCCACCTGGTCCTTCTTCACCCGCACCAGCACCCAGATGACGGAGGCCAACCAGCGGCTCCGCGGCTGGATCGATTCCAATCCCCGCTGCTTCGTCACCAACCCCGCCTGGGACGGCTCGAAGGTGGAGGGCGCGAACCGCTTCGGCTGGCACCTCACCTCCCACCTCATGGGCGGATCCCACGACCCCGCCCCGCGCGGCCAGGTCGGCGACGGCAAGGGCGGCAACCGCGGCCTCATCGGCGAAGGCGGCCGCGCCGAACCCGAACCCCAGATCGATCCCGCCAACCTCGCCCGCTACCGCGGCTTCGGCGGCCCCGCCAACACCCCGGCCGGCCAGCCGAATGTCGTCATCTACGATGTCCCTCGTAGCCCGCTCGTCTCCATCGGCCAGTTCCAGCACGCCCAGCTCTCCCGCTACAACTTCGAACCCGGCTTCGTCGTCGGGAACTCGTACGCCAATCCCCGCATCCCCCTCGCGGAGACCGTCAACCGCGGCTTCTCCGGCGTGAGGGGCCTCGACATCGCCGATACCTCCCACGAGGTGAATTCCCGCCTGTGGGACGGCTTCTTCTTCTCCACCCTCGGCATCGACTATGTCCGGGCCACCGGCTCGTCCTTCGACCGGATCTTCGACCTGGGGAAGCTCGCCGACGGCGGGGCTTCGTTGCCGAATCCCCGGATGGTCCTCGCGCCGCGCGTCGCGGACACCTCGATCGACCGGATGATCAGCAACGCCGGCGACCGCGCGCCGGAAGCGCTCGCCTCGCGGATCCGGATCCAGGGCGCCTTCAACGTGAACTCGACCTCGGTCACCGCCTGGAAGGCCCTGCTCTCCTCCATGGGCACCGCCGAGCTTCCCGTCCTCAGTCCGGCCAAGGGCACCCTGTCCTGGGAGACTCCCGGCGGCGTGCGCTTCAACCGCTTCGGCCATGTCATCACCCACCGCCCCTTCGGGCAGGGCGGCTCCGGCGAGGATCCGGGCTTCTGGCAAGGCTGGCGCGAACTCTCCGGCGAAGAACTCGACCAGCTCGCCCGGGAAATCGTCAAGGAGGTCAAGGCACGCGGCCCGTTCCGCTCGCTCGGCGCCTTTGTCAACCGCGACCCGGGATCCGCCACCGCCGACCACCGGCTCAAGGGTGCCCTCCAGGCCGCCATCGACCGCTCGCTCAACAGCGGCCTCGACGCCTCCATCGGCGAAGCCGCCCGGAAGCCGCCCGGCAACGCCTTCGCCAGCGCGATGTCCGGTGAATCGACCGCCACCGGCAACGCCGGCTGCCTGCTCCAGGGCGATGTCCTCCAATCCCTCGCCCCGCTCCTCCAGCCACGCTCCGACTACTTCCGGGTCCGCGCCTGCGGCGAGGCCCTCGATCGCGACGGCAAGGTCATCGCCCGCGCCTGGTGCGAGGCCTTCGTCCAGCGGATGCCCGACTACCTCGACCCCTCCGAGCCCGCCCACCTCGCCGCCGCCGAGTTGAAATCCGACGCCAACCGGAACTTCGGCCGCCGCTACGAGGTCGTGTCTTTCCGCTGGCTCCGCAACGCCGGCGCCTGATCCCCGCCGCCACCTTCATGAGATTCCTTCCGCTCGCCCTTGGCTTCCTCGCGCTCGCCCCGCCCTCCATCCGCGCCCAGGAACCGGAGCGGATCCGCACCGAAGTGCTCACCCTCGCGCTCGACGAGCCGGTCGCCGGACTCTTCTTCCACAACGGCAAGGAGGTCGCCGTCTTCCAGGCCAACCTGACCGGCCTCGGCCAACCGCTCGCCTACGAGGGCCCCCGCCGCTTGCTGCTGCGCGCGTCGGAAGCCGAATTCGCCGCCAAGCCGCCGCTGCCCGCCCCCGCCGCGGCCGTCGATCTCCCGCCCGCCGCCGACCGCGTCCTGCTGCTCTGCATGAAGTCCGGCAAGGAACCGCTGAAGCTGAAAGCCTATGATATCTCGACCGGCAAAAGCGCCGCCGGCGACTATCGGTTCTTCAACTTCTCGAACCAGGGCATCTCCATCATTCTCGGCGACAAGCGCTTCGCCCTGCCGGCCGGCCGCGACTCGATCGTGTCCGACCTCTCCTGGAACAAGGAGACCCTCGACCTGCCGATGCAGATGGCCGTCGTCAGGGATGGCAAACCCAAGCTGGTCTATTCGTCCGTCTGGGGCCACCGCTCCGGCCGCCGGAACTTCGTCTTCCTCTTCGACGGCAAGCAGGCCGCCAAGCCCGTGGGCGTTTACCGCTTCTTCGACATCCCCCCGGCCGCCGCGCCCGACGGGGCACCCTGAGCGCCCCGCGGCGGGGCCCGGCACACCCGGGAGTGCCACGGGCCGGCCACGGCAACGGACGGGCCGGTGCCACCGCCCGCCGCGGAGTCGGAATGGACACGCGGCGCGATCTTGAGGATAGACCCACGACTGTTGACCAAC
>JBIKII010000147.1:0-8075 GCA_044361705.1 Caulobacter sp.
CAGGGCTGGCGGCCCCCAGGCCCGGGCGCCGACCGCCAGGCCGCCGCAGAGGATGTCGAACATGCGGTCGCGTATGCGCGGGTAGTCCTCAAGATCGTACCGCCGCGTCCAGGTCACGGTCCAGAAGGCCTGCTCCAGCAGCAGATGGGTCCGCGCCGTGGCCTCCAGGCGCGACAGGCCGGCGAACTCCGGATCGTCGAAGAAGCCGCGGATGGTGCGGAACAGATCGTTGAACGCAGCGGCGACCTGGCCACGCAGCGGTTCATTGAGGGCCCGCATCTCGCTGAAGGCGACGATCGGCGCCGCCTCCTTCAGGCGGATCTTCGCCGCCATGTCGAAAAACAGCTCCAGGAACTTGGCCAGCCGCGCCCGCGCACCGCTGACCGCGCCTGCCTCGGCCGCCAGGGTGGTGAAGATGTCGATCCCGCGCATGAAGCAGGCGGCCGCCAGATCGTCCTTCTTCCGATAGTAGTAGGTCACCGAGGTGGTGATCAGCCCGACCTCCGCCGCCACGTCGGCCAGGGTCATCCCCTTGACGCCTTCGCGATTGAGGATCGTCGTCGCCGCCGTCAGGATGGCTTCCTTCTTGGCGGCGTAGCGGGCTGTTGCGGCGTTGCTCACGCGGCGGCGTCTCCGGCGAAGACGGCCTTCAGGTCGGACTTCATGATCTTCCCGTTGGCGTTGCGCGGGAGCGTCTCATGCCAGAAGGCGACGCGTACCGGAACCTTGAAAGCGGCCAGGCGGTCGGCGACGAAGGCGCGAAGCTCCTGTTCGCTCGCCTGGGCGCCCGGCTTGAGCGTTACGACGGCGCCCGGCTCCTCGCCCAGCGTCCGGTGCGGGATGCCGATCAGCGCCGCATCCATGACGGCGGGATGGTCGTAGAGAACGTTCTCCACCTCGATGCAGTAGATGTTCTCGCCGCCGCGGATCAGCATGTCCTTGGCCCGGTCGATGATGAAGCAGAAGCCCTCCTCGTCGAGGCGCGCCAGATCGCCGGTCTTCACCCAGCCGTCGATGAAGGTCTGGGCCGTGGCTTCCGGCTTGTTCCAGTAGCTGCGAAGCACCATCGGACCCCTGGCCCACAGCTCGCCGACCTCGCCGGCCGGCAGCTCGCGATGCGGGGCCTCGACGGTCATGATCTTCATCTCGCCGACCGCCGGCGCCGGGCCGCAGCTGTCGGGCCGGTGGACGTAATCTTCGGCGTTGTTGTTGGTGAAGGTGGCGCTGGTCTCGGTCATGCCCCAACCGTTGCCGGCCGAGGCCCTTGGCCAGACCTCCTTGATCCGCCGCACCAGCTCCGGCGCCGAGGGCGCGCCGCCATAGGTGATGCCGTCGATGGAGCTGAGGTCGAATTCGGCGCGTGCCGGATGCTCGATCAGCTGCCAGGCGATGGTCGGCACGCCGCCGGTGTTGGTCACCCGCTCGCGCTCGATCAGCTTCATGCCCTCCAGCGCGTCCCATTTGCGCATCAGCACCAGCTTGCCGCCGTTGTTCAGCGCGGGGCCCAGCGTCGCCGAGCAGCCGGTGACGTGGAACATCGGCACGACCAGCAGGGTGACCCGCTGCGGCGCGTTCGGATCGGGCGCCGGCGGGGTCTCGCCCCGGCGCAGGAAGGCCCGGGCCAGGGCCGCGCCGCTGGTCAGGACGTTGGTGGTCATCGTCCGGTGGGTGCCCAGCGCGCCCTTCGGCTTTCCGGTGGTGCCGGAGGTGTAGAAGATCGTCGCGTCGTCATCGGGCGCGATCGGCGTCGTGGGCAGCGGCCGGTCGGGCAGGCCGGCCCAGTCGCGGGGCGTCCCGATCACCGACTCCAGCCGGCGTACGCGCGGATCGTCCCAGGGATCGTCCTCACGGCAGACGTAGACGCCCTCCAGGTCCGGGCAATCCTTCAGATGCTCGGCGATCCGCTCCAGCCGTTCGGGATCGGTGATGACGATCCGGCTGCCGGAATCGGTCAGGCCGTAGTGCAGTTCCTGGCCGGTCCACCAGGCGTTCAGCGGCGTGACGATGGCGCCCAGGCTGACGGCGGCGAAGAAGGCCACCGGCCACTCCGGCAGGTTGCGCATGATCAACGCCACCCGGTCGCCCTTGCCGATGCCGTCGGCCGCCAGCCGCTCGGCCAGGACCGCGACCGCGCGGTGGAAGGCCTCGAAGGTCACGCGCTCGTCCTCGTGGACGATGAACTCACGCTTCGGGAAGGCGCGACCGTTGCTCACCATGTCGCGCAGCGTCGGCGGGGCGTTCTTCCACACCATCGTCGGGATGCCCCCGATGACGACGGTCTCGGTTTCGAAGCGTGAGCCGGGCGCGGTCATCACCGCGTGCGCCTCGTCGATGGTCATGGCGGGCCAGCGGGTCACGCGGCCTCTCCGTGCAGCGCGGGAGCCTCACTGACGCGCTTCTCCTGAAACCCGGCGTCGGTCTCGAAGTCCCCTGCCATGTCTTCCCTCCCCCCGATCCGCGCTCTGATCGCGCGCCGCTTCGCAGGTCGGGTATCGGCCCCAACCCCGCACGCCCGACAATCTAAGGGGCTGGCGGAGCGAGATGCAATCGGTTCGAAGGCTGAGTATGTGAAATCAGGCGGCGGCGACGTCCCCGTCGTCGTCCCGGTCCGACAGGGCCTCGGCGATGCGGGCGATCAGGGCGCTGGGCGACAACGGCTTGGACACTACCCCGTTCATGCCGGCCGCCAGATAGGTGTCGGTCTGGTGCTGCAGGGCGTTGGCCGTCATGGCCAGAATCGGGGTGCGCGACGCCGGCCCGGACATGGCGCGGATAAGCCGGGTGGCCTCGACCCCGTCCATCACCGGCATCTGGACATCCATGAAGACCAGATCGAATGGCCCTCGCGCGACGGCATCCACACCCATCCGGCCGTGGTCGGCGGTCTCGACCTGAGCGCCGAGGTGTTCGAGCAGCCGGGTGGCGATCAGGCGGTTGGTCGGGTTGTCCTCGACGACCAGCACTCGCAACCCGTCCAGCAAGGCGCCGGGCGTGCTCGTCTCGGCCACGGGCTCGACCACCGCCGGGGCGGCGATCTCCAGCCAGAAGGTGGAGCCCTGGCCGTGCGTGCTGCGCATGCCGATCTCCCCGCCCATCAACTCGGCCAGCCGGCGGCTGATCGCCAGGCCAAGACCCGAACCGCCGAAGCGCCGAGTGGTGGAGCCGTCGGCCTGGTGGAAGCGCTGGAAGAGGTCGGCCTGGGCCTCGTCGGAGATGCCGACGCCGGAGTCGCTGATTTCGAACCGCAGCCTGGGGACGCCGTCACGTTCGCTGCGGATCAGCCGCGCGTCGACGCCGCCCTGGACCGTGAACTTCACTGCGTTGCCGATCAGGTTGAACAGCACCTGGCGCAGACGCACGGGGTCGACAGACGACCAGCCCTGGCCCTGTTCGGCGTGAATGCGCAGCCACAGCCCTGCCGCCTCGGCCTGGGGGCGGAGCAGGCCGCCCACGCTCGCCAGCACCGCCGCCGGATCGACCGGCTCGGCGTTCATCTCCAGCTTGCCGGCCTCGATCCGCGAGAAGTCGATGACGTCGTTGAGCAGCTCCGACAGCATCTGGCCGCAGCCCACCGCCTCGCCCAGCAGCTTGCGGCCGTCGTCGCTGAGGGCCTCGCTCTTGAGCAGGTGCAGCACGCCGAGCACGCCGTTCATCGGGGTGCGGATCTCGTGGCTCATGTTGGCCAGGAACTGTGACTTGGCCTCGGCCGCCGCCAGGGCGGCGTCGCGGGCTTCGGCGACTTCGCTGACGTCCTGGGTCAGGCCGAGCACCTGCCAGGCGCCCGACTCCAGCTTGCGCAGGCCGCGCCAGGCAGCGCGCAGGCTGGCCCAGCCGCCGTCGCCGCGGGTATGTCGATACTCGATCACCTGCGGCTCGCCGGTCGCGAGGGTGCTGAAAAAGGCCTTGCGCATCTTCTCCTGGTCGTCGGGATGGATTTCCGCAGACATCTCGTCGGTGGTGATCTGGCGATTGCCCGAGGCGCCGACCGCGCCGGGACGCGAGAGGTCCGGGTCGATGTCGTAGAGGCCGGTGTCGGGATCGAAGCGCCAGATGAAGACGCCGGCCGCCTCACGCAGCAGTTCGTTGGTGTGGGCGGCGTCGGCGCTATCCAGCCGGCGCACGTACTCGTCGGTGACGTCCTCCAGGACGATGACGGTGGCGTCGCTCGCCGCCTTTTTGGCGCGGGCGCGGACCCAGATGGCATGACCGTCGCGGTGCAGGATCCGGTGCTCGCCCCGGGCATGGCCGTCGGTCCGCAGGGCGCTGACGATGTCCAGCACCACGGCATGATCCGCCGGATGGACGAAATCCTCGATTCTGCGGCCGATGGTCTCCTCGACCGACCAGCCTGTGAGTTCGGGCCACGCCGGATTGATGCGCGCGATCTGGCCGCCGCGCAGCAGGGCGAATACGTCCACCGAGTTCTGGAAGAACCAACGCGCGGCCTCGATATCCAGATCGGAGGGCGCTGAGTTTTTTGGCGCCTCTGTCATTTCCATCCCTTGCCTTCCGGAAGCATTGGCCCGGCGAGGTAAAGTTTGGGTTGCGACATACCGCTGGTTCGATAAGTGGAGCGTCTCGCCGCAGTGGAGCTGATCATGACCAAACCCGAGAGCATCGGCCTGTCGTCCGAACGCCTGGCCCGGATCCCGGCCTTCCTCGACGAGCGCTACATCAAGACGGGCAAGCTGCCCTGCGCCCAGGTCCAGGTCTGGCGGCGCGGCAAGCTGGCGGTGGACGAGGTCCTGGGGCTGGCCGATCGCGAGCGGAACCGGCCGCTGGAGAAGGACGCCATCTTCCGCATCTATTCGATGACCAAGCCGATCACCTCGGTGGCCTTCATGATGCTGGTCGAGCAGGGGCTGGTGGCGCTGGACGATCCGGTGGCGAAGTTCATCCCGGAGTGGGCGAACCTGGGCGTCTTCGCCGCCGGCACTGACGCCGGCTGGGCGACCACGCGGCCCGCCCGGCCGATGATGATGATCGACCTGCTGCGCCATACGTCCGGCCTGACCTACGGCTTCCAGATGCAGGGGAACATCGACGCCGCCTATCGCAAGCTGAAGGTGGCCGAGGATCTGCGCCACGGCACGATGCAGGAGTTCATCGACAAGCTGGCGAAGCTGCCGCTGGTCTTCTCCCCCGGCGAGGCGTGGAACTACTCGGTCAGCACCGACGTGCTCGGCTATCTGGTCGAGAAGATCAGCGGCCTGTCGTTCGCCGACTTCCTCGAGCAGAAGATCTTCCAGCCGCTGGGCATGGTCGACACCGCCTTCACGGTGCCGGCCGACAAGAAGCACCGCCTGACCGCCTGCTACGCCGCGGGCCAGCTCGGGTCCAAGGCGGTGAAGCCCGGCCTGCCGGCGCTGCAGGATGATCCGGAGAAGAGCCCCTATCTCACCCCCACCGACTTCACATCGGGCGGCGGCGGGCTGGTCGGGACCATGGCCGACTACATGCGGTTCGCGCGCATGCTGCTGAACGGCGGCGAGCTGGACGGGGTTCGTCTGCTCAGCCCCAAGACACTGCAGCTGATGACCGCCAACCACCTGCCCGGCGGCAAGGACCTGACGCAGATGTCCAAGTCGCTGTTCAGCGAGGCGACCTACGCCGGGGTCGGCTTCGGCCTCGGCTTCGGGGTCACCGTCGATCCCGCCGCCACCATGATCCCCGGCAGCAAGGGCGACTTCTTCTGGGGCGGGGCGGCCAGCACCTTCTTCTGGGTCGACCCGGTCGAGGACCTGACCGTGGTCTTCATGACCCAGCTGCTGCCCTCGTCGGCCTACGCGGTCCGACGGGAGCTGCGCACGCTGGTCTACTCGGCCTTTACGGAATCTGCGACGTAGCCGCGTCCTCCGCCGCCTGGGCCTTGGCCGCGAGGGTCTTCAGGGTCTCCTGATGGCTCTCGCGGGTGATGTTGTAGAAGGTCATGACGCCCAGCGCCGCGCCGTACAGCACCATGATCACGGGGATGTAGACCAGCGCCAGGTTGGTCACGACCTCCTGCGGCACCTCTGACGGCTTGGCGCCCATCGGGAAGGCGACGATGGTCAGGATCAGGCCGGCGACCATGACGCCGATGCCGCTGACCGCCTTCTGCACCAGGCTGGTGAAGGCGAAGAACAGGCCCTCGTTGCGGCGGCCGGTGCGCTCCTCGCTGTACTCGACCACGTCGGCCAGCATGGCGGTGATCAGGATGGCGGCGGTGATGCCCAGGATGCCGCGCACGACGCCGTCCAGGAACAGCCACGGCACGATCTGCGGGATCTGGGTGCCGGCGATCATGTCGCCGTTGTCGGGGAAGAAGCCGATCAGCCGCAGGACCAGCGGCAGGAAGCCGATGAGCACCGAGGCGGCCAGCAGCACCGCGCCGGCCTTCTTCTTTCCGGAGCGCTTGGTCAGCATCGGCGCGGCGATCAGGGCCACGGCCGAGGAGATGTAGCTGTCGAGCACCAGCACGCCGGTCCAGGTCGAGCTCAGCTCCCAGAAATAGGTCGAGAAGTAAAAGGCCAGCGAGAAGCCCACGCCCTGGGCGATGGCCGCGAACAGGCCCACGCCCGTGATGACCAGGAACGGCCGGATCGACAGGGTCGAGCCCATCTCCTTCAGCGTCTCGACGAAGGTGAGGCCCCGATCCGGCGCCGGCTGCGGCAGCCATGGGATGAAGCGGTGCGTGCCCGCCGCCGACACCAGGATGGACACGAACATCAGCCCCGCCCCGACGTAGCCGTAGAGGGCGTAGCCGTCGCGGTTCAGCTGGCCGATCGGATACTCTTCGGTCGGCTGCAGGAAGACGAAGAACATGATGACGGTGAGGGTCAGGCCGCCCCACCAGGCGAAGAAGTAGCGCCAGCCGAGGATCGCCGAGCGCTCGTTGTAGTCGGTCGACAGCTCCGCCGACATCGCCGAGGACGGGATCTCGTAGAGCACGATGAAGGTCCGCACGATGACCACGACCACGGCCAGATAGGCGATCAGGGCCGGGTCGCTCCAGCCGGTCGGCGGGTTCCACAGCAGCAGGAAGGACAGCGCCACCGGAATGGCCGAGCCGTACATGAAGGGGTGTCGCCGTCCCCAGCGGGTGCGCAGGTTGTCCGACAGCTGGCCGACCCAGGGATCGATCAGGCAGTCGACGAAGGTGGCGATGCCGATGGCGATGGCCACCGTCGAGGCCGGCAGGCCGATGACCTGGTTGTAGAACAGCAGCAGGAAGACGCGGAAGCCGTTGTCCTTGATGCCGAAGGCGATCGATCCGAAGCCGTAGAGCGCCTTGGTGCCCAGGCCGATCCGGGGACGGGGCCCCAGGGCGGTCAGGCCCGACATCGCGCTTCCGGGCGCCACGGCTTCGGTCATACAGTCTCCTCCGGTATCCCGGGCGGTCTGACGCCGCCTCGTGGATTCGAAGTTGGGGTACGGCTGCGGCCGGTGTCAATCGCGTGACGCGGCGTCATCTTGAGATCCGCGGTCAGCAGTCGCCCAGCCGCTCGGCCACGACGCTCATCTTCATCGGATTGGGCGCGCCCGGCGCCGCCGGTTCGGTCTTCATGATCGTCTCGACCGTGTAGCGTTTGGTCATGTCGCCGCGGGCGGTGACGTCCATGGTGGTGGTGATCCCGTTCGAGCTGCAGACCGCATGGGTGACCAGCGCGCCGCCGGCGACCCTGGTCTCGACCTTCGAGCAGTTGTCCGCCGAGTCCGGCCCGGTCGCCCAGGCGTCGCGGTCGATGTCGGCCTTGGTCAGGCAGATCTCGACCGGCGGCAGGCCGTCCATCCCCGCGGGAAGGCCGTCCATCTTGGCGGTCATTTTCCACTTGCCGGGCGAGGGCTTCATCGCGGCCGGCGCCGCCCCGGCCGGGGTCCCGGCGGTGGCGGGCGCCTCGGCCGCCTTGTCCTCGGCCTTCTGCGAACAGGCGCCCAGCGTCAGGGCCAGGGCGGCGCAGCCGGCCGCCAGGAGGGTCGCACGCGTCATGGATGATCTCCCCGATTTGAGGCGCCAGCTTGGCGCGCCCCGCGCCGCCCGACAAGCCGTCCGCGCCGCCGCTTGCCACAGCCGCCGGTCCGGTATCTCCTCCCCC
>JBIKII010000269.1:0-2994 GCA_044361705.1 Caulobacter sp.
GACATGGCTTCATTACCTCCCTGGCCCGGTGACTCCCCGGGCTCTGGACGAACGGTAGGCGCCATTCGGCAAGCGTGTGAAGCTTTTTTGACAGCCTGTGGATAAACGTCCGCGACTTTCCCTCAACTATTCCGTAGGCAGACTAAAAATTGCGGCGAGAACAGGCCTGATCCGTGGTCGAAGGGGAGGTTCCGGCCGGCGCGGGCGACGAAATCCGACGTCGGAGGCTCGTCCAGTGGCCTTCAAAGCGCGCGACGCGGGCCGCGAAGCGATGCGGACATCCCCCTTTTCGGGCGTCGGATAGGCCGCCGTTCGCGATCATGCTGACGTCGTCCGCTGGAGACACCGTCATGTCCATACTTGTAACCCTGTGGCTTGCCGCCTCGACCGCCGCCGCCGCGGGAGATCCGCCGCCCTGGCCCGAGAGCCTCAAGTGCGCCGCCCATGTGCAGGCCTGGGCCGAGCTCGCCAGGGACGCCAACGGCGGCATGCCGGAGGACAGGTCCTTCGACGCCGCCATCTTCTGGTCGATGGCGGCCATGGAGGCGGCGAGGCGGGACAAGGTGGAATCCCCGGCGGTGGCGGAAGCGGCCCAGAAGGCCGAGCGGGCGAGGGTCAAGCCGCTGCTGGCGGCAGAGGATCCGGCGGCCGCGGCGGTGCTCGCAGCCTGCGTGAAGCAGGTCCCGCCGATCCGGTGAAGGGCCGGTTCGCACCAGTCCGACAGTAGCTCGGCTAAGCCGCAGAAATTGCGGGTCTATTAACCATGTTGCTCACGTTAACCACTTGTTAAGCTCCTCGGACCGGGCTTTGCTCTGTTCCCGATGACCGAAGGCCGGGTGTTCCGGCTTGGGACGGTCGTGTTGGGAGCAGTGTCGCATGTTCGAGTTTGGCCGCGAGTTGCGACGTCTGCTGTCGGGTGAGCCGGCGACCGGCGTCCAGGACGGACTGACCGGCGGCGACGCCACGCTTCTGGAGCTGCTCGATCTCCACCTGCTGACCAACGAGGCTCGGGGCGCCGATATCGCCGCCGGCCGCATCGGGTCGAAGGATCGTCCCGCCCGCCTGCTGCACGCCGCCGCCTGCTGGCGCGAGGTGACGCGCCGCACCGGCGACGCCACGGCCCTGCGCAAGGCCGCCGCCGCTGCGGAAGCCGCCGCCGACGCCTTCCGCGCCCTGCATCGCCCGTCCGGTGTCGCGCGGGCCCAGGCCGAGCAGGGTCTCAACGCCCTGCTCGGCGCCGAACTGTTCGGCGATGACGGCCTGACCGGCGCCGCCGAGCATGTCCTGTCGGAGGCCGTGAAACAGTCGGGTGTGGGCGCGGCCATGGCCGGCGTCGCCCTGGCCGGTCTGCGCGGCCGCGTCGCGCTCGCCGCCGGCGACGCCGCCGGTGTCGCCGCCGCCATCGTCGATCACGAGGCGCCGCTCGCCGCTCTGGCGGCCTCGGGTCGGATCAGCGTCTGCGCCCGGCTCGCCGTCGCCGAGTTTCGCGCCGGACGCGCCGACCTGCTGGCCCTCGCCGGTCTTCAACAGCGCGATATCGACATGATCGACCACGGCCTGCGCGAAGCGACCGCCGCGCTCGTCGGCCTCGATCCGGATTATGAACCGCTGACCTTTGCCCGCGTAACCGCCGCGCGGGGCGTCGCCCTTTCGCTCAAGGCCGAGCTGACCGCCGAGGTCGACCCCGCCGCCGACGCGGTGGACGCCCTGACCGCGGCGCTGGAGCAGGTCACCCGGGAACACAGCCCGATGGACTGGGCCCGCATCCAGGCCGGCCTCGGCCAGGCCCTGATCGTTCTGGGCGAGGTCACCGACAGCCCCCGCGCCTTCGAGCAGGCGACGACCTGCTTTGACCGCGCCGCGCTGGTGCTGAAGGACCAGGTCGCCCTGTCGCTGCGCGCCCGCGTCGCGGCCGGAAAGGCACAGTCCCTGGGCCGGCTCGCCGAACTGACCGGCGACCTGGCCGTCCTCGACGCCGCCGTCGCGGCCCAGAAGACCGAGCTCTGCGCGCTGCGCCCGTCGGCCGACCCGGTCGGCTGGGCGGTGGCGCAGCTGAACCTGGCCCGCCTGTACGAGATCCGGGCCGAGATCACCGGCCGGGACGAGGCGGGCCTCGCCGCCGCCGCGGTCGCCCTGGCCACGGCCTTCGATGTCTTCGCCGAGCACGGCCACCGTTCGCTCACCGATCTCGCCGGCAAGGCGCTGGAGCGGCTTCGCGCCCGCCAGCCCTCGGCCCACTGACCCGTCCGGAGTTCTCTCGCGTGTTTCTGTCCCTGATCGCCGTCGCCCTCGCCGCCAACCCTGAAGCCGCGCCGGCCGAGCCGGTCCTGCTGGCCGCCGCGACCCCACCCTCGGTCATCGCCGACCCCGACTGGGTCCGGACGCCGACCGTCGAGGAGCTGATTTCCGTCTTCCCGGTCGCGGCCATTCAGAAGGGCGCTTCGGGCGAGGCCGTCATCGAGTGCCAGGTGCGGACCGGCGGGGCGCTGGATGGCTGCTATGTCATCACCGAGCGCGGCGGCGACTACGGCTTCGGCGCCGCCGCGGTCCAGCTTGCGCAGTACTTCCGCATGGCGCCGGCCAGCCAGAGCGGCGAGCCGACCGAGGGCGCCATGGTGCGCCTGCCGATGGTCTGGAAGCTGAACTAGGCCAGTGCCCCGCTCGACGCCCCTCACGCTCGCAGCCATCGTCCTGCTCGCGGTCGGTGTCGCCGGCCCGGTGCTGAGCCAGCCGATCCCGCAGGTGATGCCGACCCCGCCGCCACCACCCCTGCCGGCACCGCCGCCACCCCTGCCGGCGCCTGTGTCCTGGACCAAGGTTCCGACCGCCGCCGAGATGTCCGCCAGTTTCCCCCGGGCGGCGTACGACGAGGGCATGAGCGGACAGGTGGTCCTCGACTGCGCGCTCCAGACCGGCAGGCTGAACGGATGTAGCGTCTTCCAGGAACGCCCGCGCGATCAGGGCTTCGCGGCTGCAATGATACGGCGACCACCG
>JBIKII010000347.1:0-2984 GCA_044361705.1 Caulobacter sp.
GTTACAACTGGAGCCTGTGTCGCTTCTACCGCTTCGGTTGCGATAGGAGCCTCAGAAGTAATTTCTGACACTTTGTTCTCCTTTGTTGTGGTTTCCTCAGCGGTTGCTTCGGAATTCTCTGGTGTTTGGCTCGCTGCTATTTCTGAAACGCGAGCTGTGTCGATGGCGGGTTCAGTTACAAGTGATACCTCTTGCAAGGAACTTGCTTTGATGCGTAATACGCCATCTTCATTTTTCCACTCGTTGATTTTTACACCAACGCTAAATCCATCTCTTAAACCTTCGGCAGCTTCTAACATGCTGTCATCTCCAGCAATTGTTGCTGCAATCTTGAAAGTTGCTTCAATGCCATTCTCATCAGCTGTAACATCAATCATTTTGCCAATTGGTCGAGTGCGATCATGCTCAAGTAACAATTTAATTGGCTTTGAAAAGTCAATGCTGTCTTTTTCAAATATGGTCGCGCCAGCACTTGTCAAGCCTTTTTCATTCCAACTAACAATTGTTCCAGTTAGCGTGCGCTTTTTATTATCGGCTGCGGTTAGTGTTATTGGGAAATTAATCTTCATCGGATTAAGTCCTCCTCCTCTTGGATTTGCTCAATGCTCATTGCACCGATGCGGTTTAGGATTTCATAAACTTGCGCACGCTCTAAAGCAGATCCACGCAAGAAATCATCAATATCAAAACGAACTTCCATGCCATTTGGAACAAAATCTGCTTGGCTTAATCTTTGTTCAATTGCAGTTAAGATTGGTCGAAGTGAGAAATCAATTAATGCTTTTCTTTCAGCAGTCATGTTTGAATAAGTCATTGAAGTAGTTTCAGCAGATATAAATGATGCAGGAATACCAGATGCTCTTGCAATTTCTAAAGCAAGGTATTGGCGTGCTTCATTCATTTGAAGCGATTTAGGATCGAACCCTAAAGTTTGTAATTCAACATCAGCATTTAAGAATGCAGTTGCTCTTGTAGATCTTGACACTTTCCAAGATTCTAATAACTTTGTAATTCTCTCTGGAGTAAGATTTGTGCCATTTGATTTAAGAACCATTTGTGGCATTGGCTCTTTTGCATACATTTCAGCTGCTTTTTCTAATTCAGCAGCAGCTTTAATTGTGCGACCTGCACGATTTAGAATTCCTTCATCTAATCCGTTGAATACAATTAAACTGCCATTTCCAAATGGTGGCACTCTTTTTCCATCGACTGTGTAGTATTCGATCTCGGTTGAATTACCATTTAATGATGCAAATACTCTATTAGGTGCAACTCTTGTCCATGCTCTAATTCTTGAAGCATCGGTTGATGAGTAGCTGTCCAAAATAATTCCATACCCGACCCCGTATAGCAAAATGTCTTCCGCCAACCATGCATAAATTGCAGAACCTGCAACGCGTGGATCTGGTTGCATAATTACACGATTTGGTCTTATGTGTTCATTTGTAAAATGATTGTATTGTTCTAGCGGTAAAGATCCGACTGTTGAACAAATTATTCCTCTAGCGCGAGCACCTGATGGTATCGCCATAAACTGTTCGCGTGATGCAGTTGTAGTTCCAAATAAAATTCCGCCAACTAATTGTTGCGCGTTGTAAGGTGCTAATGCAGCAGCAACATCTACTTGTTGAATTGGCTGCTTTGTGGTAAATCGGTCAAATAATCCCATTAGCACATAATATACCATAAATACAAATTATCCGACTTGAATGTCTACCTCTGTTTCAACTTGTGTCGCAAAATATGAAGCGAGAGCTGATGCCACACTTGCGCAGACTGCGACCCTGCTCGCCCTTCTTCCTATAATCCACGAACCATCACCATAAGGTAATTTTGCAGCTGATAATGTTTGTTGAGTTAATTCTTCTTGCCCACCATGCTGTAAGCGATGGCTATTTATGGCTCCAAGCCACCGATCACAACTTTCTGCATAAATGGCACCATCCATGTCAGTAATTGGAATTCCTGCTGGAACAAGGCGACTTGCAACAGCTTGAGCGGTTCTCTTGGAATAAGCAACAGTTTGAACATTGTATCTTCGAACATAAGGAGCAATATCATTTGCTACTGCTAGATCGTTAATTGAATAATCGTTTGACCAAGTATGAAGTAAAACTAAATTAAACTTTTCGCCAGAAAGTTTTTGAGTTGCAACGAGAGCAGCAAATTTCCTGTCAGGACTAAGATCTAAACCAAACCAAGTTTCTTTTTCAGGATCTAAAGGTATTGGATCAACTTTACACAATTCCCACTTTTGAGCATCAATTGCAGAATTGATTGTATCTACCCATTGACATAAAACTTCGGTTCGCACAATATCTGGAGGATCATTGATTACAGCTTTAATGTTATCTGGATGAATTGTTATACCAAGCGAAGGGTTGGCTTGAGCGAAGGCTTTCCAGTTAATCTCACCTGACGGAAGGGTAATCGGTGCATCTGGTTCGGCACTCCATTCAAACCAACCGATCGTGTCGGAGGGGTTCACGCTGGCTGCGATAGCGCGTTCCCTAAGTTTGTTTAGAATTACAGAATGTTGATCTCCAGCATTTGAATAAATCCAAACCTGTGGGTTTTTTGAAGCCATCATTGTATATCTCATAGATGACCAAGCATCTTCATCTTTGTATTCTCGTAACTCATCAAGATGAATGCTAGATGGCGCGGAAATTCCTCTCGAAGCATTATTAGCAGCTTTAACTACAAACCTTCGATTACCTTTAAGTTCCATTTCTTCGGCACCATGTTGCCATCGGATTTTCTTAACCTCTGATGCAAGTTTGTCATTAGATTCTATTATCGCAACCATTTGTCTAAAAGTTTCAAGGGATGTAGTTAATCGATGAGCTGATGACAACTGTAGATTTTCGCCCCATACAAACATGCCAGTTAAAACACGAAGCATCATAAATGTAGACTTTCCCGATTGCCTTGCAATTACCAATCCACATTCTGAGTGATGGTATCTCCCATCTGGCTTAACC
>JBIKII010000270.1:0-2969 GCA_044361705.1 Caulobacter sp.
CCGCCCGGCAATATCTGCCGAGCTCCAGGCATGGGTGGCAATTCCTGCCGGGCGACCCGGAGGAAAAGGCTGCCGGGCGGGGCTGCTGAAGCCCCGCCCGGCGTCGCGGCCTACTGGAACAGTCGGGTCAGCGTCTGGGTCGACGTGTTCGCGATCGAGAGCGCCTGGACACCGAGCTGCTGCTTGGTCTGCAGAGCCTGGAGCTTGGCGCTTTCCTTCGCGAGGTCAGCGTCGACCAGATTACCGACACCCGCGTCGAGGCTGTCCTGCAGCTTCCCGACGAAGGTCGCGTGCGAATCGAGAGCCTTGGATTTGGTGCCAAGGCGAGCGAGCGCAGCGCCGGTATTGGTGATGGAGGTCGAGACCGTCGTGATCATGGCCGCAGCCAGGGTCGACGTTCCGATCGAACCCGCCGCAGCGACGGTCACGATGGTTCCGCCCAGGGCCATGACTTCAGCAGCCACGGTGATCTTGGACGAACCGTCCGCATTGGCGAGGGCCGCGATAGCCGTAGCGCCGGTCTTGATGAGATTGGTCCCATTAAAATCGGCGTTCGTCACGGCCTTGCTGATCTGATCACGCAGGGCCTTGAAGTCCTCGTTCAGTGCGGACCGGCTGGTGGAGTCGAGGGTGGTGTCCGACGCCGCCAGGGCCTTTTCCTTCATCTGCAACAGCAGATCAGAGACGCTTTCGCCGGCCGCCATCGCCACGTCGAGCGTGGACCGACTACGGTCGAGCGAATCCTTCACGGCGTTCAGGGAGAGCGAAGTGCCGCGTTGCGTCTGGGCGATAGCCCAGATGGCGCCGTTGTCCTTCGCGCTGGAGACCTTCTTGCCGGTGTTGATGCGGCTCTGCGTTTGCGACAGTTCCATGTTGGTCGCGTTGAGGTTCTGGAGCGCGATCATCGCGCCCACGTTGGTGTTGACCGAATTCATCGGCGTTCCTTCCATTCTGGTCGGGGGGATGCCCGGCTTTTGCCGGCGAGCATTCTTGCTCACCTGGTGGCATCGCAAGGGCCGGGCCAGATCGGGGCGGCCGCGCCAGTTTTAAGGCGCTGTTTTATATGGATATTTCAAGGGGCGCGTAGCGCGAAGCGGACCCCAAAACGCGAACCGCCCGGCGCGATTGGCCGGGCGGCAGAGTTTGCCGGAATTTCTGGAGGCCTGGCCCGCTCAGGCGGCTTCGGCGCCACCCGACAGACCGTTCATCATGATGCGGTTTATGTCGATCAACGGCTCGATTTCCTCCTCGCGCCGGATCACCGAACTGGTGTGCCGGCTGACCCAGAGGCTCAGCGAAATGATCTGGGCGCGGAGCGGGATCGGCAGCAGGTTCGCCGGATCCGAGCAGTCGCTGGCCAGCGCCGACCACAGGCGCCGGTTCCAGTCCAGGGCCTCGATCCGCCCCTTGATGTCCGTGTCCGGCAGCTCGGCGGCCTGCATGAGGGCGCGCGTGACCTGGCCGAAAAGGCGGTACTCCGCCTCGCGCGGATTCTCAGCCCGCGCCGCGGCCTGCTGGTACGCCTGCAGCGACATTGCCCAACCTTTCGTCTTCGTACTCAATCAGCTTCCGGCACAGCATGAGCGCCTTGTAGTATTCCTTGCTCATGGCGTGCTTCGAGATGGAAACGCAGTCGGCCAGGACGTCCGGATTGCGGATCACGCCCATGAACTCGGACAGCCTGCGAACGAACTCGTCGTAGTAGCGGAGCGCCCCGGGCTCATCGAGGTACATCATCATGACCGGGAAATAGATCATCCGGGCAGGCGTGACGGCCTCTTCCGGCTGCATGATGTCCTTCTCACGCAGCACGGACGCCTTGTTCTGGAGAACCAGGACCCCGCGCCGGTCGCCGTTCTGCACGACGGCGCCGTTGAGAACGAACTTCTCTCCGGGCTTCAGCGACAGTTTGAGCGGCAAGGTGTCTCACTCCGAAGTCGGGGGCGCGCTCGTCCGCGGAACCAACGTCCGCAGAATCCACCCGCCCGGTGAAAGGAACGCTAAAGTCGCACGGTTAACGGGACCTTGCCCAGCCTGCGGCCTCTCGCCGCTGGTTAATGCGCCATTAGGCATAATCGGGGCATCCGGAAGCGGTATTCTGCCTTTCCTGCTCCGGAGTCGCGCGCGCATGCCGCAGCCCAAGTCCAAGCCCCTGACATCGGCCATCGCGCTCGGCATGGAGCCTATCCAGATCGCCGCCGCCGCGCCGCGCATGGCAGGTGCGGTCGCGGGCGACTCCGCGTCGCGGGCCGCGCTGGACCGGCTCAACCTGGCGGTGGCCGAGCTGAAGGCCGTTGCGGTGCAACCCCTTCTGCAACAGGCGGTAAGCGCGCTGCAGGCCGACGACTTCAAGACCGGCGGCGACCTGGCGATCAAGGCGCTGGAGATGGATGAGCGGAACGGCTTTGGCTGGTATCTGCTGGCCATCGCCCGCGAGCGGGCCGGCGACTTCGCCTGGTCGGTGAAGTGCTACGAATCGGCCCTGGCCTTGATCCCCGACCATGCCGAGGTCGCCAACGACCTGGGCCGCCTCGCCTATCGTATGGGTATGGTCGGAACAGCGGAGAAGCTGTTCGGCCATTACCTGGCCAGCCACCCCGAATCGTTCGAGGCCGCCAACAACCTGGCCTGCGCCGTGCGCGACCAGGGCCGCTTCGCCGAGGCCATCGAGATTCTGCGGCCCGCGATCCATCGCACGCCGGGCAGCGCGCTGCTGTGGAACACGCTCGGGACCGTGATCGGCGAAGAGGGCGACCCGGCAACCTCCACCACCTTCTTCGACGAGGCGCTACGGCTCGATCCGCTATTCAGCAAGGCCCGCTACAACCGGGGTAACGCCCGGCTGTCGCGGGGCGACCGCCAGGGTGCGCTCGAGGACTGCGAGACGGCGATGGAAGCCGCCATGTCGCCCGACGAGCGTCTGATGATGCAACTGGCCCGCTCGACCATCCTGATGGCGCTCGGTCGGG
>JBIKII010000114.1:0-10435 GCA_044361705.1 Caulobacter sp.
GTGCCGACGCCAACCGAGACTTCGCCCCGCATCCGCCCCTCGCCCTGCCCATCCCTCACGGCGATGTCTTCCGGCTCGTCGCGGTTCCGGGCGGCAGAGGCGACAGGAGAGGTCGCGAGGTACTGGTCGATCTGCTGGCCGGTGGAGAGCGGAGCGCCGCCGCCCTGGGCCGGAGCGGTGCTGACCGCGCCGTCGGCCGGCGAGGACTGCGCCAGGGCCTGACCGGTCATGGCGAGGGCGGCGACGGCGAGGACGGCGGCAGAGAGACGCATGAAACCTCAGCAGCCGGGAACCGGCCGAAACAGACTGAGCCTAGCGCCAATCGGGAGCGGGAATAGGGCGCGATCGCGCGGCGTCCGGGGCGATTAAGGCCGCGATCGGGGCAGTCGTCAGCAAACGCGGAATGCGAGAGAGCCTTGGTAGCTGGGGGCGGGATCGAACCGCCGACCTGTGGGTTATGAATCCACCGCTCTAACCATCTGAGCTACCCAGCCACGGGTATCGCGACACGCGCGAGGCGCGCCTTATACGGGTCGGCGCGTTCCGCTTCAAGCACCTGATCATGCTCTTGGGAAACGGGCCGCCAGCGGCTAGGGTCGCGCCCGCATGAGCGTGCTTCACCTCCTCGGTTCGCGTGGCGACGGCGGCGCCGAAACCTACTTCGTCGACCTCGTTCGCGCCCTGCACGACGCGGGGATGGAGCAGGCCTGCGCGCTGCGTCCGCACGGCGAACGCGCCCGGGTGCTGGCGGGCGCCGGCGTGACCGTGGGCAGCTTCGGATTCGGCGGCCCGCTCGACCTTCTGACCCGGCCGCGCATCGCCGCCTTCGCCCGTCAGGCCGGCGCCACCGCGCTGGTCGCCTGGATGAACCGCGCCGCCCGTCACACGCCGGCCGGGCCGTGGAAGCGGATCGGGCGGCTGGGCGGCTATTACAGCCTCAAATACTACAAAGGCTTCGACCACCTGGTCGGCAACACCCGCGACATCGCCGACTGGATCGTCGGCCAGGGCTGGCCGGCCGGGCAGGTCAGCTACATCCCCAACTTCGCCGCCGCCGCCGAGGAGGGCCGGCCGGTCGACAGGGCGAGCCTGGGCACGCCGGAGAGCGTCCCCCTGCTGCTCGGCATGGGCCGGCTGCACGACGCCAAGGCCCATGACGTCAGTCTCAAGGCCCTGGCGATGATCCCGGACGCGCATCTGTGGATCGCCGGCGACGGGCCGCTGGAGGACAAGCTGAAGGCCATGGCCGCCGCCCTGGGCGTCGCCGACCGGGTGCGGTTCCTGGGCTGGCGCAACGACGCCGGGGCCCTGTACCGGGCCGCCGACGTCTGCGTCTTCCCCTCGCGGTTCGAGCCGCTGGGCAACGTGGTCATCCAGAGCTGGGCCCACGGCCTGCCGGTCGTGGCCGCCGACAGCCAGGGGCCGGGCGCCCTGATCCGGCACGGCCAGGACGGCATCCTGATCCCGGTCGACGAGCCGGAGCCGCTGGCCGACGCGGTGAAGGCCATCCTCGCCGACCCGATGATGAAGATCCGGCTGGTCCAGAACGGCCACGCCCGGGTCGAGGGCGAGTTCAGCCAGGCCGCCGTGGTCGAGGAGTGGCGCAGCCTGCTGTCCCGCCTGGGCGCCCTCTGATGTGCGGCATAGCCGGCATCCTGGGCGTCACAGATCCGCAGGCCGCCGAGCGCGAGGTCCGCGCCATGATCGAGCGGATCGCCCATCGCGGTCCGAACGGCATCCGTGTCGAGAACGGCCCCGGTTGGTGCGTCGCCCACGCGCGGCTGTCGATCATCGACCTGGAGGGCGGCTGGCAGCCGCTGCACGCCGCCGGCTCGACGATCATCGGCAACGGCGAGATCTACAACTACATCGAGCTGGCCGAGGAATTCGGGCTTGGCGACAAGCTGGCCACCGGCTCGGACTTCGAGCCGCTGCTGCACCTCTATGCGCTGGAGGGCGAGAAGGCCTTCGAACGCCTGCGCGGCATGTACGCCTTCTGCCTGATCGGCGGGGACGGGCGGACCTGGCTGGTCAGGGACGGGTTCGGGATCAAGCCGCTGTACGTGCGCGAAGGGCCGCTCGGTTACAGCTTCGCCTCGGAGGCTGGCGCCTTTGAGCAATGGACCCATCCACAGCCCAACGGCATTCAGGAACTGCTCGCCTTGGGCTACCCGCTGCTCGGCGTGCTCCATGAGCCTTGGAGGCACTTTCAAGGCTTCGCTGAGCGGGTCTTCGACGAGAAATACGAGGGCGAGCGCCCGGAAAGCCCTGGGGCCTTCAGCTATCACGAGCCTGCGGTCGGGTCCGAGTCTCTCGGCGTCGGTCGCACCGAGGAGGGGCTTCTCGACCAGCTCGACGCGATCCTCGAAGACAGCGTTCATGTCCACCAGCGATCCGACGTCCCCTACGGCCTGTTCCTATCGGGCGGGATCGACAGCACGGCGATCGCCACCCTGATGAGCCGCCTCAACGAGCGGCCAGTCACGGCCTTCACCTGCGGGTTCGACGCGCCTGAGGCGCGTGACGAACGCGGCGCGGCGGAGCGCGTTGCCCGCGCCCTGAACCTCGACTGGCGCGAGACCACGTTCAGCCAAGAAGACTTCTGGCGGATCGCGCCGCAGGTTGCGAAAGCGCTGGACGACCCCACCACCGACTACGCCTGCCTGCCGACATACAAGCTCGCCGAAGCCGCCAAGGGGACGTTGACCGTAGTTCTGAGTGGCGAAGGCGGTGACGAGTTGTTCGGCGGCTATGGCCGCTATCGCCGCGCGCTGCGGCCGGCATGGCTCGGTGGTCGTCCGGCCGAGCCGCAGATCGATGCGCCGTTTCTGAAGGACAAGGGCGCCGCCGCCCTCGCCCGCTGGCGTGAGGCAGCCCGGCCGCCCACCGGCCTCTCCCCCCTCCAACAGGCCCAGTACGCCGACATCGTCACCTGGCTGCCCAACGACCTGTTGCTCAAGCTCGACCGGATGTTGATGGCGCACGGGCTCGAGGGGCGGACGCCGTTCCTGGACAAGCAAGTTGCCGCTTTTGCCTTCAACCTGCCCGACCGCATGAAGGTCCGCGGCAAGTACGGCAAGTACATCCTGCGCAAGTGGCTGGAGCGGCACTGCCCGGCCGCCGAGCCCTGGGCGAAGAAGAAGGGCTTCACCGTGCCGGTGGCCAGCTGGATCGCCCCGCGGGCCGCCGACCTGGGTCCCCGCATTGCCGACGTGCGCGGCGTGGCCGAGGTCTGCAACGTCGACGCGGTCCGCGCCGTCTTCACCGACGAGAAGCAGGCCCACAACCGCTGGCCGCTGCTGTTCTTCGCGCTGTGGTCGCTGATCCATGTCGAGGGCGCGGAACCGAACGCCGCGCTCAGGTCCTTGCTTGGCGAAGCCTGAGAACCATCTAGGACTGCAAGGTCAGCCTGTATTCCTCACTGTTCCCGGCGAAGGCCGGGACTCTTCTGTCCATCCCCGGCGTTCGCAATAAGGAGTCCTCCATGCGCCCCCTCCCCGTGATCGCCGCCGCCTTCGTGCTCGCCGCCTGTGGCGGCGAGGCCACCGTCGCCCAGACCCCCGGCCAGCCGCTGGAGACCCGCCCCGCCGACGGCGCCGGTCAGACGCCGGCCTTCCCGGGCCAGACCCGCGCGCCCTACGCCACCGCCAATGTCGCCTTCGACGTCGTCACGGTCGCCGAGGGGCTGGAGAAGCCCTGGGGCCTGGCCTTCCTGCCCGGTGGCGAGATGCTGGTCACCGAGAAGGCCGGCCGCCTGCGCATCGTCGGCAAGGACGGCAAGCTGTCCCCGGCGGTCACGGGTCTGCCCGAGGTATATCCCGCCCGGCAGGGCGGCCTGCTGGACGTGGTCGTCGGCCCCGACGGCCTGATCTACTGGAGCTATGCGGAGAAGCGCGACGGCGGCGACGGCACGGCCGTGGCCCGCGGCAAGCTGGTTTCCGGCACCGCGCCGCGCATGGAGGACGTGCAGGTCGTCTGGCGCATGACGCCGACCATCGAGTCCGGCATGCACTATGGCAGCCGCCTGGCCTTCTCGCCCGACGGCTTCCTGTTCATCACCACCGGCGAGCGCTCGATCCTTGCGGGCCGCGCCCAGGCCCAGGACCTGACGTCCGCCTTCGGCAAGGTGATCCGCATCTACCCGGACGGCGCCATTCCCAAGGACAACCCCTTCGCGGCGGTCAGCACCGCGAACAAGGGCATCTGGTCGACCGGCCACCGCAACATCCAGTCGGCGGCCTTCAATCCGGCGACCGGCCAGCTGTGGACGGTCGAGCACGGCGCCAAGGGCGGCGATGAGCTGAACATCCCGCTGGCCGGCAAGGATTACGGCTGGCCGACCACCACCTATGGCGTCGAGTACAGCGGCAAGCCGATCGGCGAGGGCCTGACCGCCAAGGCGGGTCTGGAGCAGCCGGCCTACTACTGGGACCCCGTCATCGCCCCCTCGGGCATGGCCTTCTATGACGCCGCCCTGTTCCCGGCCTGGAAGGGCAGCCTGTTCATCGGCGGCCTTTCGAGCAAGAAGCTGGTCCGCCTGACCCTCGACGGCGACAGGGTCGTCGGCGAGGAGTGGCTGCTGCAGGACCTCGGCGAACGCATCCGCGACGTGCGGATCGGCCCCGACGGCGTGGTCTATGTGGTGACCGACAATGCGCAGGGCCGGGTGCTGAAGATCGTGCCGAAGGGGTAGCCGGCGCGGTTCGCTCTCCGCGGTCCACATTCAACCGTCATGGTCGGACTTGTTCCGACCACCCATGCGTGGTGCGTCAGCCGGCTCCCTGCGTGCTTCGACACGCGCCTTCGGCGCTGCTCAGCATGACGTGGATGGACAGTCTTTGAGAACGTCATCCTGAGCAGCCTGCGCAGCAGGCGTGTCGAAGGACGCACGGCAAAGGCGGTGTTCATGGGTGGTCGGAACAAGTCCGACCATGACGGAATAAGGTAACGCTTCAGCTACAGCCCCAACCGCTCCGCCACCACTTCCCCCACCGCCAGCGACGAGGTCAGGCCCGGGCTTTCGATGCCGAACAGGGCGACCAGCCCTTCGATGCCGTGCACGTCCGGCCCATCGATCCTGAAGTCCGGTTGCGGCTCGCCGGGGCCATGCAGCTTGGGCCGGATGCCGGCGTAGTCGGGCGACAGCAGGGTCTCGTCCAGCGCCGGCCAGAAGCGGCGGATGTAGGCGGCGAACTCGGCGGCCTTTGCCGGATCGACGCTGTAGTCCTCCGTCTCGACGAACTGCAGGTCCGGACCGAACACCGCCTGGCCGCCGAGGTCCTTGCGGTAGTGGGTGCCGAGCGCCCCATGGATCGGCGGCGGATAGACCAGCCGCTCGAACGGCGCCTTGGCCTGCAGCCGGAAATAGACGCCCTTGCCGTAGTGGCCGGCCGGGATCTCGCTCGCCGGATAGCCGTCAATGTCCGCCGCCACGGCCTGGGCCGACAGGCCCGGCGCGGTGACCAGCAGCCGGCAGGTCAGCTCGGTCGGCGCCTCGCCGCCGGCCCGGACGCGAAAGCCGCCGCCGGGCAGACGCGTCGCGCCCTCGAACGGGGTGGCGGTGACCACGGCGCCGCCCGCCGCCTCAATCTCGCCGACGAGGGCCAGCATGTAGCCGTGGCTGTCGAAGACGCCGCTTTCGGGCGACAGCAGCGCGCCGTGGCAGAGAAGGCCCGGCTCCAGCGCCATCGCCTGGGCGGCGGTCAGGACCTCCATGCCCTCGACGTCGTTGGTGCGGGCCTGCTCGAGGATGGCGTCCAGCCGCGCGACCTCCTCGGGCGCGGTGGCCACGACCAGCTTGCCGCACTTGCGGTAGTCGACGTGGTGACTGTCCAGGAAGGCGTAGAGCCGCCGCCGGCCCTGCACGCAGAGCCGCGCCTTCAGGGAGCCGGTCGGATAGTAGAGCCCGGCGTGGATGACCTCGGAGTTGCGCGAGGAGACGCCCTGCCCGAAGGCCGGCTCCTTCTCCAGCACCGCCACGGTCATGCCGCGCCGCGACAGGGCGTAGCCGCTGGCCAGGCCCACGGCCCCTGCCCCGACCACGACGGCGTCGAAATCGAACTCGCTCATGGTCCTGGCGTAGACCAGAGGGCCATGTCAGGCCAAGCTGAATACGTCCCCCTGACGACGAGCGACCCGCGCATGGCCTTCGACATCGCCCTTCCCACCCGACCGACCGGCGCCAGCGACACGGCGCGGGACCTCTACGACGCGGTGCTGGCCGACCATCAGCGGTTCATCGGTGATCCGGTGCGGCGGCTGCGCGCGGCGGTCGCCGACAGTCCGGCCTTCGTGATGGCCCAGGTCTTCCTCGGCTATCTGCACGCCGCCGGCACGGACGCGGCGACCCTGCCCGCCGCGCGCGCCTATCACGCCGCCGCCGCGGCCCTGCCCGCCAACGACCGCGAGGCCGGCCATGTGGCGGCGCTGGGCGCCATGGTCGAGGGACGGTTTGCCGAGGCCGCCGCCCTGCTGGCCAGGGTCTCCGAACAGTATCCGCGCGACGCGCTGGCGCTGCAGATCGGCCAGCTGCTCGACTTCCTCACGGGCGATTCGGTGATGCTGCGCGACCGGATCGGCCGGGCGCGACCGCACTGGACGGCCGACATGCCGGGCTATCACGCCGTGCTCGGCCTGCACGCCTTCGGGCTGGAGGAGACCGGCGACTACGCCGCCGCCGAGGCCGCCGGCCGGGCGGCCATCGACCTTGAGCCCCGCAACAGCTGGGCCCAGCACGCGGTGGCCCATGTTCTGGAGATGCAGGACCGCCGCGAGGAGGGCGTCGCCTGGATGCGCCAGGATATCGACCGCTGGACGGCCGACAGCTACTTCGCCGTCCACAACTGGTGGCATCTGGCGCTGTTCCACTGGGGGCTGGGCGACGCCGCCGGGGCGCTGGAGCTGCTCGACGGGCCGATCTGGGGGAACCGTTCCACCCTGGCCTACGACATGGTCGACGCCAGCGCCCTGCTCTGGCGGCTGCAGCTCGACGGCGTCGAGGTCGGAGACCGCTGGACGCCATTGGCCGACCAGTGGACGGCGGCGGTGGGCGAGAGCACCTACGCCTTCAACGACGCCCATGCCGCCATGGCCTTCGCGGCGGCCGGTCGCCGGGACTCGCTGGCCGGCCTGCGCGAGGCCCAGGACCGGGCCATGGCCACGCCGGGCGACAACGCCGACATGGTGCGGCTGGTCGGGCGGCCCCTGGTGGACGGCCTGGCGGCCTACGCCGACGGCGACTGGCGGGGCGCCATCGCGGCGCTGGAGCGGACACGCGGCGTCGACAACCGCTTCGGCGGCAGCCATGCCCAGCGGGACGTCATCGACCTGACCCTGATCGCGGCGGCGGACCGGGCAGGGGACAGCGCGCTGGCGGCGCGGTTCAAGGCTGAGCGGGCGGCGAAGCGCTGATCCTCTCCTGCAGGGAGAGGATCGTTACTGCCACTCGGCCCAAAGCGCCGCCTCGTCCGCCTTGGCGACCTTCACCGAGGCCTCCTTGATGTGACCGAAGCCGCGGATCTGCTGCGGGACCGCCGCGATGCGGGCGGCCAGCGGCAGGCGTTCGGACGTCAGGCCGCCGAGGACACGGTCGAGCTGGGCCTCATAGGACGTGATCAGCCCGCGCTCCATCCTGCGCTCCTCGGTCATGCCGAAGATGTCCAGCGGACCGCCGCGCAGGCCCTTCATCCGGGTCAGCACCGGGAAGACCAGATCGATCATCCAGCCGCCCAGCGCGATCTTCTTGGGCTTGCCATCCGGTCCCTTGGGCGAGATCAGCGGGGGCGACATCCAGACCTTCGCCTTGCCGCCCTTGAACGTGCCGGCCAACTCGGCCGCGAACCGGCCGTCGGTGTAGAGGCGCGCGACCTCGTACTCATCCTTGTAGGCCATCAGCTTGTAGAGGTTGATCGCCACGGCGCGGGTCAGGGCATCGCCTTCCCCAAGCGCCGTTTCAGCGGCCTGGACCTGGTCAACCCGCTTGCGGTAGCGGGCCGCGTAGCCGGCGTCCTGGTAGGCGGTGAGCTCGGCAGTCCGCTTCTCGATCAGATCGCCCAGCGGCATGGTGTCCGGCGTCGGGACCGAGTCCTCGGGCAGGCCCTTGAACTCCGGATCCATCGCCGCCTTCCGGCCGACCTCGAAGGCCTGCAGGTTTGACTCGTAGTCGACGCCGTTCAGCTTGATGGCCCGGTAGATGGCGCGGCTGGAGACCGGGATCACGCCCTTCTGCCAGGTGAAGCCCAGCATGATCATGTTGGCGTAGATGCCGTCGCCGAGCTTGTGCTCGGCCAGGGCCTGCGAAGGGCAGGCCTCATAGCTCTTCGTCGCCGCCGTGATCCGTCGGGCCATGCGGGCGGTGTCGAAGCGGACATCGCGGTTGGTGACGAAGTCGGCGGTGGGCGAGAAGTCGGCGTTGCCGAACGCCCGCGTGACCTTCTTGGAGAACAGCGCCAGGCCGTCGGGGCTGGCGGCCACCAGCAGGTCGCAGGCGATCAGAACGTCGGTCGTAGCCGCCGGAACCCGGCCGCCGACGACGGTGTCCTCATGCTCGCCGATCTTCACGTGGCTGAACACCGAGCCGCCCTTCTGGGCCAGACCGGTCATGTCCACCACGCTGGCGGCGCGACCGTCGACATGGGCGGCCATGGCCAGGATCGAGGCGACCGTGGTCACGCCGGTCCCGCCGATGCCGGTAAAGACGATGCGGCGCACGCCCTCCAGCGGCTCGAACTCCGGCAGCGGCGTGGCGTCGGCGGTCAGGGCCGCCATCTTCGTGGTGGTGGCGTTCTCCGCGCCCTCCAGGGTGATGAAGGACGGGCAGAAGCCGTCGACGCAGCTGTAGTCCTGGTTACAGGTCGACTGGTTGATCTTCCGCTTGCGGCCGAACTCGGTGTTCAGCGGCTCGACCGAGACGCAGTTGCTCTTCTTGCTGCAGTCGCCGCAGCCTTCGCAGACCAGCGGGTTGATGAAGACGCGCTGCGGGGCCTTGGCCATCAGGCCGCGCTTGCGGCGTCGGCGCTTCTCGGTGGCGCAGGTCTGGTCGTAGAGCAGGACCGTGACGCCCTCGGTCTCCCGAAGCTCGCGCTGGACCTTCATCAGGTCGCCGCGCGGGTGGACCTCGACCCCGGGCGCCAGATCCTTCACCGCCTCGTAGCGGGCGACGTCGTCGACGACGATGACGGTCTTCCTGACGCCCTCGGCAGCCAGCTGGCGGGTGATCTGGGCCGGGGTGAAGCCGCTCTCGGCCGCCTGACCGCCGGTCATGGCGACGGCGTCGTTGAACAGCAGCTTGTAGGTGATGTTGGCCCTGGCCGCGATCGCGCCCCGGATCGCCAGCGAACCCGAGTGGTTGTAAGTGCCGTCGCCGAGGTTCTGGAAGACGTGCTTCTCGGTCGTGAACGGCGCCGCGCCGACCCAGGTCAGACCCTCGCCGCCCATGTGGGTGTTCAGGTCGGTCGAGGGGTCGTTGAAGCTGGCCATGTAGTGACAGCCGATGCCGGCCAGGGCGCGGGAGCCGTCCGGCACGCGCGTCGAGGTGTTGTGCGGGCAGCCCGAGCAGAAGAACGGCTTGCGCTGCTGGTCGGCGGCCAGGCTGACGGCGGCCACGCCTGAGGCGGACACGCGGTCGATGTAGCCCTGGGCCCGCGCCTTGTGCGGTCCGGCCGGCAGGCGGTCATAGAGGTCGAGCGCGATGGCGGCGACCGACAGAGAGCCGGTGTCTTCCATCAGCGGCTGGCCGTTCTCGTCCTTCTTGCCGATGACGATCGGGCGGGCGTGGGCCGGCAGGTCGTAGAGAGCGGCGCGGGCCTGGGGCTCGATCAGGGCGCGCTTGTGCTCGATGACCATCAGGGTCTCGAGGCCGGCGGCGAAGGCGCGCAGGCCCTGCGGCTCCAGCGGCCAGGGCATGCCGACCTTGTAGATCGAGACGCCGAGGGCGGCGGCCTCGTCCAGGGTGATGCCCATGGCCTGGAAGGCTTCCAGCACGTCCTTGTAGGCCTGGCCCTGGCAGACGATGCCCAGGCGCGGGCGCGGCGAGGCCAGCACGACGCGGTCGATGTTGTTGGCGCGGGCGAAGGCCAGGGCGGCCGGGAGCTTGTGGTTTCGGAGACGGGTCTCCTTCTCCAGCGGCTGGTCCTTGGTGCGGATGTGGAGCCCGCCCGGCGGCATCGGGAAGTTGTCCGGGATCACCGCCTTGTGGCGGTCCAGCGAGACGTCGATGGTCACGCCGCTGTCCATGGTGTCGGCCAGCGCGATCAGCCCGACCCACAGGCCGCTGAAGCGCGACATCGAAAGGCCGAGGATGCCGTAGTCGAGCACCTCCTGAACGTCGGCCGGCGACAGGACCGGCATCTCGAAGTCCTGGAAGGCGAACTCCGACTGGCTGGGCAGGGTCGAGGACTTGCAGTTGTGGTCGTCGCCGGCCACCGCCAGCACGCCG
>JBIKII010000377.1:0-2955 GCA_044361705.1 Caulobacter sp.
AGTTTCCATACCTGCTAGATTGCCTTGGTTATCAAATGCCGGGCTTGTAATTAGAATCTTAAAATTGGCTAAAGGTGATACGCCTACCTGCTCGTTATTGCTTGGCACTATGTAAGGATCTGATGGCGTAACTACTACGCTATTTGCAAGCAAAGTTGCAGGTGGGTAAGCAAAGGTAGACCATACACCTGCATTGGCTAAGTCTGTTGCTAGTGTGCCACGGAGTGTGGTTATTGCTGCTGGCATTAGCCCACCAGTGATGCTGGACTTGAATACGGCTGGATGAGACCACGCACTCGGTTAATCAGCTGATAACCCATCCGATAAGGGCTGGCAGAGATCCCATCCATACCGACCCCACCAGTCTGGCTTACTTGTCTAGCTTGCCAGATATCTACAGCTACGATCATCGCAGCCTCTCTGATTGCTGGGGTTGTCGCATAAGATTGGGTCTTGTGATCGGGGCCAGTAGCCACGCCATAAGGTAATACTTTGTGAAAAACTTGATTTGCCGCTGTTTTGTTATATTGAACAAATGAATAGCCATTAGGGAAATTAACCTGGCCGTAGTTATACATAAATACTGGAATTAGGCTAGTAGTGCCTGATGTTGGCGGAATTGTGCCAGTGATTGTGTGCGTGCCGTTAAATGTGGCACCACATCCACTAACCACTATTGATTGAGTCGCAGCGAATGCGTTTGGATTGGCAAGCATAAGAGTTGCCACGTTATCCTGTAATGCTGTGCCTACTACTGGGGCAGTGTTAAACCATAGGTATTGGTTAATTAAATCTTCTGATGTTTGGCAAACTTCTTCTACTACTGCATCGGTATACAAAGTGCCAATACCAAGATTGCTGCGCAACTCGGCTGTGGTTACATAAGTGGCTGGCATTGTATTCCTCTCTTAAAAGCTCCCCTGGGGCTAGGGCTACTAAACCCCAGAGGATTACTTATTGGTTAACGGTTCTTATCAGGTCTTCTTGTACTTCATAATACCGTTAGGCATTTTGGCAAGTGTTGCCATGTATCCGTAAATTGCTACCTGTACTTGTAGGTTTGATACTACGTTAACGCTCATAAAGTTTTGTGCTGAGCGATATACAGTGAATGCTTCTGGTGCAAGAATTACAGCAGAATCATCATCAAATGTTGTAGCTGTGAAGTTCTTGTCTACATATAGATCAAGACCAAGCACGTTACCACGGATTGATGTTGGGTTAACTTGTCCAGCTGCGTTCATTGGTTGTAATGCATTGAATACTGGTCGCTTTGTTGTATCTTGTGCACCAATTAGCGCACCCCATTGTGCTGGGTTAGCGATGTAGTTCTGTGCAAAGTAGCCAGTGTTTGCGTAGATAGTGCGTGCTGCTTCTGTTGAGAATGCAACGATACCATCTAGATCTGCTGTTGTATTTGTTGAGTTAGCAGATGCTTGGATCAAAGCTGCAAGTACAGTCTGATCTAAACGCTTTAGGTAAGCGTACTCAAGTTGCTTTGTTAGCTCTGCATAGAAGTTAGGATCTGAACGCTCTAGCAATTCAACTGATAGTGTGTTCATACCAGCATACTTAGATACAGTTGCTGTTAAGTATTGAGTTTCCATACCTGTGTTTTGCACTGCGCCAGCTTCTGCCTCGACAGTAACTTCTGGTGCTACGCCTGAACCGCCACCTGCTGATGTAACCAAAGATGGTACAGAGATGGACATACCAGATGTTGGTAATGTGCCTTGTGAACATGCATCGATTGCAGGTGTACCAAAACGTGTGTTAGTTACAAACTCTGCTAGATACTTTGTTGGAGAAAATGCTGGGTTGGTTGCGAAAGAATCATCAGCTGCTGTTACATATAGCTTTGAATCATCGTTACCTAGAGCAGCCTTAATTTTGTGCTCTGTGTACGCAGCCATAGATGTAATTGGCGTGCGAATAGATGTTTGGATAAGTGGTGTTGTAATAACTGGGCGAGCAGCTTCTACTGTAGGAGTAGCAGCCTCTGCCTTTGCTTCTTGTGGCGCTGTTGCTAAATCTTCCACAGGAGCCTCGCTTTCTGGTTGATTGATTGGTGTCTCTGGTTCGCTTTCGCTAGCAGCAACTTTAGTTACCTGCGCAGCTGAGAATGCAGGTGATTCGACAAGGCTTACCTCTTTTAGGGTTGCGCTTGTTACATACAAATAATCTTTTTTCTGAATTGATTTGTTTACATCTACGCCTACTGATAGGCCATCAATTAGTTGTTCGCCAGCAAGAATTAAAGCATCTTGACCTTGCATAGATGCGCTGATCTTGAATGATGCATAGATGCCATCTTCGGCTTTGTTAAAGTTTTGCATACGGCCAATAGGTTTGTCGTTTTTGTGCTGCATTAGCATCTTGACTTTGCCTGGATCGCCAATTTCAATGGAGTCTTTAGCAAAGACCACTTTGCCGACTGAAGTATTGCCTACTTCTTCGTATGGCACGATCTTGCCAGCAATGATTCTGCGCTCACCGTCTGCGCTCTCGATCTGGCTACTGAATGTAAGTATCATCTTCTACTTCTTTCCCGTTAGGAGTCATTTGTTCCATTTCTTTAGCATCTTCCACATCGATTAAACCTAGGGCGATCATTTTCTCTAATGCCTCTAGTCGCTTCATCGTGTCTGCTCTCAAGAATGATTCCTCGATTGCAAACTTAACTACATGTCCTCGTGGAGTTATATCATCCATGGATAGTCGATCTTCAATGGCGCAAATAAATGGTTGTAATGAATACGCTACAAACTCTTTGCGACCATCGATAATGTTTTGGTAAGTCATGCTGTTATTCATATCAGCAGAGATGTAATACGCAGGCACGTTCATAGCTCTTGCAATTTGTGTTGCTAAATACTGTTGCGCTTCGTTGTACATCATATCTTTAGGAGAGAACCCTGTGGTTTCGTAAGATAATGTGCTAGTTAAATATGCTGT
>JBIKII010000014.1:0-35228 GCA_044361705.1 Caulobacter sp.
CCCGCCACCGTCACCCTCGCGCCCGTCAGTCTCGCCATGCCCCGCAATCGGCGACGGACCTGTCGGCGTCAAGGCCGTGCGTCCTTCGCGACGCGGCTTCGCCGCGCCTCAGGATGACGAAGGTGTGTGGGCGGCAAAGACTCTCGTCATGGTGAGGAGCCGGCTCTCGGGCCGGCGTCGCGAACCACGCAACGCGTCAGGGCCGCCAGACCACCCCGATCCGAACGGTCCTCGGCTGGTCGTAGCTTTCGATGCCGTCGAAGGTTTGCGCCGTCTCGACGGCGGCGTCCGTGACATTCTCGGCGGCGACGTACAGGCCGACGGCCGGCGTCAGCCGCCAGTCCGCCCGCAGGTCGGCCGAGGTCGCCGCCGACAGGGCGCGGCTGTTGAGATCATCGTCGAAGCGGTCGCCCTCGTGTCGCACGGCGAGGCGCAGGGTCAGGGGCGCGATCGGCGTCCAGACCGCCTCGGCGCTGATCGCCAGCTCCGGCGTCTGGGCGGGGCGCAGGCCGGTCAGCTGCGGCGCGGCCGAGCCGCCGTCGACCTCGGCCCGCGTCCAGGCGCCGGAGAGCTTCAGCCGCAGACGGTCGCTGACCGTCCAGCCGAGGTCGGCCTCCAGACCCCAGGCGTCGACGTCACCGGCGTTCCGGCGCTGGCGCAGCACGCCGCCGGCCGGGACGAAGCCGGCGACCGGGAAGACACCGGGGCCGACGCCGATGGTGACATTGGTCACCGCCCCCTCCAGGCGGTTGGCGAACAGGGTGGCCGACCAGTCGACCGTCCCCTCCCCGCCGACGCCGACGCCGAACTCGAGGCCGTAGAGGACTTCCGGCTCAAGCGCCGCGTTGGCCTCGGTGATGTCGTTGCCGACGCGGAACGGCCGGTGCAGTTCGTTGAGCGTGGGCGGCCGGAACCCGGCGTAGGCCGCCGCGCGCAGGAAGCCCGCGCCAAGGTCCCGGCGGACGCCCGCCCGCGCTGTCGGCTGCCACCCGTCGGCTTCGTCAGGCTTGAGGTTCAGGGTCGTGGCCGTGGTCGCCAGGTCGCGCTCGACCCGCTCGCCGTCGAAGCTGGCCCAGCGGTCCAGCCGCAGGCCGCCGGTCAGCAGCCAGTCGCCGCTGTCCCGCCAGACTTCGCCGTAGATCCCGGCCACGACCTGCGAGCCGCCCGCGACCCGACCGCGGGTGAAGGCCCCGGCCATGTAACGGAAGTGTTCGCGGGTCTCGCCGTCGGCGTAGCGGACGTCGGCGCCCAGCTCCCAGCCGCCGTCGCCCGTGCTGTGGCGCAGGGCGGCGTTGAAGCCCAGGCCGAGGGCCGGCGTGGCGAACTGCTCGCTGGCCGGGGTGGTGAAGGCCCGGCCGGCGCCGACGGCGGCGGAACTGTTCTCGAAGTCGCTGGCCTTCGCCCAGGCCTGCAGCCGCCATTCGTTGCCGATGCCGGGCGAGGCGCCGGTGAGGGTGGCGGAGGCCGAAACGCCCGTGGCGCTGGAACTGGCGCCCACAAGTCCGCTCTCGCGCGCCTCGCGGTAGCCGGCCAGCCGCAGCGACAGGTCGCCGCCGCTCCACTCCGGCGACCAGCGGATCGCCAGGCTTGAGGCCTCGAAGGCCAGCGGCGCATCGGCCGCCCCGCGTCCGGCGCCGACCGGAATCCAGCCGTCGCTGCTCTGGCTGGCCCCGACGATCATCAGGTCGCCCGCCGCAAAGGCCAGGCTGCCGCCCGCGAGGCTACGTTCACCACCAAACAGCTCGTACTCGCCGCCGGGCGAGACTCGGGTGCGCTCGGACAGCTGGATGGTCCCGGTCAGGGCGCCGGCCCCGTAAGGTCCAGCCCCTGCCCCGCGGACGACCAGCGCCCCCTCAATGCTGGCCGGCGGCAGTCCGGACCACAGCACCCAGCCGCCGAACGGGTCGTTCTGCGGGACGCCGTCCAGGGTCACCAGCGCCCGGCCGGCGCCGGAGCCGGCGACAGCGCGGACAGTGATGCCCTGGGTCGTCGGGTTTGAGGCGACGCTCGAGGTTCGTCGGAACAGCTGCACCCCGGGGACCAGGGTCAGGGCCTCGTCCACGCGGGTCGAGGCCGCAACAGCTCCGCCGTCGACCGTCACCACCGCGAAGGCGGCATCGGTCGGGGCGGGCGGAAGCCGCGCCGCCTCGACCACAACGGCTTCGACGATGGGCGATGGCGGCGGGGCGTCTGTGAACAGGAGCATGCCTCTCGTCTACTTCGCCGGCTTCGCCGCCGCCATCCTCGCCTTCTGCGCCTTGGCCAGGGAGAGCACGTACTGGCGCACCTCCTCGGCCTGGGCGGGGGTCATGTAGGACCTGAACGAGACCATGCCGTTGTCGATCCGGTCGCCGTCGATGACCACGCCCTTCCAGACCGCCGCGTCGGTCGTGACCGGCGAGAAGCGCAGGTCGGGTATCGAGAAGTCCGACACCGCGCTCGCCCCGTGACAGACAGAGCAGTAGTTGGCGAAGGTCAGGTTGCCGGCCGCGATCTGCTGTGGCGTGGCGGTGACGGGCGGCAGGTCCGGGAACTCGCGGGTCGAGACCGGGCGCGGCGGCAGGGTCTTCTTGCCGCCCAGCTTGAAGACCAGCAGGCGGCGCGGACCTTCCGAGCGCGGATCGACGCCGGCCCCGGCGGTCAGGGCGAAGCCGCCGCCCCAGCCGGCCATCAGGGCGACATACTGCTCGCCGTCGATCTCGTAGGTCATCGAGGGGGCGACCACCCCGGTCTGGGTGTCGAAGGACCACAGCTTGCCGCCGCTCGCGGCGTCATAGGCCGCGAACTCGCCGGTCGCCGAGCCCTGGAAGACCAGTCCGCCGGCCGTGGTCAGCACCCCGCCGTTCCAGGGACCGCCATGCGGCACGGACCACTTTTCGGTCTGGGTGACCGGGTCCCAGGCGATCAGCCGGCCCTTCAGGCTGGAGCGAATGGCCTTGAGCCCCGCCTCGTCATCCGGCAGGCCGGCGATCAGCACGTCGATGCCGACATTCCAGACGCCGGGCTGATAGCGGAAGTTGGCGTTGGCGCCGCCCGGCTGCATGTAGGGGAACGGGATCTCCTGGGCCGGGATGTAGACGAGCCCCGTGCCCGGGTTGAAGGCCATCGGCTGCCAGTTGTGACCGCCCAGCGGGCCGGGCATGCCCAGGTTCATGCCCTTGCCATAACGGGCGTTGGGCGTCTCGATCGGCCGGCCGGTCGCCATGTCGACGCCGGTGGTCCAGGTCTGGGGCACGTAGTTCTTCGCCGAGATCAGCTTCCCGGTCGCCCGGTCGAGCACATAGAAGAAGCCGTTCTTGGGCGCCTGCATCAGCACCTTGCGGGGCTGCCCGCCGATGGTGATGTCGGCCAGGATGATGTGCTGGGTGGCGGTGTAGTCCCAGCTTTCGCCCGGCGTGGTCTGATAGTGCCAGACGTACGCGCCGGTGTCGGGCTTGAGCGCGACGATCGAGGACAGGAACAGGTTATCGCCGCCGCCGGGCGAACGGATGTCCCGGTTCCAGGGCGAGCCGTTGCCGACGCCGATGTAGAGCAGGTCCATGTCCGGGTCGTAGGCCATGGAGTCCCAGACCGTGCCGCCGGCACCCTGCTTCCAGAACTCGCCGCTCCAGGTCGGGCGGGCGAGCTTCATGGCCTCATCGGAGGCGGCGCCATCGGTCGGCTCCTTGCCGGGCACGGTGTAGAAGCGCCAGAGCATCTTGCCGCTTTTCGCGTCATAGGCCGACAGGTAGCCGCGCACGCCCAACTCGGCGCCGCCGTTGCCGATCAGCACCTTGCCCTTCACGACGCGGGGCGCGCCGGTGATGGTGTAGGGCTTGCTCTGGTCGACGGTGACGACGTCCCAGACCTTTTTGCCGGTCTTCGCATCCAGCGAGATCAGCCGTCCGTCCAGGGAGCCGAAGTAGACCCGGCCCTCCCACAGCGCCACGCCGCGGTTGACGCTGTCGCAGCAGGCCTTCATCCCCGTCTTGCGCGGCACCTGGGGGTCATGTTCCCAGAGCAGCTTGCCGGTCTTCGCATCGAAGGCCCGGACGATCGACCAGGACGAGGTGGTGTACATGACCCCGTCGGCGACCAGGGGCGTCGCCTCTATGCCCCGGTTCTCGGGCAGGTCGTAGCTCCAGGCCAGACCCAGGTCCTTGACGGTGGTCTTGCTGATCTGCGTGAGCGGACTGAAGCGCTGCTCGCCGTAGGTGCGGCCGTGAGTCAGCCATTCGCCCGGCGTCTCGTCGGCCGCGGCTATCCGCTTGCCGTCAACGTCGGCCGTGCCGCTTCCGCAGCCGGCAAGCAGGGTCGCGGCCGCAAGTGCGGCCGCCAGGGCGATGCGCCTCATCCGTCGTCTCCTCATCGCACCGCGTCTTGCGCGCGGAGTCGGCGCAAGTATGCGAAGGCTCCGTCAGGTCATGCAAGGCGTTGACGCAGCCGCGCCAGCATCGGCCGCTCGATCCAGAAGTAACTGGCCAACCCGCCGGCGACTCCCACGACCATGGCCAGCGGCACGAAGACCGGCGGGTTCCAGGCGCCGATGGTCATGGCCAGGGCGCCGATGGTCAGGGTGTGGGTCAGGTAGATCGAGTAGGAGGCGTCGCCCAGCAAGCCCAGCCAACGCCACGCCGGCCAACCCCCGTCCGCCTCGACGCTGACTGCGCCGGCAACGACCAGAGCGGCCGGCAGTCCCCAGATCATCGGCCGCCACAGATCCGGATCAATCGCCGAGAGCCACAGCAGCAGGAACAGCGCCAGCCCGAGCCACAGCAGCATCCATCCGATCGCCCGCTCCGGCAGCAGCCCCTCCTGCGCCAGCCGCGCCAGCCAGACCCCGGCCAGGAACTGCAGGAACATCGGGTTCAGCAGCATGACGTAGCCGGGCGGCCAGGCGAAACCGGCGAAGGACAGCACCGCCAGCGCCATGGTCAGGGCGGCGATGCGGCGGCGCACCGGCAGGATCAGGCAGCTGGCGAACACCAGGTAGAAGACCGCCTCGTAGTTCAGGGTCCAGCCCGGCGCCAGGATCGGGAAGGGCTGGCCGGCGGGGTTCATGTGCTGGATGAAGGCCAGCGAGAGCAGGATATGGTCGGCCCGGGGCTCGACCTCGGGAAAGCGCTGCGGGAAGACCAGGGCGCCGGCGACCAGAGCCAGGGTGACGATCCAGTAGAGCGGCGCCACCCGGATCACGCGCCGGCGGAGAAAGGTCAGCGGCGCGGCCTCGCGTCCGGCGGTCACCGTCCACATGACAAAGCCGCTGATCACGAAGAACAGGTCGACGCCGGCCGCGCCGATGCCGAAGTCGATCTGCGACCACTGGCAGGCATGGAACAGCGCGACCGACAGAGCCGCTATGGCCCGCAGATGCTGGATCGAGACCCAGGGCCGATCCGTGTCCATGCTCAGCCGCAGCCTCCGGGCATGGCCGCGACCCATCGTCGAAGCAGATCGACCGCTTCATCCTGCGCAAGCGCCCGGCCCAGTTCCGGCATCATGGCGCCGGGATCGAGTGAGGCGGTCCGATAGACGAGGATCGACTCCTCGGGCTTGCCGGGATGAATCCCGTAGCGGAACCCGCCTGTCCCCTGCCCCGCCGCGATCGGCGGCTTGCACAGGCCCAGCCGGGGCCCGGCCGCCGCCAGCGTCAGATACATCCCGGACGTATCGGCCGGGCCGGTCGGGCTGTGGCAGTGGGCGCAGTTGATGTCGAGCCAGGCGCGGGCCCGGGCGTCCAGCGGCGCACGCTGGTCGAGCCAGTCGGCGGCCGGCGCCGGGCGCTGCGCGGGCAGGCCGCGCAGGTATCCGATGGCGTCGAGCCGCGCCAGCTGGTTGAACGCCTGTCCGCCGACCGTGACATCGCGGTCCAGATGGCGGGCCTTGAGGCCGATGGGCTGCAGCGCCTTGGCGGCGTGATCGGTCGCATGGCAGCCGCTGCACTGGTTCACGTTCGGGACCTGATACGTAAAGCGGTCGCTGCGCCCGGCTCTCGCCAGGGTCAGGGCGATCGGCTGGCCGGTCCGCTTGAGCGTCGCCGTCCTCTGGTTGTCGTCCCAGACGTAGGGGAGCGCGACCCAGCCTCCGGCGCGGCGGACCAGGATGCGGGTCTCCACCAGCCGCATCTTCGACAGGTCCAGCCCCTCGCCGGTCTCCGACAGCTTCAGCCCGTCCGAAGGCGACACCGCGCCGTCAGCGGCCTTCCGGTAGAAGAAGGTCTTGGTGATCACCGTGCCGACCGGAAAGTCGAACGCCTCCTCACCGGACCAGGTCGCGGACTGTGCCTTCGGCATCCAGACCGTGCGCAGCTTGCCGGCGTAGTCGGTGAACAGGGGCGTGTTCAGCTCGTACGGCTGAGCGCCTTCCGCCAGAACCAGCCGGCCGTCGCGCACCCCGACCATGCCCCAGTCCGCGAGGTCCTCCGGCAGGCCCTCGGCGATGAAGCGCGGCTCCAGCGGCCGCGGCGCACAGGCCGCGAGTGAAAGAGCCAGCAGCAGTCCGAGCAGCCGGATCACGACTTGCCGGGCGCCGGGATCTTCGACTCGGTCGGGATCGGCCCGGCGAACTCAACGCTGGCCGCGGGCAGTGGCGGCAGCGTGCAGCGCATCTCGACGAGCTTGGGGTTCTTCGCCTTGTTGGGCAGGTCGGCGTTGAGAACCTTCGCCGCGCCGTTGTCGACGCAGATCGCCAGCGCCGGATCCGGCTTTCCGGCCACGAACTTGGCCTTGTCGACATAGCCGTCCCACAGCACGTCCGGCAGGGCGCCGGTGAGGCCGAACAGGGCGACGCGCAGCGCCTGCAGCTCCACGCCATCAGGCTTTGAGCCGCCGGGGGAGAAGCGGTTGCCGTGGATGTAGATGCTCTCGGGCCAGGGATCGAACGTCTGGGCCGTTCCCTCGCCCGCCTTGTAGCCGGCCGAGAAGAAGCTGGAGATGATGACGTTGGCGGTGTTGTTGCCGCCGATCTCGTTGTCGAAGATCTCGATCTTGTCGTTCGAATTGATGATCACGCCGGTGCCGGCAGGCACCGAGGCGACCGCCGTGCCCTTGCGGCCGAAGTTGGCGGTGTTGTTGCCCACGGCCTTGTTGCGGAAGACCCGCGTGCCGAAGCCCGGGACCTTCAGGTTGGGCATGTTGAAGATCAGGATGCCGCCGGTGTTGTTGGTCGCAAGGTTGTCATAGACGTCGGCGTTCTGGGTGTTTTCGATCTCGATCCCGGCGACGTTGAACTCGGCGCGGTTGCGCCGGACCACCACATTCTGCGACTGGCCGACATAGATGCCGGCGTCGGAAGCGCCGATGGCGACGCTGTCCTCGATCAGCAGGTTCTTCACCTGCACCGGATACAGGCCATAGGCGCCGTTGCTGGTCTTCGGGCCGCCGGTCCATTCGGCCCGCACGCGACGGATGATGACGTTCTCGGCCTCATTGACCTTCAGTGCGTCGCCCTTGGCGTCCTCGAGCGCCAGGTCCTCGATCGTGAAGTTGGAGGCGTTGACCAGCAGCCCCTCGGCGCCGGCCGTCTGGCCCTTGAAGGTGAGGATGGTCTTGTCCATGCCGGCGCCGCGGATGGTGACGCCGTCGACCTCCAGGCTCAGGCCGCGATCAATCGCGTAGACCCCGGCCGGGATGCTGATCACATCGCCCGGCTTGGCGTCGATAAGCTGCTGGATGAGCGTCTCCTGGTAGGCCGTGTCCGGATTGGCGGCCGTACCGCCGCCTCCGCCGCAGCCGGCCAGCGCCAGCGCGGTCGCTATCGCGATGCCGCTGAAGATGCGGCGCATGCCCTGCCCCATGGGCGTCCTCCCGTTCCCTCGGGCCGGGACTCTGTCGGCCCCGGTCAGGCGCGACGGTGGCATGCGGCGCGGGCGGCGGCAACGGCCTCCGACGGGGACCTGTACCGACTTCGGCAGGTGTCCCCCGCCGCTTGCCGAGCGGATGGGGACAGGCGCTGAAGTGCATGTCCCCGGCGCGCTATCTTCCGTAGCGCTTGCCCATCTCCGCGCAGCAGGCGTGGAACTCCTCGACCGTATCGCGGATGATATCGGCCACCGGCCGGACGCTGTCGATGCGGCCGGCGACCTGGCCGGACAGGGCGATGGAGGCCTCCATGTCGCCGCCGAAGTAGAGGTCCAGCGCCCGCGCCATCTCCGGCATGGCGCCGGCCTCCGGCGGGTTGATCTCCATTTCCGCGGTCTTGTTGGTGCGCAGCGCCCGCAGCGCGGGGCCGGGGCCGAAGCGGTTCAGGAACACCGTGTCGGTCTCGGCCGCATTGACGATGGCGTCCTTCCAGTTCTGGTGGACCGGAGACTCCGCCGCGCTGACCATCCGGGTTCCCATCTGGATGCCCTCGGCGCCCAGGGCGAAGGCGGCCGCCATGGTGCGGCCGTCCAGCATGCCGCCGGCGGCGATGATCGGCAGGTCGGTCTTGCTGGCGATCAGCGGCAAAAGGACCATCAGCGCCACCTCGCGCGGGTTCTTGAAGCCGCCGCCCTCCCCGCCTTCCACGACCAGCCCGTCGACGCCCGCGTCGATGGCCTTCAGCGCCGCCGTCAGCGACGGCACGACGTGAAACACCGTCAGGCCGGCGCCTTTCAGGGCCTCGCAGTACTTGCGCGGGTCGCCGGCCGAGGTGGTGACGAACTTGACGCCCTGGTCGATGACGAACTGCACGATGTCCGGATCGCGCACGAAGGCTTGGGCGATGTTCACGCCGAACGGCTTGTCGGTGAGGTCGCGCATCTTGAGGACCTCGGCGCGGACCTCATCCAGCCGGCCCGACGACGTCTCGATGATGCCGAGGCCGCCGGCGTTGGACACCGCAGACGCCAGCTGGGCGCGAGCGATCCAGCCCATCGGGGCCTGGACGATGGGGTACTGCACCCCAAGCATCCGCGTCAGGCGGTTGACGATCATCGTCTCTCTCCCCGTGCTTTGCGAGGAGGGTAGCAGACGAACAACTGTTTGAAAGACTGGGCCTGTCGAATTATCGGCTACGGGCTCAAGCCTTGATTGTGCCGGCCGCATCCGCCCGTGTATGCAGGTTCTGGATGGGGCCTGATCAGTCTTCTGGCGGCGTTGGCGGGACGGGCGTGCGGGACATCTCCGGCGCCCACCGCGAGTTGCTGCAGGACAGATCGCTCCAGTTTGAATTCACACAGATCAAGCCGCCGCCGCCACCGCCCAGGTGGCTGGAGGCGTTCGTCGACTTTCTCGCGAACATGGGGCCGGTTCTGAACGTCCTTTTCTGGGTGCTGGTCGCCGCGATGGTGCTGGGTCTGCTCTATGTCATCGCACGGAGCCTGGTGAAGGCGCGGTACGGGGGCCTGCCGGGCCCGGGGCCGAACCTGGGACCGGACGATGCTTGGCGGCCCACGGCCGAGCGGGCCCGCGTCCTGCTGGCGGACGCTGACGCCCTGGCCGCCGAGGGGCGTTTCGCCGAGGCCGCCCACCTTCTGCTGCTGCGCGGCGTGCAGGACATTCGCGACCATCGCCCGGGACTGCTGCGCCCCGCGCTGACCAGTCGGGACATCGCCGGCCTGGACGCCCTGCCGGCGCAGGCGCGCGAGGCCTTCGGCGCCATAGCGCGGATCGTGGAGCGCAGCTTCTTCGGCGGCCGCGACCTCGCCGCCGACGACTGGGGTCAGTGCCGCGGCGCCTATGAGCGCTTCGCGCTGGGCGGCGGCGCATGACGGAAGCCGCCGGGAACCCGCTCTTCAAGGGACGCACGGTCCTGATCATGATCGCCGTGGGCGTTCTGGCCTTCGCCGGCCTGGCGGTGCTCAGCGTCTATGCGCCCAGCCTGCGCAGCGGCAACGACGGCGGGGGCCACGCCCTGTCGAAGTCGGCCGTCGGCTTCGGCGGGGCCGTAAAGCTGTTCCGGGCCCTCGGCGATCCGGTCATCGTCAGCCGTGGCGATACGCCGGGCATCGACCGGGCAGGACTGATGATCGTCACCCCCTCGCCGGCCCACGACGCCAAGGCGATCCGGTCCGTCGCCTTCGACGGACGCAGGCTGGTCGTGATGCCCAAGTGGCTGGTCGCCCCCAGTCCGACCCGGCCCGGCTGGGTGCTGAAGGGCGACGCGGTCGACCTCGATCGGCTGAAGAAGACGGGTGTCCTTGAGGCTTACGCAAAGACGGCCACCCTTCAACGGCGCGCCGGGTCGGCGCGACAGACCCTGCGCTTCGCTGACGGCCGCACGCTGACGACCGGCGCCGTGGACCAGTTGCAGACCCTGGAGGCGGCCGGCCTCGTCGCGCTCGTCACCGACGACCGCGGCGGTCTCGTCCTCGCCCGCACCCGGGACCGCAAGGTCTACATCCTCTCTGATCCCGACCTGCTGAACACCATGGGCCTGAAGAGCCTGGAGACCACGCGGGCGGCGGACGCCATCGTCGATCTGGTCCGGCCGGCCGGTCCGCTGATCCTTGATGTCAGCCTGCACGGCTTCAAGCGCTCGCGCAGCGTGCTGGCCCTGGCGCTGGAGCCGCCGTTCCTGGGGGGTACGTTATGCGCGGTGGCCGCCGCTCTTCTGGCCGGCATCGCGGCGGCGATCCGGTTCGGACCGATCCGCCGCGCGACCCCGCCCTACGCCATGGGCAAGGGCGCGCTGGTCGAAAACACCGCCGGCCTGATCCGCATGGCCCGGCGGGAGCACCGCATGGCCGAGGGCTATGGCCGGCTCTGCCGCGACCTGGCGGCCCGCGCCGTCGGGGCGCCGCGCCAGCTCGAGCCGGCGCAACTCGACGCCTTCCTCGACCGGCTCAGCGCCCAGCGCGACGTACCGCTGTTCACCGACCTCATGACGGCCGCGCGGGGGGCCAAGGGTCTCGCCGACCTGATCGCCGTGACCCGCAAACTGTATGACTGGAGACTGGAGATGACGCGTGCAAGTCGCTGACGTCAAAGCGCTGGCGGACAGGGTCCGCGCCGAAATCGGCAAGGCGGTCGTCGGTCAGGCCGACACCGTCGACCTGATGCTGATCGCGCTCTTCGCGGGCGGTCACGTCCTGCTGGAGGGGCCGCCGGGCACAGCCAAGACCTTTCTGGCCCAGGCCTTCGCCGGGACGCTGGGGATCAAGTTCGGCCGGGTGCAGTTCACCCCCGACCTGATGCCGGGCGACATCATCGGCGCCAACCTGTTCAACTTCCAGACCAGCAGCTTCACCCTGACCAAGGGGCCGATCTTCTGCGACCTGCTGCTGGCCGACGAGATCAACCGCACGCCGCCCAAGACCCAGGCCGCCCTGCTGGAGGCCATGCAGGAGCGGTTCGTCACCCTCGACGGCAAGCGCCATCCCCTCGGGGATCGCTTCATGGTCGTCGCCACCCAGAACCCCATCGAGCAACAGGGCACCTATCCCCTGCCCGAGGCGCAGCTGGACCGCTTCCTGTTCAAGCAGACCCTGTCCTACCCCTCCGCCGAGGAGGAGATGGACATCGTCCTGCTGCACGGCGCCAAGAGCGGCCTGCCGGACATCAACGATCTTGGCGTCGGACAGATCATCGAGGCCGGCGAGTTGGCCGACGCGGCGCGAGCCGTCTCCGCCGTCCATCTGACGCGCGAGATCGCCGACTATGTTGTCCGGCTGGTCCGCGCCACGCGCGAGACCGGCGACCTGGAGACCGGCGCCTCGCCGCGTTGCGCCGCCATGCTGGCGATCGCCGCGCGAGCCAGGGCGGTGCTGGACGGCCGCGACTATGTGATCCCCGACGACGTCAAGGCGCTGGCCCTGCCGGCGCTGCGCCACCGCGTGATCCTGTCGCCGGCCGCCGAGATCGAGGGCCGCAAGGTCGACCAGATCCTGCGCGGGCTGATCGAGCAGGTCGAGGCGCCCCGGTGATCTATCCCACGCTCAGGGCGGTCGTGATCGCCGCGCTGGGCGCGCCGGTCGCCATCGTGATCGGCATCGTCTCGCCAGACCTGTGGCTGGCGGCGCCGGCCTGGCTGACGCTACTGACCGGCATGATCCTGCTCGACGCCGGCCTCGCCTGGCGCACCGGCAGGGGCCTCTCTGTCGCGTTCAATGCGCCGGTGCGCATGGGCATGGGCGTCGACGCCGCCGGCGAGCTGGCCGTCGCCTTCGGGGGGACAGCGCCGCGGCGGGCCGAACTGGCCATCGAAAGCGATGACAGGATCGGCGTCTCGCCGGACCGGCTGACCGTCCCGACCGAGGGGCGTTCGGGGGCTCTGTCGCTGACCCTCACCCCGCGCCGCCGGGGCGAGGCGACCATCGAGCGCGCCTGGGTGCGCTGGACCGGCCCGCTGGGCCTGGTGTGGAGTCAGCACAGTCACGCTCTGCAGCGGAAGATCGTGCTGACCCCGGATATCGCCGGGGTGAAGGCAGAGGCCATGCGCCTCTTCGCCCGTGACGCCATGTTCGGGGTGAAGGCCCAGATCGACACCGGCGGGGGTTCTGAGTACCACGCCCTGCGCGACTACGCCGACGGCATGGACCCGCGCACCGTCGACTGGAAGCAGTCCGCCCGCCACGGCAAGCTGATCGCCAAGGAATACCGCACCGAACGCAATCACCACATCCTGCTGGCGCTGGACACCGGCCGGACCATGTCCGAGCCGCTGGCCGGCCTGCCGCGCATCGACCGCGCGATCAACGCGGCCCTGACCCTGGCCTATGTCAGCCTCAAGATCGGCGACCGCGTCGGCCTGTTCGGGTTCGACGCCCGCCCTCGCCTGTCCACCGGCATCGCCTCCGGCGTCGGGTCGTTCCCGCTGCTTGAGCACCTCGCCGCGTCGCTGGTGAGCAGCGAGGAGGAAACCAACTACACGCTCGGCCTGACCCAGCTGGCGGCTGACCTGGAGCGGCGCTCGCTGATCGTTGTCTTCACCGAGTTCGCCGACCCGACCAGCGCCGAGCTGCTGATCGAGAACGCCGCCAGGATCGGCAAGCGTCACCTGCTGATGTTCGTGGTGTTCCGCGACGAGGAACTGGAGACCTTCGCCCAGGCTGAGCCGGTGACCGCCGACGACGTCTCCCGGGCCGTGGCCGCCGCGACGCTTCTGCGCGAGCGCGAGCTGGTGATCACCCGCCTGCGCCGCACCGGGGCCCACATCGTCGACGCGCCGGTCGGCGCCGTGGGTCCCCGCCTCCTGAACGCCTATCTCGACCTCAAGCGCCGCGACCTGCTGTAGGAACCCCGATGGCCGAATTGCAGCTGAAGAGTCACCGGGTCCGCACTGAGCGCGAGGCCTCGTGGCGCCGGCTCGACTCGCTGATGACCAAGGTCGAGCGGCAGTCGGTGGACAGCCTCACCGACGAGCAACTGCTGGAAATCCCGGTGCTGTACCGCTCGGCGATGTCGTCGCTGTCGGTGGCGCGATCGATCTCGCTGGACCAGGGCGCGGCGACCTACCTGGAGAGCCTCTGCCTGCGGGCCTACCTGTTCGTCTACGGCGTCCGCTCGACCCCGCTGGAGCGGCTCGCCCGCTTCTTCCGGGAGGATTGGCCGCGAGCGATCCAGTCGATCTGGCGCGAGACGCTGCTGGCCGCGGTGCTGTTCGCCATCGGCGCGGTGGCGGCCTACGTGATGACCAGCCAGGATCCCGACTGGTTCTACTCCTTCATGCCCGGCAACATGTCGCAGGGCCGCGATCCGGCGACCAGCACCGAGGCGCTGCGGGCGACCCTTTATCATGACGAAGGGACCTCGGGCCTGAGCGGCTTCGCGGCCTTCCTGTTCACCCACAACGCCCAGGTGGCCATCTTCGCCTTCGCGCTCGGCTTCGCCTTCGGCCTGCCGACCGCCCTGCTGATGATCTACAACGGCCTGGGGCTGGGCGCCTTGATGGCGCTGTTCGTCAGCCGCGGGCTGGGGATGGAACTCGCCGGGTGGCTGATGATCCATGGGGTCACGGAGATCTTCGCCGTCACCCTCGCCGGCGGCGCCGGCTTCCGCATCGGCCGGGCCATCCTCGCGCCGGGCGACCGTCCCCGGGTCGAGGCCGCCGCCGAGGCCGGACGCACCGCTGGCCTGGCGATGGCCGGCGTGGTGGTCATGCTGATGTGTGCCGGGCTGCTGGAAGGCTTCGGCCGGCAGCTGATCACCCTCGACGCCGCCCGCTTCGCCATCGCCGGCGCCACGGCGGTGATCTGGGGGCTGTACTTCTACCTGCCCCGCAGGAGGAGCCTGTGAGCGCCATTGACGGGCGCACCGACGAGCGCTCCCTGATCACGCCGGAGGGCGTGGACCTGCGTGTCCGCGTGGCCGGGCCGGGCGAGCGGCTGTCGGCCCTGATGATCGATGCGGCGCTGATCATCGCGATCATGATCGCCGGGGTCCTGCTGAGCCTGGGCGCCGGCTGGGCCGTCGGCGCCCGCAACGCGGAGTTTGTCTTCGTCATCGCGATGATCGGCGGCTTCCTGCTGCGCAATGCCTGGTTCATCGCCTTCGAACTGACGCCCTATGCCGCGACGCCGGGCAAGCGGGCGACCGGCCTTCGTGTCGCGGCCCGCAATGGCGGACGCCTGACCGCCGGCGCCATCCTGGCCCGCAACGGAATGCGCGAGCTGGAGCTGTTCCTGCCGCTCTCCATGCTGCTCGGCGGCAGCGGCGGCGGCGAAGGCGTCGACGGCTGGATGTACCTGTTCGGCGTGGTCTGGGCCGGCGTCTTCGCGCTGTTTCCGCTGTTCAACCGGGACCACCTGAGGGTCGGCGACCTGGTGGCCGGAACCTGGGTCGTCCACGCGCCGAAGGTGACCCTGTTGCGGGACATGGTCGACGACCAGCCGGTGCTGCACGAGAACTTCGCCTTCACCCTGGCCCAGCTCGACGCCTACGGGGTCAAGGAGCTGCACGTTCTGGAAGACGTGCTGCGCAAGGCCGACCGCAAGGTCATGGCTGCGGTCGCCGAGCGCATCCGCGCCAAGATCGGCTGGACGGCCGGCGAGTACGAGATGGATCGCTTGTTCCTGCAGGCCTACTACACCGCCGTGCGCGGACGGCTGGAAACACGGATGCTGCTGGGCAAGCGCAAGCGCGACAAGTTCGACCGCGACTGACCGCTCAGGCTGTCAGCTTCCGCCGGAACAGGCTCAGCACTCTCTCCCAGTGCCGCTCGGCCGAGGCGCGGTCGTAGGCCGGGCGCTGGGGGAAGACGAAGCCGTGCTCGGCGCCCGGATAGGCCTCGACCTCGGCGTCGACGCCATGGGCGGCAAGGTCCGCGGCCAGTTTCGGGATCATCTCCTCCGGGAACCAGCGGTCAATCTGGGCGCAGCCGAAGTAGAAGCCGGCGTCGGCGCCGCGGGCAACGAGGTGCGGGCTGTCGGCCGCCTCGGTCATCAGGGATACGCCGTGGATCGAGGCGGCCGCGCGCACCCGTCCCGGGAAGGCGCCCGCCGCCTGGATCGCATAGGGCCCGCTCATGCAGTAGCCGACCGTCCCGACCCGGCCGGCGTCGGCCGCCTCGTCAGCGTCGGCGAAAGCCAGCATGGCGGCGCAGTCACTCATGACCAGCGCGGGCGACAGCGAGCCCATCAGTTCGAACATCCGCTCCCGCGCCGCCTCCAGCGCCTCCGGCTCGGTCGGGAACGGCCACAGCTCCAGGACGCCGGACCGGTAGTAGAGATTGGGCAGCATCACATAGTAGCCGACGCTGGCCAGCCGGCGCGCCATGTCGCGCAGCTCCTCGCGGATGGAAGGCGCGTCCATCAGGAACAGCACCACCGGATGGGGGCCATCCCGCTCCGGATGCACGATAAAGGTCGTGGTGGCGCCGTCGGGCGTGGCGATATCCAGCTGGCGTTCGATCATGAGGCGGCTCCGGAAGGGGCGATCTTGCTGCAGGCGAGGCGCGGCGGACGTCTCAGGCGCCCCGCACAGGGCCCCAGACCTCCATCTGGTCGCGGCGCTCGACCCTGCGCCTAGCGCTGAGGGTCGCGAGTTCCCCAAGGCCTGTCCGGTGCAGCAGGGCAAGGACCGCCTCATGCCCCGGCTCGCCGGCGGCCGGGATCGCACCCTGGACCTTCTGCAGCAGAAAAAGCCGGTAGGGCATGACGTTGACGGTGATCGGCACGCCTCGCCAGTCGAACGCCGCCTGACCGATGACCCGGTCGCCGGGCCGCTTGAGGCCATTTGCGCCCGGTTCGATCTCCGGCCGCGCCTCCAGCCAGGCGTCTGCAAAGGCGACCATGGCCCGCAACTCCGGCAGGTAGTCCCGGGCGATGAAGGCCATCAGGGCCTCCAGGGTCGCCGGCGGGGCATCATCATCGAACAGGCCCGGCCGGCAGTCCGGATACTCTCCGGCGTCGAGGCCCGGCGCGTTCATCCGCTCGACCCAGCGCCAGACACGGTAGGCGCGCCGCTTCATAAGGTCGGCCGGATACGGATCACGCCCCAGATGGGCGTAGAGCGGGCCAATCAGGCCGTAGTCTCCGACGGTGGGATGACCGCCGAGCAGGTAGGGGAAGGCCGCCAGATGAGCGTCGAAGAGCGCCAGGAATTCCTCGTACGCCGCCTCGACGAGCGGGATCGACTCCGGGGAAACGCCAAAGCCCGCCATCGCCCGCCGCATGCGCTCCGCCGCGAAGGCGAACGTCCCCTCGCCCTCGGCCTCCGACGCCCCGGGCGCGGCGAGGCCGGCGGCGAAGTCCCGCCCGATGAAGGGCTGGTTCACCGCATCGAAGTTCCAGCGGTAGTGCATGGCCGGGCGCAACAGGCCTTCGCCGCCAAACAGTTCGAAGAGGCGGGCGACGACCCGCACGACCGGACTGTCCGGCAGGACCGGCCAACGCAGGCCACCCCGCCGCGCGAATGCGTCGATGATTTCCGAACCGTCCTGCAGGAAGACGCCGTCCGGCGTCTCCAGGACCGGAATGATCCAGCGACCGACCGCAGGCACGACCGTTTCGCGGAAGCCGGCGGCCCCGGCGGGGACATTCTCGAACGGAATGCCCTGCTTGATCAGGAACGACCGGACCTTGGCCGTGTAGAGCGAGCCGGGCGTACCATGCAGGCGACAGGACTCGGTCATGGGCGTCTACCGGAGACGGCGGCGGGCCAGCAGCAGGATCGCCACCAGCACGGCCTCGATCACCATCGGCTGCAGCATCGCCGGCGTGTAGCCGTCAACCACCACGGTCAGCAGACGTCCGACGAGGGCGAGGCCCAGCAGCACCGCGGGCGGCGTCAGCAGACGTCCCTCCCCCCGAATGGCGCCGGCCAGCGCGAACAGGCCGCCGGCGGCGAAGAAGCCGCCCACGTCGGCGCGCAGCGTGGAAAGGCCCAGCAAGCCGTCGGGCTTGAGCCCCAGCGCCAGCGCCGGCGTCTCGGGCCCGGCCCACAAACGCGCGGCGACCAGCAGCGCCAGAACGCCGATCACGCCGACCACAACTCTCAGAACCGTCCGGATCACATTCACCCCCGCTTGCATGCCCTTGCGCGCCATGAGTAGCGATCCTGGCGGCCTCCGCAACCGCCGGCGGTCGCCGTCAGGCCGACTGCGGCGAGATCAACGGCTCCTTGCGAGGCTTTGCCCGGCGGTGGAACAGCAGCTTGTCGATCCGGCGTTCGTCCATGTCGATGACCTCGACGTTCCAGCCGGCCAGCTCGAACACCTCGCCCTCATTGGGCAACCGGCCCAGATGGCTGAGCACAAGCCCGGCGGCCGTCTGGTAGCCGGACGCATCGCCGAAGTCGCAGTCGAGGACCTTGCAGAGGTCGTCCAGCTCGGCGCGGCCATCCACGAGCCAGGAGCCGTCCTCTCGCGCCACGATGACGTTGTTGTCGTCGTCGTGGCCCTCGGGGAAGTCGCCGGCGATCATCTCCAGAAGGTCCATGGCCGTCACCACGCCTTCGAGCGATCCGAACTCGTCGACGACCAGCGCCATATGCAGCGGGGTCGACTTGAACATCTCCAGCGCCTTCAGCACCGTCGTCGTTTCCGGGATGTACAGCGGCGTCTCGACCAGTCTGGACAGATCGAACGGGGCCCCGTCGAGGAGGGCGTCGGCGACGTCCTTCTTGTGCACAACGCCCAGAGGTTCATCGACGTTGTCGCCGGCCGCGACGACGATCCGCGAGTAGGGACTGGCGCGGATCTCGGCCCGCTGCTGCAGTTCCGGGTCGGCGAGCGAGACCCAATGCACATCCTTGCGCGGCGTCATCGCGACGCGCACCGGCCGGTCGCCCAGCCGCATCACCTCGCCAATGATCGCCTGCTCCCCCGGCTCGATCAGGCCCGCGCTGGTCCCCTCGGCCAGCGCCGTCTCGACCTCTTCCTGGGTGATGGCCTCGCCGCGCTCGTCGCGAACGCCCATCAGCCTCAGAACGCCCGCCGTCGATGCGGTCAGCAGCGAGACGAACGGATGCAGGACGAGGGCGACAATCGACACAGGCCGGGCGATAGCCGAGGCGATGGTCTCGGGGAAGATCAGCGCGAAGCGCTTGGGCACCAGCTCGCCGACGATCAGGGACACATAGGTCAGGATCACGACGACGATGGCCGTCGACATGATCTCTGAATAGGGGGCCAGGAAGGGAATGCTCTCAAGGCTGGCGTCCAGTTCGCCTGCGATCGTCGCCTGGCCGTAGGCCCCGGCCAGAATGCCGATCAGCGTGATCCCGACCTGAACCGCCGACAGGAAGCGCGTGGGATTCTCCGACAGCTTCAGCGCCGCCAGGGCGCCCCGGTCGCCCTTGTCGGCGCGGGCCTGAAGCTTGGGTCGGCGGGAAGAAACCACGGCCATTTCGGACATGGCGAACAGGCCGTTCAGCACCACCAGGAGCAGCACGACGGCGGAGGCGATCAGGATCATTGCCTTGGGAAGGTTTACGAGGCGCGGTTCGCCCCCGGGGCGACCATAGAGCATCGAAGGGGTGCTGCGTAGCCGCCACGCTTGAGCGACTGACGACCAGCCGCGCGATCACGCTGATCAGGCGGCGATCGAGAGTCTCATTCCGGCGGTGGGCACATCCTGGCGGATCTCCCCCTCCATCTCGTCCATGAGGTCATGGAGTTCCTTGAGCGCCTCGTCGGTCTCCTCGAAGGCCTTTTCGGTGTCCTTGTCCGGTCGCCGGATCGCGGCCTGGCCTCGAGCGGTCTCGAGGAGCTTGCCGATCTCCCCGACAATCTCGCGGACCTCCTTGAGGAACTGCAGGCCGTCCTCGCCGAGTTGTTTGCGGACTTCACCGACCACGGCGTCGTAGAGCGACCGGCCCTCGAAGGCCGCGCGGACCGCCTCGACTTCGGGCGCGGAGCGCGCCTCGGCCACGGCTTGCCCCTTCTCGGTAGCGGAGCCGGAGTCGCGCGTGTCGTCGCCGGCCGCGACCGTCTCATCGTCTCCGACGCCCGCCGCCGCGGCCTTGTCGGCGCCGGCGTTTTCGCTCTTGTCCTTCGCGGGCGACGTGAGCACGGCGCCGACGGCGTCGCCGCTCGCTCCCATCTCCTGTCCGCCGGCGTCCTTGAACGACTGGACGGCCGCCTTGAGCTCCTTGAACGCCTGCGCCAGCGCCTTGGCCATGGCCTTGGGGTTCTCGGCATAGAGCCTGCGGACGATCGCCAGCCACTCGCGAACCTGCTGCAGCTTGGCGCGCGCCTGGCTCTTGCGCGATTCCGACGCCTCGAACCGGGGACTGGCCCGGACCTTGGCGACATCGGCTGACACCTCGGAGCGCCGCGCCTCTTCGGCCTGCTTGAGGGCCGCCCGCGCCCGCAGTTCGCGCGCGTAGTCAGCCGTCGCCGCGCCGGGAGCGGCGGTCTGAATTCTCATGCGCCGAAGCCTTCTGCCATTCGATGCCGACGACAGTCTGGCCGATCACGCTTAACGAGCGGTGAGGAGCCGGCCTGGGCGTGGCCCGGGCCCTGCGATGGTACCGCCTCTCAGGCTTGAACTGAGGACCTCCGGTTCCACAAACCGGCGCTCTAACCAACTGAGCTAAGGCGGCGCGCTTTCGCGAGCGGCTGGTTTAGTCGCAGCCGCGCTCTGGATCAAGCCTCGACCTTGCATGGCGCGCTGCACGGCTACACCCTTGGTCCATGAGGGAAATCACCACGCGCACCATCGAGGCCAACGGCCTGACCTTCACCATCGACGAGGCCGGGACCGGCGACAAGGTCGCCTTGTTTCTGCACGGTTTTCCGGAAAGCCGGTTCTCGTGGCGGTTCCAGCTGCCGCTGCTGGCGGCGCTGGGCTGGCGGGCGGTGGCGCCGGACCTGCGCGGCTACGGCGATTCGAGCCGGCCGAAGGCGACCTCCGCCTACAGGGTCGAGAACCTCACCGACGATGTCGCCGGCATCTTTGACGCGCTGGGCGCGAAGCAGCGGCTGCTGATCGCCCACGACTGGGGCGCCATCGTCGCCTGGGTGTTCGCCATGAGAAAGCTGCGCCCGCTGGACGGGCTGGTGACCATGAACGTGCCCCACCCCGCTGTCTTCGGGCAGGTCATGCGCAAGGGCGGCGGGCAGCTCAAGAAGTCCTGGTACGTGTTCTTCTTCCAGCTCCCCTGGCTGCCGGAGAAGGCGCTGACCGCCAGGCGGGCCGAGGGCGTCGCCCGTGCCTTCAGCGGCATGGCGATCGACAAGAGCCGCTTCCCGGAGGAGGTGCTGGAGGTCTATCGCGCCAATGCGCTGAAGCCCGGCGCCATGACCGCGATGATCAACTGGTACCGCGCCAACTTCGCCGGCGGGCTGAAGCCCTGGAGCGATGCCGACCAGCCGCCGATCGAGACCCCGACCCTGATGGTCTGGGGCGAGGAGGACGCCGCCCTCGGCATCGAGCTGACGGAAGGCTACGAACCCTATGTGAAGGACTTCACCCTGCACAGGCTGCCCGGGGTCTCCCACTGGGTGCAGCAGGAGGCGCCGGAAGCCGTCAACGCCCGGCTGGAGGCCTGGCTGGGCGAGAAGGGTCTGGCCGGCTGAGGCACCCTCCTTCGTGAGCCTGACGATGGCTGGGAATTTCCTGACGCCATCAGCAACCTCCGTCATGAACCGACTTGTTCGGGCCACCCATGAACACCGCCTGCCGAGATGAAGCGCACTTCGTCAGCGGCCAAAGTCTCCGCCACCAGGCATGGGTGGCCCGAACAAGTCGGGCCATGACGGGAAGCGGGGCGCAGAGCCTTGCTCAATCCCCGCGCACAGCAAAACGCCCCGGAAGTTTCCTTCCGGGGCGTTCGCCTGTTTAGAGGCCTGTGCCTACTCGGGCAGCTTCCAGACCAGCGGGATGCGGACCGTGCCGCCGTCCACCGGTTGGCCATCCTTGGTCTGCGGCCGCATCTTGAACAGACGCGAGGCGCGGATGGTAGCGTCGCCAAAGCCCATGTCCGGCGGGTCTTCCGACACGATCGAACAGCCTTCGAGAGTCCCGTTCGCCTTCACCTTGCAGGTGATGGTCGCCCGACCTTCCCGCTCCAGGCGCTGGGCCCGCTCGGGATAGTACCGCGCCAGATCCTCGGAGCTCGGACGGCGTGACCAGTCCGGGTTCGTGATGATCGACGGACGCGGCGGCTCCGGCGGACGAGGCGCCGTGGCCACAGGAGGCGCGGGGTTTTCGACCCGTTCTTCCTTCTTGACCGGCGGGATGTCCAGCGGCGGCGGCGGAGTCACATCCGGCGGCGGCGCGATCGGCGGCCGCGGCTGCAGCCTGGGCGGCGGCGGCGGCTTGTCGGTCGGCGGCGGCGGCGGAGGCGGAGGCGGCGGCGGAGGCGGCGGCTTGATCAGCTGGGTATCCAGCTTCTCATCCTCGAAGATCCGCTCCTTGATCGTGAAGCGCATCGTATAGAGGTACCACGCGATGATCGCGTGGACGCCGAGAACAATGAGCGCTGCAATAAGCAGAGCCGTCTTGTTCATCTTCGCCTTCGGCGGGTCGAAGGGGTTGTGCACCTTAAGCGGAGCGTCTTTGCTTTGCTCTGCCATGTGTCACCCGCCCGCCGCGTTGGCGCTGTCTTGCCCGATCAGAGCCACGCTGTAGAAACCACTGTCCTGCAACGCGTTCATCACCTGCATGAAGTCGCCGTAGCGGACCTCCTTGTCGCCCCGGATGAAAATCCGCTCCTTCGAGGGGTCCCGCTTGCCGACCATCTTGGTCAGGTCGGGACCCAGGGAGGCCAGGTCGGTCGGGGAGTCACCGATAAAGATGTCCCCACCGCTCTGGATCGAAATGTAAACCGGCTTCGGCGGGTTCTGTCGGGGCTTGGCTACCGCGTCAGGCAGCTTCACCACGACCGAAACGCTTGCTAGCGGCGCCGCCACCATGAAGATGATCAGGAGGACCAGCATGACGTCCACGAAGGGCGTCACATTGATTTCACTGTTCTGCTCAACCTGGTACCTGTCGCTGCCGCCGGAGCCTCCGAGTTTGGCTCCCATGGTGCTTAGGCCCCCTTGTCGAGCTGCCGCGAGATGGCGTTCATGAGTTCAGCGTTGAAACCGTCCGAGCGCACGCCGTAGGCCGACACGCGGGTCTGGAAGTAGTTGTAGAAGATAACGGCCGGGATGGCGGCGAACAGACCGATACCCGTCGCCAGCAGGGCCTCGGCGATGCCGGGGGCCACGACGGCGAGGTTGGTCGTGTTGGTGTTCGCGATGCCGATGAACGAGTTCATGATCCCGTAGACGGTGCCGAACAGACCGATGAACGGACCGCCCGAGCCGACCGAGGCCAGGAACTGCATCCCGCTCGACAGACGCTTGGAGAGCGACGACTGAACGGCGGACACGGCGGTCTGGGCGCGCATGATGGTGGTTTCGCGGTGAGCGCCCGTGATGGCGAGACCCGCCTGACGGGACAGCTCGACTTCGGCGGCGGCCGCGGCGGCCATATCGGCCAGCGGGTTGCCTTCGAACTCGTCAGACATGGAGATACGGCCCATGTCCTGGACGTTCTTGGCCGAACGGAACGCTTCGACGAAACGGTCCGACTTCCGGTTCAGCGAGCCGAATTCGACAAGCTTGGTGATCAGCAGGACCCACGAGAAGATCGACGCGAGGACCAGGCCGATCATGACGATCTTAACGACCAGATCGGCTTCGAAGAACATGGTCGCCGGCGTGATGTTGCCGTGACCGCCTTCAGCGGCGGGAGCAGCTTCGGCCGGAGCCTCAGCCGGAGCTTCCGGGGCGGCGGCCGGAGCCGCGGCCGCGTCAGCGGCGGGAGCAGCGGCGGCGGCGGGATCGGCGGCCGGAGCGGCCGTATCCTGCGCGAACGCCGGAGCGCTCATCATCAGCGCCGCGGCGCCCATGATGGCGATGAGAGGGTTCAGTCGTTGTTTGTCGAGCATCTTTCGCCAGTTCCTGGTTGGTCTAGCTAGTTTGGACCGAGGGTCGTCACGCGAGAGCGCATTCCACCCTAACTATGAAATCTTTCGTGAATCACGGCGAAGAGCCGCGCTTCGGTAAACCGCTGTCGCTGCACCGACCCGAAACACGTTCCTCGATCATTCGTTGTCGAAGATGGCGTTCCGAAGGCGCATGACGACCAGACGGCTTGTGGCCGTCAGGACGTTTGACCAAGTTAGACTTGGCGCACCCGCCCTTTGGCAACCCCTTTCTGTATCGTCAAGGGTCTTGCCAGAGGGTTTTTATTCGAGTGATTCCAGCACCCCCGGTGAAATGTTGCGGTGCACAATCTGATTATCGAGGAGGATCGGGAGTTTTTCCCTTTTCAGGGGAATTCAGATGCTGCGGCGCAACATGACTCACGAAACGCGGGTCTTTTTTCGGAACTTCCCCGATCACGCAATCAGAACGGGAGGCGCCGGGACGTGCGGTGGTGCCTGGGGCCGGAATCGAACCAGCGACACGCGGATTTTCAATCCGCTGCTCTACCAACTGAGCTACCCAGGCCGAGGCCAACGCGGGGCCCGCCAATCGCGGGAGGTGGCGTCTATAGAAGAGCCGTTTGGGCAAGTCCAGCGGGGACCGCTACGGTTCGTCGTTTTCCGTGACGGGCGCGCTGTCGGTCTCGTCATCCTCGACAGCCGGGATGGCGTAGACGCCGCCGAGCCAGCGCTGCAGATCGACGTTGGCGCAGCGCTTCGAACAGAACGGCCGGTACTCGGGCGTCATGGGCCGGCCGCAGATCGCGCAGCCGGCGCTCATCGCGCGGTCACTTCCAGCCGGTCACTCGCCCAGCCTTGGCGGGCCTCGACGGCGAATCGGGCGCCCAGACGGTCGGCCAGGGCCGGCGCCAGCGGCTCGAACGCGGCCAGCACGGCCGGAGACGCCAGACCGACGAGACGGCCGCCCGGCGAGGCGCGGCCCTGACGCTCGAAGGCGCGGGCCAGATCCAGCGCCCCGGACAGGGGGGACAGGGCGCCGTCGGCCCCGATCAGGGTGTCGAGAACCGGCCGGCGCCGGCGGGGAACGGTCAGGGTCAGGGTGCCGAACCGGCTGATCTTGTCGATGGCGACGCCGGGATTGTCGGGCCCGAAGGCCGCCCGCGCGGCGCCGTCGATGGCCTTGCCGTCGTGGCCTCGCCCCACCAGGTCGAAGATCACCAGGCCGCCCAGGCCCTTGAGCCGCAGCAGGCGGGCCGCCATGCCCAGCGCGGTCAGATTGGCCTGCCGCGCCGCCCGCTTGGTGTCCGAGCCCCCTCGCCCGCCGAGATCGACGTCGATGGAGATCAGGGCCCGGGTCGGCTCGATGGCGATGTTGCCGCCGCCGGGCAGCGCATGGATCGTCTCCAGCGCCTCGGCCTCGGCCGCGTCGGCCGCCTCGCGGGCGCCGAAGCCCTCGACCAGCTTGCCGTCCTTCGCCAGGGCCCGGAGCTCGGCCTCGATGTCGGGGGCCGCTTCCAGGATTCGCGGCTCGCCCTTCGCCTCGCCGATCAGGCGGACGGTGGCCAGCTTGTCGCGCCGCGATTCGGTGCGGATCTCGACCTCGACGGCCGCGCCACGCACGGGCGGCGTTTCGTCGGGGCGCAGGGAGAGCAGTGCCTCCTCCCCGCCCGGCAGGTCGAGGAAGGCCGCGCCGATGGCCTTGTCGACAGTGCGGACCCGGGCCACGCACCGCGCGCCCAGCAGGGTGGTCGCCGCCTCGCCGTCGCGGGCGATCAGCAGCCGCTCGGGGCGACCGTCCAGGGTGACCACGCCGCGCGTCTCGCCGACACAGCGGTCAATAAAGAAGGCCCGTCCACTCATGCGCCCGGCCCTCCGCGCCAGCCCAGCCCGCCCAGCAGGTTGAGGGTCTCGTAAAGCGGCAGCCCGACCACCGAGGTGTAGGAGCCGCTGATATCGGTGACGAAGGCCCCGGCCAGCCGGTGAATCTTGTAGCCGCCCGAGGCGTCGGTCCAGTCGCCGCCGGCGATGAAGGCGTCCAGCTCCCGGTCGGTGATCCGCTTGAAGGTGATGCGGCTCTCGACGACCCGCGAGGCCGTGCGGCCTTCGGGCGCGATGACCGCCACGCCGGTCAGGACCTTGTGGGGTCGCCCGGAGAGCAGGGTGAGCATCCGCCGGGCGTCGGCCTCGTCCTCGGGCTTGCCCAGGATGCGGCGGCCCACGGCGACGATGGTGTCGGCGGCCAGCACGTGGGCCTCGGGGTGACGCGCGGCCACAGCCTGCGCCTTGCCGATGGCCAGGCGCGCGACGAGGCGGCGCGGCGTCTCGTCGCGCTGCGGCGTCTCGTCGATGTCGGCGGGATCTACGCGGTCGGGCTCGATGCCGACCTGGCGGAGCAGTTCCAGGCGCCTGGGGCTGGCGCTGGCCAGGACCAGCGCGCCGGCCGGGCTGCTCACTTGAAGCGGTATGTGATGCGGCCCTTGGTCAGATCGTAGGGCGTCATCTCGACCAGCACCTTGTCGCCGGCCAGCACGCGGATGCGGTTCTTGCGCATCTTGCCGGCGGTGTGGGCGATGATCTCGTGGTCGTTTTCGAGTTTCACGCGGAAGGTGGCGTTGGGCAGCAGCTCGCTGACCGTGCCCGGAAACTCCAGAAGTTCTTCTTTAGCCATACGGCCTCTCGTTAGGGTCACGCGGAGCGCGAAAATAAGCAAAACGGCCCGCGCCGAAGTCGATTCGGGTCGCGAGCCGCGGCTCCAGAAATTTCTCTATAGCGCGTCTACCCCCCGAACGTCGATGCTTTGCCGAAACGCTCGCGAATCCGCCGGGCCAGCTGGTCACGGACCTCGCGGTAGGCCTCCATCCGCTGCTCGCGACTGCCCTCGACCAGGGTCGGGTCGTGGGTCGGCCAGTACTCGATATCGACCGCCCTGCCCCGCGACAGCTCGACGGCCCGGTGCTGCGCCTCGGGCGTCAGCGAGATGACCAGGTCGAAGGAGTCATCCTCCAGGTCGTCGAAGATCTTCGGCTTGAAGCCATGCAGGTCGCCGCCCAGTTCGTCGATGACGGCCAGGGCGAAGGGGTCGACCTCCGTCTCGCCCGGCTCGCGCTTGAGACCGACGCTGTCGACGAACACCCGCGTGCCGAACGCCATCTTCATCAGCGCCTCGGCCATCGGCGACCGGACCCGGTTGAAGTTGCAGGTGAACAGCACTGCACCGGGGAGCCCCTCCACCGGTCGTCAACCCCGCCAGTGCAGGGCGCAGACCAGGGTGAAGAGCCGCCGGGCGGTGTCGAGGTCGGTCTTCACCTTGCCCTCGAGCCGGGCCTGCAGCAGCGAGGAGCCCTCGTTGTGCAGGCCGCGCCGGCCCATATCCAGCGCCTCGATCTGGCCCGGCGTCGCGTTGCGGATGGCCTGGTAGTAGCTCTCGCAGACCATGAAGTAGTCGCGGATCACGCCCCGGAACGGCGACAGCGACAGCAGGTGGATCTGGTCAAAACTCCCGTCGGGCCCGGTGATGCGCAGGGCCAGCCGGTTCTCGGCCAGCGCGATCTTCAGGTCGTAGGGCCCGCCGGCCGCGCCCTCGGGCTGGAAGTAGTTGTCCTCGACCAGATCGAAGATGGCGATCTGCCGCTCCTGCTCCTGGTCGCGCGAGACGGCGGCGAGGGACGCCTCGTCGATCTCGATGCTCTGCAGGCGGTGGGCGGCGCGGTCGTCGGTCATGCTCCCTCTGCTTTAGAGCAAGCCGCCCCCCTTCGTCATCCTGAGGAGCGGCCTATCGGCCGCCGCTCGAAGGATGTAGTGTCATTTGGGCAACCGGATCGCCGCGCTGAGCGCATGGGCGGGCAGCCCCTCCGCCCCAGCGAGAGCCGCCGTATGGGGGCCCAGGATGCCGAAGGACGCCGCATCGCACTTCACGATCGAGGTGCGCTTGAGGAAGTCGTAGATCGACAGCCCCGACTGGAAGCGCGCCGCCCGGCTGGTCGGCAGCACGTGGTTGGAGCCGGCCACATAGTCGCCGATGGCCTCGGGCGTGTAGCGGCCCAGGAAGATGGCGCCGGCGTGCCGCACGCGGTCGGAAAGGGCCTCCGGATCGGCGGTGCAGAACTCGACGTGCTCGGGCGCGATCAGGTCGACGAGACCCGGGCTTTCGGAGAGCGGCGCGATAATCACCGCCCCGTGGTCGCGCCAGGAGGCGGCGGCGTCCTCGCCGGTGGCCAGCGTGCCGAGCAGGCGCTCGACGGCGGCCTCGACGGCGGCGGCGAAGGCCTCGTCGTCGGTGATCAGGATCGACTGGGCGGCCGGGTCGTGCTCGGCCTGGGACAGCAGGTCGGCGGCGATCCAGTCGGGATTGTTGTCGGCGTCGGCGACCACGACGATCTCGGAAGGTCCCGCCAGGGCGTCGATGCCGACCACGCCGTAGAGGCGGCGCTTGGCGGCGGTGACATAGGCGTTGCCGGGTCCGACGATCTTGTCGACCGGCAGGATGGGCCCGGCGCCATAGGCGAGCGCCGCAACGGCCTGGGCCCCGCCGATGCGCCATATCTCGCTGACGCCGGCCTCCTTGGCGGCCGCCAGAACGGCCGGTTGCAGCTTGCCGGGCGGGGTGACCATGGCGATGCGGTCGACGCCGGCCACCTGGGCCGGGACGCAGTTCATCAGCACGGTCGAGGGATAGGCCGCCCGGCCGCCGGGCACATAGACCCCGACCGCCTCGATCGGTGTCCAGCGCCAGCCGAGCGCCACCCCGGCCTCGTCGGTCCAGGCCTGGTCGGCCGGCCGCTGGCGGGTGTGATAGGCGCGGATGCGGGCGGCGGCGAAGGCGATGGCCTCGCGGACGTCGGGCGCGCAGGCGGCGGCGCCCGCCTCGATCTCCTCAGGCGTCACGCGGATGGTCTCGGCGGTCAGCTCGGCGCGGTCGAACTTGCGGGTGTAGTCGAGGACAGCTTCGATCCCGCGCGTGCGCACCGCCTCCAGCACCTCGGCCGCCGCGGCGTCGACGTCAGCCGGCGAGCCGCGCCGCTCGTTCAGGAACGCGCGGAAGGTGGCGGGGAAGTCGGGGGCGGTGAAAGCAAGGCGACGCATGGCGGGGCATATAGGGCATGGCGGTCGTGAGGCGAAGTGCGGGAAGGCTGGGGGCGATCCAAAAGCGGGAGGCTTAGGCCTCGTGCTTCGGCGTCCTTGGCGTCGGCCAGGCCGGCGAGATGTCGGCCAGCACCACATCCACACACTCCACCTCGGCCCGCAGGTCGCCGCCGCCGGCGAAGGTGAAGACAACGGCGCCGCCCGGCGCCTCGCCCGGCTCGAAGGTGATGGACAGCAGCTCGACAACCGCGCCCCTGGCGTCGCGCCGCAGCTTGCGGCTCTTGACGCCCAGCACGCCGCCGACCTGCAGGCCGGCGCGGATGCGCTCGCCGCTCTTGCCGCCCGCTTCCCAGCGGTAGCGGTTCAGCGCCAGCGTCAGCCGCCGGGCGCGGGGGGCGAAGCTGATGTCGCCGATCTTGCCGATCGAATCCTGGAGCGCGGCCGAGATCACGGCCAGATCCTCGGCGTCCTCGGCCAGCAGGCGCAGCGGCGCGGTCTCGGCCATGGTCAGCCGTCCATCTCCGGCACGGACGCGTCACCCTTGATGCGGCGCACATTGGCCCCGCAGGCTCCGAGCTTCTCCTCGAGCCGCTCGAAGCCGCGATCCAGGTGATAGACCCGGCCGACCACGGTCTCGCCGCTGGCGACCAGGCCGGCGATGACCAGGCCGACCGAGGCGCGCAGATCGGTGGCCATCACCTGGGCCCCTTCCAGCTTCTCGACGCCGCGCACCCGGGCCTCGGTGCCCGAGACGGTGATGTCGGCGCCCAGCCGCGCCAGCTCCGGTGCATGCATGAAGCGGTTCTCGAAGATGGTCTCGCGGATGACGCTCTCGCCCTCGGCCAGGGTCATCAGGGCCATGAACTGCGCCTGCAGGTCGGTCGGGAAGCCCGGATAGACTCCGGTCTCGACGTCCACCGCCTTCAGCCGCGCGCCGTTGCGGCGGATGATGACGCCGTCGTTGGTGCGTTCCACACCGGCGCCGGCCTCCTCGATCTTCTCGAGCAGCGCCTCGATCAGGTCGGCGCGGGTGTTGGTCAGGCGAACCTCGCCGCCGGCCATGGCCGCCGCCACGGCATAGGTGCCGGCCTCGATGCGGTCGGTGATCACCGCGTGGGTCGTCCCGTGCAGCTTTTCGACGCCGGTGATGGTGATGGTCGGCGTGCCGGCGCCCTCGACCTTCGCGCCCATTTTGTTGAGGCATTCGGCCAGGTCGACGATCTCCGGCTCGCAGGCGGCGGTCTTCAGCACGGTGACGCCCCGGGCCAGAACCGCGGCGAGCATGGCGTGCTCGGTCGCGCCGACCGACACGAACGGGAACTCGATCTCCGCGCCCTTCAGCCCGCCCGGGGCCGTGGCGTAGACGTAGCCTTCGTGCAGCTCGATCTTGGCGCCCAGGGCCTCCAGCGCCTGCAGGTGCAGGTCGACCGGCCGGCCGCCGATGGCGCAGCCGCCGGGCAGCGAGACCTTGGCGTGGCCGGTGCGGGCGATCAGCGGGCCCAGCACGTTGAAGCTGGCCCGCATCTGGCGGACGAGATCGTAGGGCGCGAAGGAGCTGACGATCTCGGGCGTGTGAAGGACGGTCTCGGCCCCGTCCGGCCCGGTCTTCTCTTCGACCATCGTGCCCAGCCGCGTGAGCAGATGGCCCAGGAACCGGGTATCGGCCAGCCGCGGCATGTTGGTCAGGCGCAGGGGCTCGTCCGTGAGGAGCGAGGCGACCATCAGCTTGATGGCGGAGTTCTTGGCGCCGCTGATCTGGATTTCTCCATTCAGCCGCGCGCCGCCGACGATGGCGATGCGGTCCATTCAGGCCCCTCGATACGCCGGCGGGATCTTCCACCGGCGACAGAACAGTATGTGAGGCGCGCCTTCTATCCGGCGCAAGCCCCGGCGCAAGAGTCACGTTCGCGTTGATGGCCGCGCGACCGGCTCCGGGCAAAGGGATTTTCGGAGGAGAATCCGCGCAGCCGGCTCAGGGCTTGTCCTCGGCCGGCGCCGTCTCGCGCGGCGCGGCCTTGCGCCGTCGCAGATTGAGGCGCAGCGCCTGCGCCAGCTTCTGCTCGCGCAGCGCCTTGTCGGACAGGGGTTTGGGCGGCTGGCTGACCATGTCGCCAGTGGTGCGATGACGACAAGTCGGGCGTCAAGAGGATTAGGGCTTCCCCCGTCCCCCGACTTTCGCTATCAGGCGCGCCTCGCCTTTCGCCGCCGTAGCTCAGTGGTAGAGCGCATCCTTGGTAAGGCTGAGGTCGGCAGTTCAATCCTGCCCGGCGGCACCACCTACGAGACCACGACACAGCCCCGAGCGCCCTGCGCCCGGGGCTGTTGCGTTTGGGCCCTCCCGCCAGGGCCGGGCGGCTTGGGACGTCTCCAGAATCGGAACATCAGATTCCCATGACCAGACTTCGCAAGGATGGCGGCGCGCCGCCGGCGGACATGCCCGTCCGAACGGTGCACTCCGGCTGGATGGACCTGCATCTGGTCGGCCTGACCGGCCCGGACGGCGCGACCTACGAGCGCTATGTCGAGGACCACGGCCGGGCCGTGGCGGTGCTGCCCTACAATCCGAAGACCCGGATGGCGCTGCTGGTGACCATGCCCCGGGCGGCGATCCGTTTCGCGGGCGGGGCAGCCGTGCTCGAGGCGCCGGCCGGCATCATTGAGGCCGGCGAGGACGCCGCAGACTGCGCCCGGCGGGAACTGGTCGAGGAGACCGGTCTGGAGGCCACGGTGCTGGAGTCCGCCGGCGTCATCTGGATGTCGCCGGGAACCACGACCGAGCGGATCGATCTCTTCCTTGCGCCCTACGACGACGCCCAGCGCATCGGCGCGGGCGGCGGGCTGGAGAGCGAGAACGAGAACATCACCGTGCTGGAGACGCCGCTCCTGGAGCTCTGGACAGTCTGCGAGGACGCCGAGGTTCCATCAGACGCCAAGACGCGGGTTCTTGTGCAGGCCCTGCGGCAGCGGTGTCCCGAACTGTTCAGCTGAAGCGGCGCCCGGCCACCCAGCCGGCGAACCCCGCCGCCGTGGTCACGAACATGCCCCAGGCCAGGTCCGGCAGGACGACATTGGCCGGGAAGCCCTTGAGGGTCGCCAGGTTGGTCAGATCGTAGGTGGCGTAGGCGATTAGGCCGAATAGCAGGCCGTGGACCAGCACCGTCTTCCAGGAGCCGGACGCCAACCCCGGCTTCACGACGAAGAACACGATGCCGACCAGATAGAGGCCGTAGAAGATCACCGCCGCCGTCATGTTCGGCGTCTCGAGCAGCATGTCGCCGAACGAGGCCTGGTACATCTCCACCGCCAGCACCGCCAGCCACAGGGCGTCGAGGCCGGCGAACACGAGGCCGGCGGCGATATAGGCGGCGATCCAGCGGGTCATGAGTCTCTCCATCTTCGGAACAGGACCTAGTGCGGATGTGCCGCCCGCCAAGTCACCCTTCGCGACGGGGCGCACGGTCGCCGAACCACCAGGCCAGGGCGGTGGAGGCCGAGAAGGCGATGGTCTCCACCGCCGTCCGCACCACGCCGGCGGCCGTGTCGGCCTCCAGCGCCCCGCCGACCGCCGACAGGAACAGCATGGCGAACAGCAACCAGAGCAGCAGCGTCAGCGCAGGCCGGGTCAGGGCGCGCACCGCGCTCACCCAGGGCCAGTCTGACCCCATGCCCGCCTCCGCACGCACCGACTCCGCCAGACCGTTCCACGACCCCTGGGCCTGGGTGCGGGCCAGCGCTTGGCGGGCCGCCTCGGCCCTGCCCTCGCGCTGATCGGCGGCCAGCTGGATGTCATGGGACCAGCGATCCTTCTCATGCGCCATCTCGAGCTGGCGATCCTTGCGCTTCTCGCGGGTCTCGAAGATCGCCAGGCCGCGATTGAGGATCGAGCCCAGGGCGCCGAACGCCGCGCCCAGCGCGCCGCCGGCCAGGCCTGTGCCGGCCATGCCGGCGGTGGTGGTGATGATGTCCATTGTGCGTCTCCCGTGTCTCAGCCGATCGCGATGATCCAGACCTCGCCCCGCGCGCCGGCGCCGCCTGCGCCGGAGGTGTAGGCGTCGCGGCTGGCGCCCCCGCCGCCCCCGCCGCCGCCCGGCGTCCCGCCCGCACCGCCAGCACCGGCGTTGGTCGAGGCGACTCCGCCGCCGCCGCCGCCACCGGCCCCGCAGCCGCGCGTCCAGGCCTTGGCGGCGCCCGGCGTTCCGGCGCTCCCGGCCGCCCCGCCCGTCCCTCGGGCGGCCCGCTGGCCGGCCAGGGATCCGTGACCGCCCTCACGTCCCGATGTCGTCGCAGAGCCTGTACTCAGCCCGCCGCCGCCCCCACCGCCGCCCGGACCCACGCCGCAGATCTGCTCTCCACCGGCGACGGGATTGTTGGCGATGCTGCCGTTGCCGCCTGGGTTGCCCGGCGTCGCGCCGAAGCCGCCGCCGCCGCCGTTGCTGTTGCTGGTCGTCCCGCCGGCCCCGCCCGAGCCTCCGCCGGCGATGGCCAGCACAGCGCCGCCATCGACGATGCTGCTATCGCCCCCGGGCCCGCCCGCGCCGCCGGCGCTGACGCCCGTGACGCTGGAACCGGCGGCGCCGCCGGCGCCGACGACGACGTCCAGGGAGCCGCCGCTCAACTCGGCGATGTCGATGATCTCGCGGGTGAGGCCGCCGGCCCCGCCTCCGGCCCCGCCGGAACGGTTGACGCTGTTGGTTCCCGCCGCGCCGCCCCCGCCGCCGCCGCCGCCGCCAACAGCGACCAGCACCAGCCGCCGGGCCCAGTCCGGGACCTCGTAGGCTCCATTGGCGGTGAAGGCCGTCACCGCCTGCGGGCGGGCCGGAGACCGCGCGAACGTCGCCTGCCCGGTCGTCCGGTCGATGCCGAGCGCCTGGGTCCAGGCCGCGCCATCCGGCGACACCTTGACGCTGAAATCCTCATCCCCGGCCAGCCCGAACTCGGCGCGGCCGGAGAAGCCGGACTGGAACACCAGGCTGACCGTATCCCCCGCCGCTTCCTTGTTGACGGTCAGCCGCAGGTCGCCATCGCCGCCCTCCGATCCCGCCAGGGCCGTCAGCAGCACGCCATTGGCGCGGACCGCGAGCGGATTGGCCGTGTCGGCGGTGGTCCCTACGCCCAGCAGGGGAACATTCCGGAGATCGATGTCGGGCGAAGCCGGGCCCCAGTCGTCGTCGAAACGCGCGACCAGCAACGCCTCGTCGGCAATCCAGGCAAGGGATCCCTCCACCGCCGGGAGCGGCAGCCAGGCGCCGGCCTCGAACCGCATCAGCGTTCCCGCCGGGCGACCGGACCAGGCCTCGCCCGTCGCGTCGACCGGGAGGATGTAGAGCGCGCCATCGGCGGGATCGGCCGGCTGCGCGGCGACGGCGCGGCTCTCGACCGTCGTCTGGACAAGGCCGTCCAGCCGCGCCAGCGCCTCGTTGAGGGTCACATGCTTCTGCGCCTGGCCGGCCGCCAGGTAGGGCAGCCCAAGGCGGGGTGTGGCGTCGTCGGACACGTGTCGATCTCCCTGTCGCTCGTCACGACAAGGATGACCGCCTGCAGAAGGAGGGGGATCGAATCAGAACCGCCGGAGCCAAGCCCATGGAAAGGCTCAACTCCGGCGGCGATAGCCGGTGCGTTCGACCGTCGGCTACTGGGCGGCGAAGGCCAGCTTTACGCCCGAGGTCAGGGCCGTCTTGGCGGCCAGCTCAGCCTTGGCGGCCTCATATTCCTCGGCGAATTTCGCGACGAGTTCCCCCGCGCTGAGGATCTGGTCGATGGCCCCGATGCCCTGGCCGCAGCCCCAGATGTCCTTCCAGGCCTTGGCTTCCTGGTTGCCGCCCGAGCCGAAGTTCATCGCCGACGGGTCGCTGACCGGCAGGTTGTCCGGGTCCATGCCCGCCCGCACGATCGAGGGACGCAGGTAGTTGCCGTGCACGCCGGTGAACAGGTTGGAGTAGACGATGTCCTCGCCGGAGCTCTCGACGATCATGTCCTTGTAGCCCTGGACCGCGTTGGCTTCCTTCGTGGCGATGAAGGCCGAGCCGATGTAGGCGAGGTCGGCGCCCATGGCCTGGGCGGCGAGGATGGCCTTGCCGCTGGCGATGGAGCCCGACAGCGCCACCGGGCCGTCGAACCACTGGCGAATCTCCTGGATCAGGGCGAACGGAGACAGGGCCCCGGCATGGCCGCCCGCGCCGGCGGCGACGGGAATCAGGCCGTCAGCGCCCTTCTCGATGGCCTTGTGGGCGTGCTTGTCGTTGATCACGTCGTGCAGGGTGATGCCGCCCCAGCCGTGAACGGCCTGGTTCAGCTCCTCGCGGGCGCCCAGCGAGGTGATGACGATCGGGGCCTTGTATTTCTCGCAGAGGGCCAGGTCCTCCTCGAGGCGGTTGTTGGTCCTGTGGACGATCTGGTTCACGGCGAACGGCGCCGAAGGCATGTCCGGATTGGCCTTGTCCCAGGCCGCCAGTTCCTCGGTGATCCGGGCCAGCCACTCGTCCAGCATGCTGATCGGACGCGCGTTCAGCGACGGGAAGGAGCCGACGATGCCAGCCTTGCACTGGGCGATGACCAGGTCGGGACCGGAAATGATGAACAGCGGCGAGGCGATCGCCGGCAGGCGAAGGCGGTCACGAAGGATCGGCGGCAGGGCCATGGCGGGATGCGCTCCGTCTATGAATATACGCTGTAAGTAAAACGCCCGTTCGGGCTCCGCAAGCGGTAATTGCCTTCCCCTAACGGAAGGCAAATCCGGGCGCCGATGCTTGACGCACCTTACGGCAGGGGCGCATCACGCGCTCTCATTTGCTGCAATGCACTGGGAGACGCCAAGCTTGTCCGGGACGATCCTGCCGCTGGCCGACGACTTCGCGCCGCCCGCCCGAGAGGACTGGCTGCGTCTGGTCGAAAAGACCCTGAAGGGCGAAACCTTCGACGACGCCC